>JBGTLQ010000024.1:0-3403 GCA_041744075.1 Terrimicrobiaceae bacterium
CGGCCTCCGTATATGTGGCAGTATAAACAATAAATGGAATACTCCGCAGCCGTTCTTCAGCCTTCCAGTGCCTCAAGAGCGTGTAGCCGTCCATCATCGGCATTAACAAATCAGAGATCACAAGATCTGGCGGATTTGCCCGGGCTATCACTAGGGCTTCCGCTCCATGCCTCGCCTTTTGAACCTTACACTGGTTCGCGCCAAGCAGCGCTTCCAGATAATAAAGGTTTTCCTCCTTGTCATCCACGATCAATACAGTCATCACGCCACGCCTCCAGTTCGGGGTTCCAAAGGCAAAAAGCTTTCGATTTCACTAACAAAGGTATCAGGGTTAATCGGTTTTTCAATATAACCATTACAGCCTGCCGCAAGTGATTTTTCGCAATCCCCCACCATTGCATATGAAGTGACGGCAATAATCGGTGTATCGCGCAGCAAATCCAACTTTCTCAGTGCCTGTGCAACTGCATAACCATCCATTTTCGGCAGCTGCACATCCAGCAGGATCAGGTCCGGCAGCAGGCTTTTTGCCAGCTCAATTCCCTGAACCCCATCAACCGCAGAAATCACGACATATCCACTTTTCTCAAGCAGAAAGCTCGCGAGGTAGCGGTTTTGCTCGTTGTCTTCGATCATGAGTAAGGTGTATTTCATAATTTTGGCGGGGCTCCTAACGGGAGTAAGATAGTAAATTCACTGCCTTTACTCCATACACTGCTAACAGAAATTTTTCCTCCCATGATTTCAATCAGCCGCCGACAAATGGCAAGGCCGAGTCCCGTGCCTTCATGCTGACGCGACAAACCCGTGTCCAACTGACGGAAAGGTTGAAAAAGACTGGCGAGATCTTCTTCTTGAATCCCGATGCCAGTGTCAGAAACCCGGCAGCAGAGAGCGTCCATGGGGCTGTCGTTTCCTTCAAAGACGACATCTTGAATGATCTCCGACTGCAGGCGGACTTCTCCGTCGTTGGTGAACTTGATCGCGTTGTTCAACAAATTGAGGAGAATCTGCTCGAACCGTCTCCTGTCGCAGACCATGTGTGTGGGTGCCCTCTCAATATCCGATCGCAAACGCAGACCCTTGGCGGTGGCCAGTGGTTCAACCAATGAAAGCACTTTTAGCAATGACTCGGCTGTCTCGAAATTTTCAGAACGCACGTCGAGTTGACCGGCCTCGATTTTTGAGAGATCCAACACATCATTGATCAGTTCAAGCAGATGCCGTGCACTGGATCGGACCATTCCCAGTTGTCGACTTTGCTCGCTATTCAATGGCCCTGCCAACTCTTGAAGCACGATTCCGGTGAAGCCAATAATGGAGTTCAAGGGTGTGCGCAATTCATGGGACATGGTTGCCAGGAATGCCGATTTGATGCGATCTGCGGCTTCCGCCCGCCGCATTGCAGCGTGGAGTTCGAGGGTGCGCTCTTCCACCTTAAACTCCAAAGTTTCGTTGAGTTCAAGCAAGGCAGTTTCCGCAGCCTTTCGCTCAGAAATATCGATTCCAACGCCCACAAGACACATTTTTTCCCGAAACAAAACTCTTCGACCCGTAAAGAAGTAAGGCGTTTGCGTTCCGTCTTTTGAGAGGAATAACGCTTCGATCTGTGATTCTCCGGAGTCAAACACCTCGCTGATTTTTTGTTGTAAGGAGTCTTTGTCAGCAGGAGAAAAAAAGTCCAACGGATGCATGGTCCGGATTTCCTGAGCACAATAACCCGACACTTCCTCAAAACTTCGATTCCAACGAATAAAGCGGCCCTGATCATCATAAAAATAGAGGATGCCAGGCATACTCTCAATCATGGTGTGAGAAAACAAACGCTCGCTTGCCGCCAACGCCTCGATCCGCGCCTGCTCTCTTTTGCGTTCGAAATTATCAAGGGCAAAAGACAGGTCTGTGGACACGCCTTTCAGCAGATTAATTTCCTGTTCTTGAAAAACCCCAACCTCATCCGCGAAAACACTAAGGGTGGCGCAAACCCGCTTCTCAACGCGAATCGGAAAAACTGCACAGGCATGGAAACCACGCCGTTTAACTTCATCCCTCCACGAGATGGCGACATCGTCCTTCATCATGTCGTTACAAATGTAAGGAACCCCCAAACGAAATGCCATCGCGGTGGGGCCGTTCGAGCCCGGACCTTTGTCCGCATAAATTTCGCGACTTTTTAGATAACCATTTTCATCGCCAAACTCTGCCACCGGCAGAATGCGCTGGGTTGTGGAATCATGCCAACCAATCCAAGCCATGCGCATCCCCCCATGCAACACCAGAACCTGACAAACACGCGGGAACAATTCCTCTTGTTTGGGCAATCTCACAATGGCCTGGTTTACGTGACTTAAGGCTGAGTATAGCCGGTTCAATCGTTGCACTTCTTCTTCGTGGAGATTCCGCTGATGAATATCTCGGCCAAGCGCATGCAGTAATTTGCGATCACTGGCCTCAATCGCTCCAAATGCCCACCACATCAAAAATAAGAGCATTAAGGAGGTAACCGTCACAAACCCAAACCCCTTATATACGCTCCACTTCAACAGAAGCGCGGGATCTTCTATCAAAGTTAGCAATGCTTTGTCGGAGTGATAAATCCAAAGCGTCGCAAACAGCGCGTAAGCCACGGTGATTAACAGCGCCCGAACACGAAGAGGAAGACGCCGGCCTTTCCCGAGCATTTCTTCCGCATGAATCACGTCACCGACTTCATTGGCTTCTGAGGGAGTTTTCATTAAAACGCCCTGCTCAGGGAATGGAGGGTGGCAGGTGTTGTTTGGGAGGGATCACACAAATCCCATCATGCCCCTCAAAGGCAGCCTATTGCAAGCCTATCCCGACACTATCCCGACACTTCTGCATCCACCCCAGCAGATCCATCGGCATTGGCGAAACTACCTGATGTTCCGTGCCTTCGAGATCCTTGAACTCCAAAGCCTCCGCGTGCAACGCATGACGAGGCAGAAACACTCTCTTGCGCAGCTCATGGGTCCAGCCAGTCTCGATAAAACGCAGGTAAACATCCTCGCCATCAAGGTAAATTTTATCACCCATCAAAGGGTGCCCGGCCCAGGCCAAGTGCACGCGGATCTGATGCAGCCGACCCGTTTTCGGCCTGGCCTCCACAATGGCAACACACCCCGCATCGGGGTGCCTGTGTTTTGACAAAACCCGACAGTCCGTAATCGACGCGGATCCATTCGCGTGCACTCCTTGCTTCAGCCACACCGCAGAAGTCTCCACCTCTCCCAGCCTTAATAGAGGCTGGTCAATTCTTAGCGTTTCCCATTCCGGCCAGCCTTTGACCACAGCGAGATAGCGTTTCGCGATTTGATGACGCTGCATCGCAATCCCAAAATGACGGGCGGCATCCTTTCGGGTCGCAACCAAAGTGAGACCGCTG
>JBGTLQ010000025.1:0-4930 GCA_041744075.1 Terrimicrobiaceae bacterium
AAAGGATAAAGAAAGCAACCCAGTTGAATGATTTTGAACTGTCTTGGTTAGCGGTTTCCAAATTGTTGGGGTCAGGTGTTGCGGGTGGATTTGGAGGTGTAGGCGGGACGGGTGGTGGAGTGGGACTTGTCATTACTTTGATCGGTGTTGGTTTCTCGAAACTGAGGGGTGGGAGCTATCGATTAGCCAGAGCAGGCAGCGAAGCGCAGGCGATGTCAGAACTGCTTTCCAGCACTTAATACCGTGCAAGGGCGCTCAATTATGTTGTATCGGTGCCGACCTTTGGAATTAATGTGCTCCCTCAATACGAATGGTTTGGAGTGCCTTCAATTGGCGATTGAACTCTGGTTGTTCACCCTCGGGGAGGGTTGCAATCGAGCGGCTAAACTCGTCGGGATAAGCCATGGATGCATTGACGTAATCATCGTGCAGTTCAATGTGCGGGAGATATTGAACTGCAACCGCTGAAGACAAATGAGTGATTTTTTGCAATAGCACTTCGTCTTCGGTCGTAGTTTGCCATATTGCCACGCCCATCTCGATGAGCTGAAGAGCTTCCCTTAGAGCTTGAATCCTTGACGGATCGCGCCCACGTGTTTGCCCAGGCAGCGCCATCACCTTGGCTTTGCAGGCATCAATTAATTCAATGAGTGATGGCTGATTGGTTGTTTTCGAATCGTCATCTCCACGCAGTCGCAAAGCTGCCAGCATCTCCCAAAGCTCAGGAGTCATTTCCTTGGTAACCAACGGACTGAGTTTGTAGTTCGTAGGATCGTGCGGTGCGGAATTCGAAGGAATTGAATCCAAGTCAAAGTAGAATCTGTCACCGATACTGACCTGACCGTCGCCTTCATGTGACGATTCTAGCCGTGCAGGCCAGCTATTGGCCTCAAAATCCAAATCTCGTGTTAGTGCAATAAAGAAATGTGCGGATCGATCCTGTAAAATATTCAACAAGGTGTTGTTTGAGGATGGCCGATTGCGGTTGCTGCCAGTGGGAGAGACTTCAAGTAACAGGCGACGCATTGGGATACCGCTTACCAAGTATTCATCCTTTCGATCATTTCGCGAGATGTTGTAATAAAGCTCTCCTTTTCGGGGTGTGGGCACGCCCGGCGTAGAAAGCAATACCGGAGCAGAATAGGAGTTGCTTCTATTGCGGCTAGACTCCATGGGACCGGTGATCTCGGCCACAAGAAATTGGTCCTCTTTAGAATCGTAAACTTTGATTTTCGTTCCAGGCTGACTTAGGCCGTTGATGATCCGCAAATCGACCTCAATTTCTTTAAGGATTAACTTGAGCGTGGCAACTTTAGCGGACAGAAACGTCGAGTAACCTTTGGATACTTGCTCTTCCAATTCGGCATGCTGAGAGCTCCCTCGCGGGACCATGGGGTTAGAGGCGTTGCCAATAGCACGAAGCAGCAGGATGCGTGATGGCGTCGAGAGTTCTGGAAAAAGCTGTAGGGCGTTTTCCTCTGTTATTCCCGTATCGTTGGCAGAACCTTTATCAGCTCCGTCAGGTCCCTGATACGAATACTCTGTCGCTGCCCACTCATCACCTGACTTGCGCAATCGAAGCTCAACGATTGCTTCAGCGGGGGTTTGGCGCTTCCTAAAAGTTACCAGCTTTGGTCCGCTAACAATCTTGTCTAGGGTGAGTTCTTTGTAGTGCCTATCGTGATACGTCCCGACGCTTCCGTCGTAAACCGCGAGCGGTAATTTGGCAGGGTATTGTCCGGTCCAATATTTCGGCGGTATTTTGAAATTTTCGTAAATCTTGCCCTGCACCTCTTCCAAGAGATCGTCCATGTGCTCGATTTCTTCATCCATCTCAATCCGGTAACGAATGAGAGCCGTGTTGTGATGGATGGTTTTGAAATCTGCCACGAACCCTTCCTTAATGGGATCTTTCCCAGCGCAGAAATGCAGGGACAAAAAACGCTCCGCTGCTGCTTCGGGCGTAATGGCCGCCTTGATCTCTGGTGTCACAACCAGCAATGCCGCAATGCATGCAAGTGAACGCAATGGTTTCATGGCAGCATGCTCCCTTCGACGGTGCCATTGTTGGTGTAAACTTCAAATTTCACAATAGACCGGTTAAAATCCACAAGGTAACCCTTGATGACATCACCCATCCTCATGAGGACCGGGAGTTCCACCTTTTTACCATTTAGGTAGAAGATAGTGATCTCCGTGTCATTGTTGACGCTGGCACCATGCATGTAGAATTCGCCATCCGTCCGGCTCGTTAGCTCCAATGTGGTTGCAGCACTCCAGCTCGGCAGTTGGTTGCCCGGATTTTCCTGCATATAGGTGGTTTCTTGTGATTCGAGCCCAAACTGCACATCCACCTTTTTGAGCATCGTAGGAGAATCAGGAATCTTGCTGCTGTCCTCAGAGCAGGCCATCAACACGCCAAGGCACAAAAATGACAGTATCGTGAAATTCATTTTCATAATTTGTTGGCTGTAAGAATAGGGACTGCCCGGCAATCATTTCGACCAATCAACCAGAATTGCGCGACCATTGCGGAAGGACACCGTATTGGCGTGGTAGCCCGCCACAGTCCCATAAAACGGCAGCGCGTGCATGGCTTCGTTTTTTGGATAGCTCCAAATGAGGGCGTCACCTGTATTGGAAGTGTAGCGCGGCTTCCCGGCAATCGCCCGCACCTGATCCATTGTCATGCCAACTTTTGGAATTTGCTTTTTGGTGGCGGCAACTTGGCCGGAATTCTCCGACATGGTGCAGGATGCAAGTGGCATTGCGCAGGCCAAGATGATGTAGAGGAGGGTGGCTGATACGGTGGATTTCATTTGGTATGTCGGTGTCTGCTTGGTTGTGGTTTCGGGTTGAAATAGGATTGTGCTGATCGAATGGTGCGGGCAAACGTCGCAAGGTGGGATGGGGTGTTTTGTGTTCCGTGCTGACAAAGTTGAAATGTCGAATTTCTAGCTGACCTCTTCGCCCATGGAGTCGGGGCAATCGTCAAAAAGGTGCTCATATTCTTCTGATAAGTCCGCGAGCCTTTGTTCCCACCAACTTGCTTCACCAATGGTTTCCTCATCTTTGGCGGTTTCGATGCGAAGGCGGCAAATCTCCCGCAAGTGCTCTCCAATATCCATAGTCGGTGTTCTCTACAAAGATACATGCTGTAAGGTAACACTCAGAGCCGGAGAGCCCATCAAATGGATTATTGATCGGAATTCACCCGCCGATATGATGATTCAAGTATGTTGATGAAAAATTTATGGGCGGTTATTGATCGGGAACGAAAAATAATGGGGCTTTCTGAACGCGGTATCGCCGAAGCATGCTCAATCAATCCTGGTCAGCTTCATAAGTTGAAAATGGGTCAGATGAGCGAGGTAACCCCTGAAATGCTTGGCAAGTTGCTCAGGGGTTTGAGCGCGGATGATCGAGTGAAATTGGATGTCATTGATGCGTATGTTGCCGACAAGCTGCTTGCCACCTCAATCGAAGGAGCCACCAAGCTGTATGCCGGAAGCCGCACCTCTGATCGTGCAAAGTTCGCCAAGTCGAGCAAGTCACTACACGAGCACATCGGTGAACTGGGGGTTACTGCTCGCACGGCAAGCGATTTGATGGACCTGGGGAAGGCCGCAAAAAGCAATGTCCGGCTGCAACGAATCCTTTCAGATTTGGCGTCCATGGTCCGCTAGAAGGGTGCAGCATGAACGCGGCGGATTAAACGGTTACAGCGCTGGCTTGGTTGCCACAGACACCCGGTCTTAAAGGGCGAATTATCTGACCCGGTGAGGATCGGTAAAAATGTCGTCGCGGTGAATGCCATTGGTCTTAATACCGTTTGATGACGTTCAAATATGCTGGGAATTTCGGAAATTTAGTCGAAAGGCCCAGGTCGTGATCAATCAGGAGTTGATCTTGTTCCGGAATGCGAAGTTGCGGTTTCAAAAGTTTCGAACCGAATAAGCACTTGATGCAGGGAATTTAATGTCTCATGCCCATTTCAGAAGGAAAGTTCGCCTACCTCTCGCTGAACCATTCAGCATCATGCCACCTCGGAGTGCTTGTCCCGGTTGTAGTATTGGCGGACTATGCGTTATTGAGTCGAACCATCAAAAACGGCGGAATTCGGCTGTAGATGGCACCGGAAGAAGAACCATCATCCTTTGCAAGGGGCTCGATGATGCTGTGGATCGACATGCCCGAACCAATCAAATACCGCATTATCGTGCTGAGACTCTTGTGATGGTAACGCACCTGCATGCTCTCAAACCAAATGTCGTCGATCCATCGCTCCCCCACGCAATCCCCATAAATGTATGGCTTGCTGTCATTTTTTTTGATGTAGCCGTGGAGGCGACTGGTTCCAGAGGCATCACGGGTGGTAGCCGCCGACCATAGAAATGGATGGTGTGTGGAAAAAATGAACCGACCATTTTTTCGCAGGGCACGTTGCACAGCCTGTAAACAGTTACTCCAATCTTCCGCATAATGCATGGCAAGGCTGGAAAAAACGACATCACAGCACTCTGGCTCAAGCTCGGGGGCCGAGATGTCTCCGTTTTGAAAAGTGGTTTCCGGATTCCACGCTTTGGCCCTTTCCAAGAGGGCAGCACTTTTATCAATGCCGAGAATCACTTTAGCTCCTGTTTTCTCAATCAACCGGACCTCTTCTCCGCTCCCGCAGCCGAGGCAAACGACTTTCTCCTCTGAGCGAAAACCTGCCAAAGAAAGAATCGCCGGTTTTTCTAAGTGCTCGTGAACCCAATTTTGACCTAACCGATTTCGCGTCGCCCAGGCCTCAGCATGCGTGTCGTAACCCGAAATGTGTTCGTGTGTAATCATGTTTTTTCAGAGATTTGCTTTTGGAAACGAGCCTACTCTAATTGCGATTCCGCGGGCTTTTGCGATTCGAGAATGAGCTCCAGCAGGCGCAGCC
>JBGTLQ010000026.1:0-13253 GCA_041744075.1 Terrimicrobiaceae bacterium
CGGGGTTCCACCACCACCTTCACCGAGCGGGGAATCGGAGATGTGCTCATCAATTGGGAAAATGAACTCCTCCTCATGAAAAAATTGAAGGGAGATGAATTTGAGCTTGTGGTGCCATCCGTCAGCATCCTTGCCGAACCCACGGTCGCCATCGTGGACAAAGTTGTGGACAAACGCGGAACCCGCGAGGTCGCCCAGGCCTATCTCGAGTTCCTCTACACCCCCGAGGGTCAGGAAATTGCCGCAAAACACTTCTTCCGTCCAAGCAACAAAGAAATCCTCGCCAAATATGCCGACCAGTATCCCGACCTGAAACTTTTCACAATCAATGAGGTCTTCGGTGGTTGGACCAAAGCCACCAACGAGCATTTTGTGGATGGCGGCTCATTCGACCAAATCTACCAACCCAGCAGATAATTTCGTCCACACAATCAAAGCTCCGCCACTTAAAACTTAATACTGAACACTTAAAACTTAGCAACCCATGCCCTACTACAAAAACGTCACAGATTCCGTCGGACACACCCCGCTGATTCAACTCAATCGCATCGCCGCGGATGTGCCTGCCACAATCGCCATCAAAGGTGAATTTAACAATCCGCTGGGAAGTGTGAAAGACCGCATTGGTTCTGCAATGATCGCTGCGGCCAAAGAAGAGGGCTTGCTCGTTGGCATCTCAAGCGGTGCCAATGTTTGGGCGGCATTGCAAGTGGCCGCCCGTCCAGAAAATGAGGGCAAACTGATTATGACCATCGGCTGCTCAACCGGCGAGCGCTACCTCAGCACAGCCCTTGCCGAAGAGGCCAAAAAACAAGCGGGAGAATGATCGCTTCTTTGGAACAACAACCCTCACCACCGAGAATCGCCGCCAAGCTGCGCGAACGTCGGAACCTGGAAGATTTGCTGGGACGGTTGCCCAAGCCGTCCCTCAGCACTGGCAATTTGTTTTATTCTCCGCTTCCGGGATTTGAGCGCTGCGGGCGGGCTTATCGGATTCCCAAATATGTGTTTATCGGCCCTCCCGGGGGAGAATCCTATGTGCGCCTTGGACTTTTTGCTGCGATCCATGGCGATGAGTCGGCTGGAGCCGAGGCTCTGATCGAGCTTCTTGTGAGCCTTTCCAAGGACCCGCAACCCGCCAGCGGTTTCGAGCTCATTGTTTACCCTGTGTGCAATCCCACCGGCTATGAAGATGACACGCGCTGGCCCCGTGAAGGAACAGATATCAATCGCGATTTCTGGCGGAAGTCATCCCAACCGGAGGTGAAGCTTCTTGAAGAGCAACTCTGGGCTTTAAAATTCGAGGGTCTGATTTCCTTGCATGCCGATGACACCAGTGCTGGCACTTATGGTTATGTGGGAGGTGCGGTTCTCACCAAGCATCTACTTGAGCCGGCCTTGGTCGCTGCCGAGAAATTTCTACCCCGAAACCGCACCCCTCAAATCGATGGCTGGTCGGCCAGAGACGGAATCATTGAGGACGCTTTTGTCGGCTCCCTTGAGGCTCCCACCAGCCAACATCCCCGACCCTTTGAGATCGTTTTTGAAACCCCCCAACTCGCAAATCATGAGAGTCAGGTGCAGGCCAATCTGGCCGCCATTTTTGCCATCTTCAAAGCCTACCGGAACCTCCAAGCCCACGCGGCCAACATTTAAAAAACCATGAAACGCCGCAAACATGTGCTGCCCGGATTTGGGCTGACGATGGGATACACGTGGATTTATCTCGGGGTCCTCGTTTTGCTGCCGTTTGCGGGGTTGGTCCTGAAGACGGGAACGATGGGGTGGGAGGATTTTTGGAGGACGGTGACAGCGCCGCAGGTGGTGGCGTCCTACAAAGTGAGTTTTGGGGTTTCCTTTTTTGCGGCGCTGACCAATGGGGTTTTCGGGTTTTTGGCGGCATGGGTCCTGGTTCGGTATGAATTTCCCGGCCGCAAGATTTTGGATGCGATCACGGACCTGCCCTTTGCATTGCCGACGGCGGTTGCAGGCATTGCGCTCACCGCGCTCTATTCTCCCAACGAGTGGATCGGGCAGTATTTTACTCCTTTCGGGATTAAAATTTCGTTCACGCTGATTGGGGTTTACATTGCGCTGACCTTTATTGGCTTGCCGTTTGTGGTGCGGACCCTTCAGCCGGTGCTGACGGATTTGTCCGTGGAAGTGGAAGAGGCGGCTGCCACGCTGGGAGCAGGGCGGTGGGAGACCTTTCGGAGGGTGATTTTCCCGGCGCTTTTGCCTTCTTTGCTTACGGGCACGACACTTGCCTATGGCCGGGCGGTGGGGGAGTTTGGGAGTGTGGTCTTCATTTCCGGCAATTTGCCTTTCAAGACGGAGATCACCCCCCTGCTGATTATTTCTAAATTGGAAGCCTACGATTACAATGGTGCGGCGGCACTTGGGTTTGTGATGCTGGCAGCCTCCTTTGGGATTGTGATGGTGAGCAATGGACTTCAGAGCTGGGAGGAAAAGCGCCGGGGGCGCTGAAAAATTATGGCTGGCGCAATTTCCATGACCATCCGGCAACCTGCGGGACGCAGGGCCACGGCAGAATCCCTGCCGGTCAAAATACTCCTCATTTCCGTGGTTGTGCTATTTTTCGGGCTCTTTCTTGCAATGCCCCTCGTGGTTGTCTTTTCAGAAGCTTTCAAACAGGGATCGAAAGTCTTTTTTCAGGCATTCACCGACCGGCACACGCTGGACGCCATCCGGCTCACACTCTTGGTCGCAGCCATTGCGGTGCCTCTGAATACGATCTTCGGCCTTGCGGCGGCATGGGCGATCACACGGTTTCAGTTTCGCGGAAAGGCCTTTCTCACCTCGCTGATCGATCTGCCTCTGTGGGTCTCACCGGTTATTGGCGGGCTCATTTATGTGCTGCTCTTTGGCAGGCAGGGCTGGTTGGGGCCATGGCTTCAGGCGAATGACATCCGAATCATTTTTGCCGTGCCGGGCATCGTGCTGGCAACCGTCTTTGTGACCTTCCCTTTTGTGGCCCGCGGGCTGATTCCTCTCATGCAGGCCCAAGGCCATGCCGAAGAAGAGGCGGCAGCCACCCTTGGGGCCAGCGGATGGCAAATATTTTTGAGGGTCACCCTTCCAAAAATCAAATGGGGCCTGCTTTACGGAGTGATTTTGTGCAATGCGCGGGCGATGGGGGAATTTGGTGCGGTGAGTGTTGTCTCCGGTCACATCCGTGGAAAAACGAACACAATGCCCCTGCACATCGAAATCCTCTACAACGAATACCAATTCTCGGCAGCCTTTGCCGTCTCGTCGCTTCTCGCCGTTCTGGCACTTGTGACCCTCCTCCTCAAATCCTTTGCCGAATGGCATGCCGCCAGCCAATTGGCCGCCGGAGCCGCCGCAGGAACCCATCAACCATGAGCATTGAACTTCACTCCATCTCCAAGTCCTTCGGGAAATTTCCGGCCGTCAAAAATGTGGACTTCGCAGTAAAAACCGGAGAAATCGTGGCATTGCTTGGACCAAGCGGTTCAGGGAAAACCACCATCCTTCGAGTCATTGCGGGATTGGAATTTCCTGAAACCGGAACGGTTCAATTCGAAGGAATAGATGTCACCAGTAGCAGTGCCTACAAACGGCGGGCCGGATTTGTTTTTCAAAGCTATGCACTCTTCAATCATCTCACGATTTTTGAAAACATCGCCTTCGGACTGCGCGTGATGCCCCGGCGTCAGCGCCCTTCCAAAGAGGTGATCACAAAAACCGTGGAATCCTTGCTGAAGGCCGTGCAACTTGGCGGACTTGGCCCCCGCCTTCCTGCGCAATTATCGGGAGGCCAGCGTCAGCGGGTGGCCTTTGCGCGTGCCCTGGCCATCGAGCCCCGCGTGCTTCTGCTGGATGAACCCTTCGGTGCTTTGGATGCCAAGGTACGCAAAGAACTGCGCCGGTGGCTGCGCGAATTTCATAACAGGACTCATCTGACCACCCTTTTTGTGACGCACGATCAGGACGAGGCCTTTGAGGTCGCAGACCGGGTCGTCATTATCGACAAAGGCACCATTCAACAAAGCGGTTCCCCTCAGGACGTTCGCTCAAATCCCGCAAACGATTTTGTGAGGGACTTCCTCGATGCCGGAGTGGTTGCCTGAGGAGTGACTCGAATCCCGGGTTCCAGAGGGTAATCTGCTTTCCCTGGATTTACGATCACCAGACTTTCCAAGCCTAGCGTGTCATGGGCGGTTTTCTGAATGGCAGATCGCTTGGGGGAATCGGCATATTTGACTTCGAATCCAAATCGTTTGCCACCTTTAATCAGGAGAAGATCCAGTTCGCCTTGGGCATGAACCCCCCAAAAATAGATTTCCTCTTCGTCCAGTTGCGTGAGAATTGAGCGATTGTCACTCAATTTTCACGTTATAGGTGTACGACTATGGCGCAAGGAATTGAGAGCTAGGAGGCAGGGGCGGTGTCAAAGCGGGATTTAGGTCTCAACTCGGCGCGGACTTTCTCGCCAAGTGCATTTAGGTGCGCAATGCGCTCTTCCCTACTCATGGCGTTGAGGCGGCGACTTGCCGCCTCCCTCCATTTGCGGGACTCTTCGACGGCATCAAAGGATTTAGTCTTGGTTTCCATAAATGATCTCCAGCGGGTTTACGATACGGATGGGCGAATTGACCCAAATACTACCGGCTTTTCACGCCGCTGGCGAGGCGAGTTTTCTGCGATTCCAGGGCTACCACGGCCAATTCACGAAGCCGAAGAAACATCTCTCCCTTTCTTCAGGTATAGCACCTTAACTACCTTAAATAAATGAGATGAATTGCTCTGTGTATTGGCCCTGCAGGGCTACACATACAGCCGAGCCATATCTTAACCAGTGACCCTTGCGATGGCTTGGAATTAGTGTTCACGAAGCGTAAACGAGCTGGCGTTACCGACCGATTCAGTTCAAGCAAACCGAGCCGTTAAAGCAGAGACGTGATCGGCGATGGCGGAGAGGCCGCGTTGGTAGCGGTTTTCGGGGACATTGGCTAGGGCTGTTTTGGCTTCGGCGATGAGCTTTTGGGCCGTGGCTGCGGCGGCGGGGATGGCACCCGCTTTTTCAAGGATTTCGTCAAGAGCGGCGACATCGACGGATTCTTCATCAAGGAGGAGGTCATTCAGGTTTTTCCATTTGCCGCTTTGGAGGAGCAGGAGCACGGGCAGGGTGAACTTGCCTTTGCGGAGATCGGTTCCCAGGGTTTTTCCGGTCTCTTCTTCCGTGCCTGCCAGGTCAAGGAGGTCATCGTAGATTTGGTAGGCGGTTCCGATCTTGCCCCCAAAGGTTTTGAGGGAGCCAATAACTTGCGGGCTGGCTTCGCTGATGAAGGCCCCGAGTTCGCAGGCGGCTGAGAACAGCGCTGCGGTTTTCATTTCGATGATTTTGAAGTAATCGGCGATGCTGAGTTTCAGGTCAAAGCGTCGCTGGGTTTGAATGATTTCGCCCGAGCAGACTTCCACGGCGGCATCGGCGATGCGGCGGCAGATGTCGCTGTTACTGAAACCGGTGGAAAGACGCAGCGCATGGGCAAAAAGGGAATCGCCCAACAGGACGCTGATGCTGTTTCCCCACTTGGCATTGGCGGTGGGTTGGTCGCGGCGGAGTTCGGCGCCATCCATGATGTCATCGTGAACCAGTGTCGCAACGTGGATGAGTTCGATAATGACGGCGAGGTCCACATGGGACGAACCGATCTTGCCGGTGGCTCCTGCAGCCAGAAGGGCCAGAGCGGGACGCAGGCGTTTTCCGCCTTTGTCACAGACATAAGAGACGTAACCTTCCACAGCCGGGTCGAAGTTTTTCGATTGGGCGCGGATGCGTTCTTCGACCGTGTAGAGGTGCTGATTGACCAATTCCAAGGCGGCCGCGAAGGAGGCCTCCGTGGGAACAGGTTCCGAAGAGAGCACTCTGCGCGTGAAGGGGGTTTGGGTTGGTGGGTTTTCTTCCGATCTCATAAACGCCCGGCGGAGCGACGAAGCACTTCGCGAATAATCACAAAAGGAACAAGCAGAGCCGCAAAGACGGCAATCGCCAGTACGGGGCCGGGTATAACGCGGGCCCGGTCAGCAGCAACGGCGTTTAAGCCAGCCCGAACTGCCTCGGCGGGTGTTACAACAAAAAGGGGCATGGAATCATAGTGGGGTGCCCCACCCTCCACACGCTCGGCTATGGAAAAGAATTCGGTTTTCACAGGGCCGGGGCAGAGGGCGGTGACGGTGATCCCTTTGGGACGCAATTCGATGGCGATGGCCTCGGAAAAGCTCGTGACATAAGCCTTCGTTGCTGAATAGACCGCCATATTGGGTAATGGAAAAAAACTGGCCACTGAACTCACGTTCAAGATCGCGGCCCGCCCGCTTTCTGCCATGCCGGGAGCAAGGAGATGGGTCAGATGAGTCAGTGCGGAAATATTCACATCCAGCATGGATTTTACTTTGTCCCAATCGCTGGTCACAAATTCCCCATGGTCGCCAAGGCCGGCATTGTTGATCAGAAAATCGATGGGAGGAGCCGTGACCTCCAGCCAGTCCGCCAGATTCCTTCTGACGCCTTCATCGGACAGGTCCGCCCCATAAATCAGAACTTGCAGCCCTTGGTGCAGAGAAAGGAGTTCATCGCGCAAACGCTCCAAACGGTCCACGCGGCGAGCGACAAGAACGAGGGTTCCCACGTGGGGGGCCAATTGACGGGCAAACTCAACGCCCAAACCTGAGCTTGCGCCCGTAATCAATGTTGTGCAGCTTTCAAAAAACTTCATACGTCCAATCATCCATGAATGTGATAAACCTAGCCAGTCAAAAACCTTTTACGACCAAGGACGGTTCTCAGATTCGCAGTATCCTTGATCTTTCCAATGCCCCGGTCAAAAATCAGAGTCTCGCCGAGGCTGTTCTCCCAGCAGGAGGTGCGACAGACCGGCACTATCATCGTCAAAGTGAGGAATTTTATTTTCTTTTGGAAGGTGAGGCGGAGATGGAGATCGATGGGGAAATCCGCCCGGTGGTTGCTGGAGATGGGATTCTTATTCCGGCTGGAAGCTGGCATCAAATCTCAACGACCAGCGGAACACGGTTCCTTTGCTGCTGCGCGCTGCCCTACTCCCATGATGACACGTATTTCCAGTGAGGCAATCAGATGAATAAACCATGAAGGACATGAAGAGCATGAAGAAAAGGCAGAAGTAAATCGCCGACTTCTTTCCCCCTTCATGGTCTTCATGCTCTTCATGGTCAAATTTTCATCTGATTTGTGAACCAGCTCCGGGGTGAAGAAGGATGGGGAGAGTGTTGAAGATTCCCACTCACATCATTTTGCAATCTCCAAACTCCTCAAGTCGAATCCCTCTTGGTGACTATTAGGTATCGAGTGATGGATCAGAGCGTTTCTGGAGCATGGAGCAACTCGGCGATGCGTTTTAACAAGCGACCGGCAGCTCCGCCATCGAGGACTCGGTGATCGAAGCTCAGGGTGAAGAGCGCTTCTGTGATGGGGACAAACTCTTTCTTTGAGGGGTCCCAATGCGGGGCGATGGTTCCTGAGCCGATGCCGAGAAGCAGGGTTTGTTCAGGCAGTGGGATGGGAGTTGCCAAGGTGAGGCCAAAAACGCCGTAGTTTGTCACGGTGGCAATCGAGCCTCCGGTTTCGGCGGCGGGCAGCCGGCGCTCACGAGCCAGATCGACCAGTCGGTTATAGCGATCGATGAGTTCGGAGAGGCGGAATTGATCGGCGTTTCGAATGACGGGCACCAGCACGCCTTCTTCGGCTTCGACCGCGAATCCGATATCGATGGAACGGGGGTGGATGATTCTGTCACCGATCAGGCGGCCTGCAGGTGCGGGATGCTCGGCGAGGGCGATGGCAATGGCCCGCAGAGCGTACAGGGCCAGGCCGGCTTTGTGGGGCGCGGTTTTACGGCGATGATCCAAAGTGGTGTCCAATCGAACTGGCAGCACGACTGTTGCCAGGGGCCGGGTCCAACTCCGTCGCATGGCATCGGCAACGGCCACCCTCATGGAGGAGGCCGGGGTGCTGTGATTTCGCTCAAGGTCTTCAAGAAATCGCTCCAAATCTTCGATGGTTACCCGTCCGGAAGCTCCTTTCCCCGCCACCCCGGCGAGGTCTGCTGCGTGCAGCCCGAGTTCGGCCATGCGGGCTTTCATGCGGGGAGAGAGATAGCTCACTCCACCGGCATGGGCTGGCACGGGGAGCCCTGTCACCGTCGCTTTCACGGAGGCATGAGCGGCTGGCTTTTTGGCAGTTTTGGGTTTGGGGGAAGATTCTGGTTCGGGTTCATCCGGCTGGCCTCCCAGTCCCAGGCGAATGGCCTCGGCGTCTTCCACTTCAATGTATCCCAACACGGTGCCCACAGGATAGCTTTCGCCCTCATTGGCGTGCAGTTCGGAAAGCACGCCGGAGCAGGGGGATGTGACTTCCATCACTGCTTTGTTGGTTTCGACTTCGATCAGATCGACATCAGCCTCAATCGTCTCCCCCGTTTTTTTGAGTAATCGGACAATCGTGGCTTCGGCAATGGACTAACCGAGTTGGGGCATCAATAATGGGACTTTGGCCATGGTTTCTCTTTTGGGTTGTTACATTCGTAGGAGTTCCCGAAGGGAGGCCTCAACAGCGGCAGCTGTGGGACGGTGGGAAGACCAGAGGTCGGGGTGATATGGAACGGGCGTGTCTTTGGCGTTCAGGCGTTGCGGCGGAGCATCGAGCAAACCAAATCCCTCGGACGAGACACGGGCAATCACCTCGGCACAAACACTTCCCCATGGCCAAGCCTCGCTCACACAGAGGAGCCGACCCGTTCGGGCCACGGAACCGAGAACGGTGTCCGTGTCGATGGGTTTGATTGTGCGCAGGTCCACCACTTCGATTTCATAACCATCGGAGGCCAGCGTTTCCGCAGCAGCCAGCGCTTCATGGAGCATGGCCCCATAAGTCACCACGGTGGCATCTCGTCCAGGGCGGGCAAGGGCCGCTTGGCCGGCAGGAAGGGCCTCTGACGGTAAAGCATCCGCCTTCAGGTGGTTGTATAGCAGCTTGTGCTCACAGAAAATCACGGGATCATCAATGGCCACCGCCTCAATCATCATACTGTAGGCGTCCTCGACAGTTCCCGGAGTCATCACCACAAGGCCTGGATAATGGGCATAGAGGGCTTCCATGCTTTGGCTATGGAAGGGTCCCCCACCTGCTGTGCCACCGGAGGGCAGGCGAATCACAATCGGACAACAAACCCCGGTGCGGTAAAACAAGGTGCCAGCATGGTTGACGATCTGGTTAAAACCACAGGTGGAGAAATCAGCGAACTGCATCTCAACGATTGGGCGCATGCCTTCAATGGCGGCCCCGATGGCCATTCCGACCATGGCATCCTCGCTCAGAGGGCTGTCCAAAACACGTCCGGGAAATTCTTTGGCAAGGTTTTTGGTGGCTTTGAAGGCTCCCCCGAAACTTCCAACATCCTGGCCGTAAATAAAAACTCGGGGGTCGTCAGCAAGCACTTTGGCCTGCGCCAACCGAATGGCTTCGAGGTAGGTGATGCCGCCACTCATGATTGGGAATTGTCCACCAAGCGAGTGTCTGAAACCGCACACCAGTCTTCTTCGTTGGGGTCAGGGGTTGGTTCTTTGCGGACTTTTGCGGTTGTGGTCTCGATCTCGTCATGGATGGATTTTTTCCATGACTCAATATCCTCTGCCGTGGCCCATTTTTCCTCCAGAATTCGGGCTTCCGCCACCGTGACGCAATCCCTGCCCAGCGCAGATTGTTTGATGGCTGAATCGATGTAATGAGCATCGTCGTGTTCGCCGTGACCCACCAGACGCAGCAATTTGGCTACCACAAGTTGTGGGCCACCTCCTTCACGGGCGGATTGAATGGCGGCACCCACCACCTCAAGGCAAGATTCGAGATCGACCCCATCGGCCCGGTGACCGGTGACACCATATCCGATGGCTTTGTCGAGGAGGTCGTCACAGGCAAACTGCCGGGTGTTGGGGGTGGAGTAAGCGTATTGGTTGTTGGCAATCACAAGAACGAGGGGGAGCTTCTCGACAGCTGCAGCATTCAGACCCTCATGAAAGGCTCCGGTGGACGTGGCACCATCACCAAGGCAGGTCGCCCCCACGGCACCAGTTTCCCCGCGCATCCTGCGAGCCAAAAGCGCGCCTGAAACAGCGGGAATCATGGCTCCAAGATGACTGATCATGGCGTAATAGCCTTCGCGGGGACGTCCGCGGTGAATATTACCATCACGTCCGCGCATCGAGCCAAGTTGTGAACCCAAGTAAGTACGAAGCGTGTCGAGGACCGTGTCCCCAAAGGCCAGTCGGCCAGCCTGATCACGAATGAGCGGAGCAAAAATATCACTTTTGTTGAGGTTGATGCCGACAGAAACGCTGAGGGCTTCCTGACCTTTCCCCAAAAAGACACCACCACGGATGAGACCGGACCGGTATAAACTTGCCAGCTTGTCTTCAAGCAGACGGGCAAGCAACATCACTCGGAAGGCTTTAATAAATTGTTCCTGCAAAATAGGCGTTTGCCCGCTAACAACTGGCATCATTGGGAGATTAATCAGCCGTCCGTCGGGCTGCAACGATTTCCCCAAATAATTTTTGAAGGGGGGACGAAAGTCGTTCGTTTGCTGTTGCGGTTTGACGGGGGGGACGAAAGTCGTTCCGACTTCCGCTACGGGGAAAGAGCGGGTTTTCGGGGCATGTTTTTTGCCAGGGTTGTGAGTGTTGCCAAAACGGCAATCAAGAAACAAAGGTAAGTGAAGATGTCTCCATTTCGTGTGTAGAAGGTGGGATGGGCGGTCGTTGCAATCTGGACCGATCCCACAAGAAAACCTTCGAAAAACGTGTTGCCGTCAGCCTCTTGGAGGCGGTGGGTTTCGCGTCCATAGCGGTCAATCGCGCAGGTGACGCCAGTGTTGGCCGCCCGGATCATGGGGATGCGGTTCTCAATGGTACGAAAAACCGCATTGGCACGGTGCTGCTCCGAACCTGCTGAGCGGAGAAACCAGGCATTATTGGTCACCACGACAAACACTTGGGCCCCGCCTTGGACAAACTGACGGGCAAGATAGGCCAGGGTGTCCTCAAAACAAATGAGAGGGCCAATTTTGAAAGGCTTCGATGAAAGTTCGAGGACTGAGGCGGTGGGGCCAAAATCAAAATCCTCTGGAACGATGTCGCCAACAATCCAAGCAAAGAGGGGGAAGCTTTTGCGCAGTGGCACATACTCGCCAAAAGGAACAAGGTGCATCTTGTGGTAAATCTGCGGATCTCTGTCACTTTTTGTAAATAAAACCGCCGAGTTAAAATCCCCGCGTTCTTCGTAGTGCACCGAGCCAAGTAAAAAATCGCCATCGTGACGTTCCGCCACAGCGCTGACAGCCTCCCAGGTTTTTTGGTTGAGAAAAAGAGGATGGGGGGTCGCTGCTTCAGGCCAAATGAGCAGGTCGGGTTTTTGAACAAAAGCGAACTCAGACAGACGAGCATGCAAAGCAAGGATCTCATCTTCTTGGGCCGGGTCGCGTTTTTCTGTGATTGGCACATTGGCTTGAATGGCACCAAAAGTCAGTTCCTTGGATTCCGGAGGCGGGGTGAGGAGAGCTCGGGCCCCGTAAGAAAACGCAGCCGCGACAAGCACAACAGTCAGACTGAAATCATAATGAGCCCGCATTTTCTTGCGAAGAATTTCCATACGCAGGCGGACAACGGTGAGCACCGCAACCACGTTGACCATCATCACAAGAAAGGAGACCCCTCCAACGCCGGTGATATCCACAAACTGGATCATTGGCAGATTGTCAACCAGTGCGACACCAAGGCCATTCCAGCCGAATCCCGAAAAGAGGGTCCCCCTCACCCACTCGAGTGCCACCCAGGCACTGGAGGCCAAGGCTGCTGCAAGAAGATTCGAGCGGCTGCGGAACCAAACAGGCAGTTCGTCGTTCTTGCGAGGTTTGGGTTTTGCGACGAGCCCGAGAAACAATGTCCAAATCGCAGGATAGATCGCCAAGAAAGCCCCAAGAAGCAGCCATCCGGGGACCGTCACCGTCAATAGCCAGTGCAGGCTACCGATAAAATATCCCAACCCGCAGACATACCCCAAAAAAAACAAGCGGAGTTTTTGATGATGAGATGGGGGCTCGGAAAACCAAACCGCAGCAATGAGTGGAGTGACAGCCACCCAAACGAGGGAGCCAAACCCAAATGGTGCGAAACACAATGCCAGAAGGACCCCGGATAGGACCGAAGCTCCCCATGGCCAAGCCTTTTGAAAATTCACGGCCAAGGGATTCGATTACAGAGGGCTGCGTTCAGGCCTTTGTTTATCAAATTTTGTTTCAGGAAAACGCAGGGGCTGAAATGGCTGAGGCTCATCCCCCGTGGACCAGTAAACTTCGGAGATCCGAGCCCAATCTGATCCCGCATCCGAATACAACGAGTTATCTTTCAGCCTGTAGCGGATTTCTTTCCGCAATTCGTAACTACTTGCTGAGGGATCGGACCCGAGTTGAGGAATGCGAATTCGCACATGATTTTGGTCGAGGACCTGAAAATGCACGAAGGAGTAGCTGTCCACGGGAATATCTCCGGGGGTCTGCAAGGCTTGCAAAGTCAAAAAGCTCGAATTCCCGACCCGAGAAATCCATGCTTCAAAGACGTAAACCTTGGTTGGAGATCTTCTTGTTCCCAGCTTCTGGACGTTCACCCAGTACCGATCTCCGGTCTTTGGTGAGACGGTGGCCTTGTGAACAATGCCTTTTTCGTCTTTGTATTCCCAGACCCCCAACAGCCAGGAATTGAGGTCCTTGCTCGGATGACTGGTCAACGGGTTTTCAAAATTACAGCCCGCCAGCAAGGCGATAGTTGCGATGAGGATTAAGGCGCGTGTTGTGGTTCCCATAAATCAAACCCGAAGCCTATATCCAAGTACCGGAAGGAATCACACTGTTTTTCTCAATAACCACCAATCCGTCTCTCACATAAAAGCCATCGCCCTGCAAATCCGGGGACTTTCCGTGTGGCGAAATCACGACGCGATCGCCAATCCGAGCGTTTTTATCAATGATGGCATTTTCGATGTGGCAATCTTTCCCAATGCCAATGGCCGGGATTCCTTCAGGGTTTTCTTGCATCTCAGATTCATAAAAATCTGATCCCATCATCACCACATTTTTTAAGGTGCTGCCGGGTTGAATTACCGACCGCAGTCCGATTAG
>JBGTLQ010000027.1:0-4317 GCA_041744075.1 Terrimicrobiaceae bacterium
CTTGACGCCTGAAGCGTCGCTCAAGATTTCTTTAACCAAACCAAAAGAAACGATGTCTCTGGAAAATCCGGGATATTTGACCGTTTGCAGGGCCTTTTTTAGAACGTCTTCACTGATCATAAGGGTTTTTATCTTTCGATAAATCCGGGGGGAAGTTCGGGAGTTGTGGACATCTGGTCGAGCATTTCGGAGTCAATGGCGCTGCCGATGAGTCCCTTGTAGAACAATGCCGAGGGGCGGAAGAGTCGCTTTTTCGTTACGGGGTCCATCTTCGATATCCCGAAGGGGGCCTTGTAACCGTGATGCCATTCGTAATTATCCACCAATGTCCATACGAAGTAGCCGCGGACATCGATGCCTTCTGCCATGGCTTCTTTCACTTCCAGCATGTGATTAAAGAGATAACGCACACGCTTGATGTCTTTCACGGTGGCTATCCCATTTTCTGAGATGACGATGGGTTTGTTGTATCGCTTGGCGACAGCTTTGATTTGTTTGTAGAGGGATCTGGGTTGAATGACCCAGCCCAAGAGGCTGTAGTTGTGTCCCCGACGAACCTTGAGGGCCAGGAGGGCTGTGAAGTCAGCATACTCTGTGTAGTAGTAGTTAAACCCGATCACATCACAAACATCGTAGGTCCGGTCAAGGTGGATGAGGTTGATCCTCTGCATATAGTTGTAATACGCCTGTGTGGGATCCCATGGCGTTCGCTGCCAGTAGGGGAGGGCTTGAACGGCCATCACAATGGCATCCTTCCGGTGCTGGCGAATTCGGGTGGCGGCATCGCGAAAGGCCCAGACACTGACTTCCATGGCCGCGTTGTATTTTCCGAAATCAAGAAACATCCCCGGCGGCCAGACCGAGCCAAGGTAGCCAAGGGCCAGATCGCCATTCGGCTCGTTCTGCGGAACAAAGGTACGAACTTGCGGGGCGAGGGCCTTCGTCATTTTGTCCACATAGGCGCTCCAGCGTTCTTTGAAGAGCGGATGGAGCCATCGGGATTGGCCGGGCTTTTTTGGGGTGACCAGCCAGGAAGGCATGGTGAAGTGCCAGAGGGTCACGACGGGTTCGATGCCTTCCCGGCGTAGTCTGGCAGCCATTTGCACATATCGGCGAATGGCTGCCTCATTGTAGCGTCCTGGTTGTGGTTCAACGCGCGCCCATTCGATCCCAAACCGGTAGTGATTCACCCCAATGGCTTTGAGGGCTTCGATATCCCGTTCAAAGTTGCTCCAACTAAAAACGGAATCGTCTCCTTTCGGTGGCACGCGACCCTCTTCCGCAAAAAGGTCCCAATCGGTTTGGAAATAATTCGGGGTGCCAGGTTTTTCGCCGCGATCTTCGTTCTGGAACGGGCTGGATGCCACGCCCCACCAGAAAGGCCCGGTGTCGAGTTTGCTTTTTTCTGCGGAGGACTTAAGCCGGGGAGCCGCTGGAGGGGTGATGCACCCGGAGAGAACTATGCTGGCAAGGAGGCAGAATGACGTGAATGAAAGCGATTTTTTCATCTGTTCTCGAATTAATGATGTAATGGCTCGTAGGTTGGAAAATCCAGAGCATACCGAGCGGCGCCCAATAAGGCCGCATCATCATTCAGCACCACTTTCACAGGCATGGATTGCATGAGAGAGGAGAGTCGGCCTTTCGAGTTGAAGGCGTGCAGAAAGCTTGTGCCCCGCAGGTGCTGCAGCATTTTTGCAGGAATTCCTCCCCCAAGATATACCCCACCGACCGCCATGGCCTTGAGCGCCGCATTTCCCGCCTCGGCCCCAAAACACCCCATAAAAATTTCCACGGTTTGCACACACATCGGGCATTGTGCCGAGTCTGCAAACTGAGAAATGACCTCGCCTGGGCTTTCGGTTAGCATGGCTTCTGCCACGGCGGGTAATTCTTTGCCACGGCCGGTGTCACGCAGGAATTCGTAAATATTTTCGATGCCCATTCCAGAGACAACCCGCTCGAAGCTCACGTGGCCGTAGCGTTTGATCAGGAATTCCAAGAGGGCAATTTCCAAATCATTTCTAGGGGCAAAATCAGCATGTCCACCCTCGCTGGCCCACACGCGATGATGATGGCCATCCCAGAATAGTCCGGCCTGCCCAAGTCCGGTTCCCGGCGAGATAACGCATCTGTTGCCAACCGCTTGCGGAGCTCCAGCTTGAAGGGTCACAAAATCCTTCGGCTGGAGTTGGGAAATCCCGTAAGCGTTCGCTGCGAGATCATTCAACAGGCCCACATAGGGGATGCCGAATTCTTTTGAGATCGCCTTTGCATCAACCCCCCACGAGAGGTTGGTGGGTTTGGCTTGGCCATTGCTCACAACGCCGGGAACCCCGAAGCCAGCAGCAATCAATGGAACGGGAGGACCAGCTTTCAGAAACTCGCGCAGAATCGCATTCAGTCCCGCAAAATCAGAACTGGGAAATCTCTCGTGACGTTGAAGTGCCAAGTTTTCCCCATTGACCGCAAAGATCGCAATGTTGGACTTCGTTCCACCGATGTCACCGGCAAGGAGATGAGAAGGCTTTATGGGCATGAAACCAGAACCAAAAGCCTAGCCTTTGAGTTTGTAAAAATGCCAGTTATGCCCACCTTTTTCAATCAGGTGGTCAGAGGAAGCCGGCCCCCATGTTCCAGCGTCGTAATTCGGGAAATCCCGAGCCTTTAGTGCACTCCAAACATCCAAGATGGGGTTCACGATTATCCATGACGCATCCACGCTGTCATAACGATGGAATAGCGTGGTGTCACCGGTCATGCAGTCATAGAGCAACGTTTCATATCCTGTCGCGGCCATGCCTTCACCAAAGTCGGAATAAGAAAACTCCAAAGGAACGTCGGCAATATTGATGCTCGGGCCTGGGCGCTTGGCATGAATATCGAGGGTGATGCCTTCGTCGGGCTGAATGTGCAGCGTGAGCCGATTGGGAGCATGGGAGGAGTGGACATCGGATCCAAAAAGAAGCAGCGGAGCCCGACGGAAACCAATCACCACCTGGGTGGTGTGCGCGGCGAGACGTTTTCCAGAGCGAATGTAAAACGGGACTTCGGCCCAACGCCAGTTGTCCACTTCGAGCTTCAGGGCCACAAACGTCTCAGTGTTGGATGCGGGATCAACATCCGGCTCCGTGCGATATGCCGCCACCGATTTACCACCAATCATGCCGGCCCCATATTGACCGCGGACCGTGTTGGAGATCACTTCCTCAGGCTCCATCGGCCGAATGGCCTCAAGCACTTTCACCTTTTCGTTTCTGACGGCATCCCCACTGATCGAACTCGGTGGTTCCATGGCAATCAAAGAAAGCACAGAAAGGATATGGTTCTGCACCATATCCCGCAGCACGCCGGATTTGTCGTAGTAACCACCGCGCAGCTCGACTCCCAACTCTTCAGCGACGGTGATCTGGACGTATTCAATATAACGTCGATTCCAGATCGGTTCAAAAACCGAATTCCCAAACCGGAAAACCATGATGTTCTGCACGGTCTCCTTCCCAAGATAATGATCAATCCGATAAATTTGAGATTCGGCAATGTGGCTGGTGATATCAGCATTCAGTTCGCGGGCACTCGCAAGGTCATGGCCAAAAGGCTTCTCGATAATGACCCGCCGCCATGCTTCGGTGGTCTCCTTCGTCAGACCAGCCTCACACAATTTCTCGACCACCTTGGCGAAGAAAGAAGGCGAGATTGCCAGGTAAAAAAGCACATTGCCAGGCAGGCTCCAGGTTTTTTGCCCCTCGGCAATTTTTGTGGAGAGATTCTTGAAGGTCTCCGGGTTGTTAAAATCACCTTGGATGTAGTAACACCTTTTAACAAAATCGTCCCACTCGTCCTTTTCCACTGGTCGAGTTGCAAACTGCTGAATGTCCTCCCCCAATTTCTCGCGAAAGGACTGATCATCCCCATCTGAAACCGCCACACCAATCACAGAAAAATTGGCAGGAAGGAGTTTCAGGACCTTCAGGTTATAAAGAGCGGGGAGAAGTTTGCGTTTTGTGAGGTCGCCGGAGGCACCAAAGATCACAATGGTGCAGGAGTCTCCAGGTTTGTCGTGGCCGGTGAGTGGAGTTGCTGGCATACCTGTCCTTTCTAGAGATCACCGGGAAGATGAACAGGTTTTTCTGATTTCCTGAATGCTTTCCAAACTGTTGCCGAAGACAGGGGGCACGGTCGGCCCGACCGCTTTGGCACTAAAAGGATCGAAAACCAACGTAGAGGAATTCGGAACGAATTTCTTTCGATCAAGGGGCATCGGAAATATTTCACCATGAAGCAACATGAAGACCCTGAAGGTCAATCACCTATGCA
>JBGTLQ010000028.1:0-2462 GCA_041744075.1 Terrimicrobiaceae bacterium
ATCCCTCCCGTTTCTTCTCCTTCCCTGGTTCTTTCTGAAAAATCGTTGACGCTCCCTTCACGTCATGCTGCCCAAAGACGCATTCGTCATCTTCTGGACCGTTCGGCGAAGTACGTCGTCGGGGCGGGAGGCCTTGCGACCATTGTCAGCATCCTGGGGATTTTTGTGTATCTGGTGTGGGAAGTGATTCCTTTATTTCAACCCGCGACCGCCTCTCTGGAACTGACCATGTCGGTGGCCCTCACAGAAACACAGTCGTCGAAGCGGACTCATCCGATTGTGGGAATTGATGAATATCGGGAAGTGCCGTTTGTTCTGCAAGACAAGCGTCTACAATTTTTTTCCTTACCCAGTGGCATCCCGGTAGCTGAGGTAGGAGGGGAGTTGCCGGTGGAAGGCGAGCCGATTTCCGTGGTGCGTATGGGGATAAAAGGACATACCTTGAGTATCGGGACGGACCGGGGGCTTGTCTATCGGGTACAAGTGCTCTATCGCGCTGATTTCCAGGGAGACCAACGGACCATTATCCCAAGTGTGAAAATCCACGATCCTGTTCAGGTGGTCCCTGATGGAATGAAGGTCATTCTTCATGCTCATGCCAACCGGAGCGATGAATTTCAAACGGTGGCTGCTCTCACCGGAAGCGGTGAAATTTGGGTGACCCGGATTGAGGAGCCAGGGGAATTTTCTTTTAAGGATGACGTGATCGTGACGAAGCATCGGTTAGCGCTTCCACCTCAGGTTCATCTCACGGCCTTGGCGCTGGATAGCGTTGGCAAACGCCTGGTGGCCGGGACGAATGATGGGCATCTTCTCGCATGGGAATGGCAACGACAGGGCTTTGATGCCATGCCTCAATCTGTGGCTGTTGGGGCAGCCGGCGAGGCTGTGACCGTTCTCTCGTATTTGTTAGGTGAACGAACCTTGGTGGTTGGCACCGCATCAGGCAGCGTGAGTACCTGGGTGTTCTCAGCCGACCAGTCCGGGCCGTCCCTTGGGACCTTGAGGAGGGCGAAAGCCTTTAAGCCACACGACAGGCCGGTGACGAGCCTCTCCATTTCACAGCGGGATAAAGGATTTTTGACCGCCGACAACCAGGGAACGGTGTTACTGCATTATTCCACAACGGGAGAAACGATCCTCGAAATTGAAGGGGAGGGAACAGCCATCGACTCCCTGCGATATGCTCCCAAAGCCGATGGCGCAGTCTGGTTGGGAGAGGATGGCACGCTTCAAATCTATGCTATTCATAACCCGCATCCTGAGGTGACGTTCCATTCCTTATTCTTTCCGGTGACCTATGAAGGCTATGACGATCCGGAAATGATTTGGCAATCCTCCAGCGGGTCGGATGAGTTTGAGCCAAAACTGGGACTGACGCCTCTGATGTTTGGAACATTGAAAGGGACGATTTATGCCATGATCCTGGCGATACCCCTTGCAGTTATGGGGGCAATTTATACGGCCATGTTTATGCACCCTCATCTTCGTGCCATTGTGAAGCCGTCTCTGGAAATCATGGCGGCCCTGCCGACGGTCGTGTTGGGATTTCTTGCGGGGCTCTGTTTTGCTCCCCTGTTGGAGAAAATTTTTCCTGGCGTGGTAGCCATTCTGGTACTTCTCCCTTTGGTCATTGCGGGATGTTGTCTGTTGTGGCAATTCCTCCCTATTCGGGTGAGACGCCTGGATGCGTACGGGCTTGATCTGGTGGTCATGATGGTCGCCATCGTCCTCACGGTGGGTGCCAGCTTGATGGCCACTCATGCGATCGAGGGCTGGCTGTTTGAGGGAAATTTCAAACATTGGATGGCTCAACATTTAGGATTAATCTATGACCAGCGAAACGCCATTGTGATCAGCTTTGCCATGGGCTTTGCGGTCATCCCGATTATTTTCAGTATTGCGGAAGATGCCATTGCGAATGTTCCCCGGCATCTTGTTGCAGGGTCCCTGGCCTTGGGAGCGACGAGATGGCAAACCTTGACGCGCCTGGTGCTCATTTCGGCTAGTCCGGGCATCTTTTCGGCGTTGATGATCGGGTTTGGACGCGCGATAGGCGAAACGATGATCGTGCTGATGGCCACGGGAAATACCCCGATTATGGATTGGAGTATGTTTAACGGGTTTCGTACCCTGGCGGCCAACATTGCGGTGGAAATGCCTGAAGCGCCTCATGGCGGGACGTTGTATCGCGTGCTGTTCCTGTCCGGCCTGATTTTGTTTGGCTTCACCTTTACGATTAACACAATCGCGGAAATTGTCCTGCAACGGCTCAGCCAGAAATATTCTCTATATTAACCATGCCTGCGATGAAATTCCTGCAACGATTTTGGGCATCCGGCTCGCTATTTATCTGGTTGTCGGGTGGAGCCTTAGCCTGTTCTCTGCTGCTGATCGGAGGTCTCCTGACGTTAATTTTCATCAATGGAATGGGATATTTCTGGCCGAAAGATCTGATGCAG
>JBGTLQ010000029.1:0-24729 GCA_041744075.1 Terrimicrobiaceae bacterium
GAGCAATTGCCGCAGGAGATGCACTGTGCGCCGTTGGTGGTGATACGGAACCGCGAATTGAATCGCTGAAGGAGTCCAAGAATCGCAGCCATCGGACAGCCAAATCGACACCAGACACGCGTCCCCATCAGGGGATAAAAACCCACCCCAACAACCCCGGCAAATGCCGCGCCAATAAGAAAGCCATACCACTGACGGAGGAGATACATTGGACCTTTCAACGCATCAGGCATCACCGATTCGAACCAAAGCAGGGTTGTCAGCACCACGATCCAAACAAGGACACTGTGGATCATCCATCTTTCGATTTTCCAAGCTTTCAGGGATTTGTCGGAGTTCTGACGAAAAGAATCCCCTGCCGTATTTGCCAAGCCACCGCAGCCACAGACCCAAGAGCAATACCAGCGTTTTCCAAAGTAGTAAGTGAGGATCGGCGCAGCAACAAACGTTCCGACGACGAACCATCCCACAAGAAAAAAGCCAATGTTTCCGGCTTGAAGGAACTGGTCCAGGGTTCCAGGAAAAAGTTTATCATAAGCTAGTGGCCAGAGGTAGCTGAGATAAACTTCCGGCTGGTTGAGTTTGACAAAAATGGCGGGGAGCAAAAAAGCAAACCCTAGCTGGGTGACCATAATCACCAAGGTGCGAAATATTTGGTAGCGACTATGACGATATTTGGCGATGGCTTTGGCTCCCATCACGAGAATGGCCGCAGTATAGAAGGTGCCATAGACAAACCACTGATCAGCAGCTTTTCCACGCATGATTTGACTTAGAGGATCATGCAGTCGGATCAGTCCCTCGAGCAAGCCCGGGAACCAATACAAAACCACATAAAAGGACGTGAGCACAATGGCCAAAGACCACCCCCATGCGCCTCGTGCGGTCAGGCTATCCGTGGTTTTGTGGGAGTTGCGAATACCTGGTTTGTCCGAGAGGTGCTTTTGAAGACCAAAGGTCAAGCCCCCTCCGACAATGGAGCCCCACGCAACCCCCAACCAAAGAGCGCGCGTGGTTTCCGGCATTTGTGCAGAGACTCCAAAAAGAGCAGAGGTCAGCAGCAGGAGACCAAGAGCCAGGAAGGCCAGGGCCGCTTTTTCCAACATGCCTAGCCGATCTCCTGAGTGCGCGAGGGAGTGGCTTTCGTAGGAAAGATTCGAGGTTAAGTCGTTCATGAGATACTTGTGGAACTGCTGGTCGGTGGCTGGTTTTTTGTGGTGGGCTTCATGAGGCTGAGGGGACCGTGCCTGGCTTGCCAAGGACGCTTTTGATGAATGTGGTGAACAAGCCCTTCCGGGTGCGGAGTGGTGTGGCTCGCTGAGGAAATTGAACACGAAACGCAGCAAGAATTTCTTGTTCCTGCTGACGATAAAACTCCGGGTCAAAATTGGCCGCACCAAGGTTGGCCAAAACTTCGGTGACTGGAACCTTTCCTGCGATCCAATGTTCCCAAACCACATGGCGGTGACGAAGACCAAAAACATTCACGCCGGTCACGGCTCCCCCTTCCTTCTCAAACCGCAGGTGCAGGGATATTCGGCCGTTGGGGTGTTCCCAGAAAAAATCGTCTTCCGAGGGTTGAGGCTGAGGAAGAACAACCCCATACGTCTGGTATTCGATATCAAAAAACTTTGCGGAGTTGAACCAGACCCCCGGGTGGTACGGTTGCTCTTCACCACAAAGGTTTGCGGCGATGTGTTCCCCATGGATTTTTCCAGTGTACCAGACCTGTTCAACGGGCCGCCGCCCGGGAGGCACCTCGCGATGCTGGGCACAGTCTCCTCCCGCCCAAACGTGCGGGCTTGATGTACGAAAAAAGCGGTCAACCAGGACCCCACGATCACTGGCAATGGCCGCATCTTTTGCCAAGGCAATGTTCGGGCTCACACCGGCTGTGAGGAACACCATTTCAGAGGCGATTTCTTCTCCTGATTTTGTGATGACGGCCCGCGCTCTTCCTTTTGAATCCGACAAAATTTCTTTGAGCTCCGACTCCATTCGCAAATCCACACCATGACGAAGGATCTCACGGCCCACCAGATTGGCGTCTTGAGAGGGGAGCACCGAATTCCAAAACCGTTTTTCCCGCACAAGAAAAGTCACCGCAATGTCCCGGGTTAAAAGCATCTCCGCCACTTCCACACCAATCAACCCCCCACCGACAATCACCGCGCGCCGCGTTGTCGCCGCACTCCTCTCCATGCTCTCCAGGTCTTGAAAAGAATACAGTCCTTGAACCCCGTCAAGATCCTGCCCGGGCCAGCCGATCTTGTTTGGCTTCGATCCGGTCGCGATGATCAGTTCATCGTAGCTCAAAGAATCTCCCCCTTGAAAATTCAGACGCCGGTTCTCTGGATCAATCTGGTCCACCCAGCCGAACTTTAGATCGATCCGGTTCTTGGACCAAAAGTCATCGGGATACGGCTTGGTGTCATGATAGGTGAGGTCACCCATAAAAATATACATGAGAGCCGTTCGGGAAAAATGGTGTTTTGTCTCGCCGGATACGATGGTGATTCGATCATCGGAGCGCTTGCGAATGTGTCGTGCGGCTGTCACCCCGGTGACCCCATTACCAAGAATGACAATGTTGCGGCTCATGTGAATGTCGGAGAAAGGGGAAGTCGGATTTATTCCAATCATTATGCAGAACAGAGACTGCCTTCCATCCGCTCCACACAAAAAGGGACAAATGCTGGGTCCATGCCTGTGCAAAAGCGAATGCCAGGTCCTTCGCCACATGGGGTTGCTGCCAAGAGGGGTCTCGCATTCTCGCGTTGAATGCTTAGCTTGCGCTCCTCCCAAGAAAACATGCTTGGTTGAACCAGAGCCCCAATAGCTGGCAAATCGAAGCAGGGTGCACCTTTTAATCCAAAACCCCATCGCCAGCCGCGCAGCCAGGGGCGACCGAGCTTGGCCAACCAGCGAGCAACGGCACTGCCGTTGGCCAGTCGGCCGAAATCACTCAGCGACAACATGCAGAGGGGGCCAAGTTCCACGGGCAAGAGGTCGATCTGGATTCCAGCCTGCATCACCTTCTCGACGGCGGCAGGGTCTTTTTCGAAATTGGCATCATGGAACTCGTAGGGGAGCCGGTTGCCCATTCGGAGGGAACGCCCCGGTGTGCGCCCACCCACAAAAACAACCCTTCCAATTTTTGCTGCCACGTGTGGATGCTGCGTGAGCAAGGCGGCAAGATGAGTCAGGGGTGCAAGAGCGACATAATCCAGGCTTTGTTCACTCGATTCGAGGACGCGCACGCAGGCATCCTCTCCATTGGTAATCACGCCTGGGGAAACAGCGCCAGGGTGCAGCCGTTCTTGCGCAACACCCGCAGCATGGGCCCACTCGCAAGCGATCCTCATGGCTCGGGATTGCGAGGTGTTGCCATAGGAAATGCTGATGCCTGCGATCTCCAACTCGGGAGAGGTGGCCGCGAGGGTCAGCGCAAAAGCGTCATCCGCATCGTGAAACCAAAGACCGATAGAGGGGTCAGTGTCGATCCACACCCGCAAAGCGCGCAGCTTCGGCTTTTTTAACCGGCCTGCGCAATTATTCCCATCAATGCGCACAACCGGATCAGCAGAACTCACGCAGGAGAATCAAACAGGATTAACGATAGACAACAACCACAATAGCCGGATCCCGGAGCCGCAGAAGAATATTTATCTCCCTTTTGCATGCAACTTGCTGTATGTGGAGATTCGTTGCTGGCCAGAAACAAACGACACCCATGGAAGCCCAATCGTTGCCTTCACTCGACAAAGACAAGCCACAGTCGGTTTGTTGCCTGCCAAAGAGGCAATCCATTGATCATGATTCAGCCGCCATCAGCATCATCATCCCCATTTGGTCGGGAGAGAATCTTGATCCATCCACGATCCTGAGATGGGCGGGATTGAAAGGCGTCAGGGAGATCATCCTGGTTGGAACGCCGGACTGCACAGAACCCTCGATGATTGCCCATGCTGAAAACATAAATTTTCTTCGGGCTCCTGCTACGGGGCGAGGCATTCAGATGAACACTGGCGCTGCCGCAGCCTCCGGAGATGTTCTGCTTTTTCAACACATTGACACCGAGCTCACCCCCGCACATATAGAATCTTTAACAACCGCCACCGACAACCCCTCCTGGATTTGGGGGGCTTTTTACCGCAAGTTCGACGACCGACACCCCGCACTGCGCTGGCTGGAAAAGCCGGAACGCGTTCACTGTCGTTGGTTTGGGTCGTTGTATGGAGACCAATCTCTTTTTGTTCGACGCACGGCTTTTGAAGAACACGGCGGCTATGCTAAGATTCCTCTCATGGAAGATATTGAATTCTCCGACCGCATGCGGCGCTCGCTGGCACCACTCCTGCTTGATCCTCCCATCGCATCCTCACCCCGTCGCCACCTCCAGCGTGGCTCATGGAAAACAACTCTACGAAACCTGCTTATGATCGCGCGTTACCGCCTTGGTGCCTGTCCAAAGACCCTTCACTCAGAGTATTATCAGAGCAAAAAAGCGATTGGTGCTGTCACGGCACTTTTGGCTCTCTGCCTGACTTTTGCCGCATCGGCCGCCGAACCATGGGAGGGCGAATACGCGCGGCTCCTTGCGGCTTACGCCAAGCCGGAAGGGGTCCGATACGCGGCCTGGCATGCGAATGCTGCTGACAAGAACGCCCTCACAAAGATTGCTGATGCCATTGCCAAGTCCGGCCCTTCGGTCCCTGGCACCAAGGGGAAGTTGGCCTACCACATCAACGCCTACAATATCTGGATGCTCAGGCTTGTTCTCGATGCCTACCCGGTCGACAGCATTCGGGAGATTGCCCCGCTCTTTGGTGTCTTTACGGGCCAGCGCATTGAGGTGGCCGGGCAACGTATGAGTCTCAACCATCTCGAAAAACAAGTCATCATCCGCAAATTCGGTGAGCCTCGCATCCATTTTGCGATCAACTGCGCGAGCGTCTCCTGTCCACCACTTCTCAATGAGCCGTTCACCGCGTCAAAACTGGAGACGCAACTTGAAGATGTCACACGGACATTCCTTAAAAACGAAGGACCTCATAGCTACCTCATCAAAGGTGACAAGATTCGTGTCTCGAAAATCTTTGATTGGTATGGAAGCGAGTTTGAACCACCTGGAATCATTAATACCATTAACCGCTATCGGTTAAGACCGGTTCCCGAATCCCTCAAAGTCAGCTTCCTTGAGTATGACTGGGCTCTAAACAGCGCAAAATAACCTCATGCATGCACCCATCACACCAAAACCCTCTGGCAAATGGGCCGCGCGCTGGCACGCGTTTCTGAATCCGCTGGAAAGCGAGAAATCAGAATTTTTGCGTCATCGCTGGGAATCGCTGCCCGTAGAATTGCAAACGCCAAACCAAATCTCGGGTCGTCATCTGACTCATTGCGGATTCACAACGGGAGCGAGTTATTGTTCCTTCCACTGCACGCATTGCTACCTGCCAAAAAACGCCAACGAGATTCCGATACCGTCCCTCGCCCAAGTCAAAGAACAAATTCGGGCAAACCGCAGCTTCCAAGGCCCATTTGGCGGTCTTCAGATCACCGGCGGCGATGTCGCCGATGCCTATTTCCGATCTGGACGTCAAGAAGAGCTTATCGAAATTGTTCGTTACGCTTACCAGGTGGGGCTTGTCCCAATGCTCATGACACATGGGCAGACGCTGCTCGATCACCCCGATTTTCTGGAACGCCTGGTTGTCGAAGGTGGGCTCCGCCAGATGAGCGTCCATATCGACGTCACTCAGGCTGGCCGCAAAAATTATCCGATTAACCGTGTGAGCGGCGAAGCGGATCTCCACCCCCTTCGCGAGGCCTTCACAGAGTTGGTGCTAGACATGCGTAAGCGGACGGGCGCAAATTTGGAACTTGCGCTCAGTTGCACGGTCACCCGCAAAAACATCAACGATCTCCCGGAAGTCCTAAGATGGTATCTCGCAGACCCGCAACGCACTCACGTGTGGCGAATGATCAGCCTCCAACCAGAAGCCGATACCGGGCGCACGCTTTTCTCCGAACGCCCGATCACCCCGCTCGATGTCTGGGAAAAAATTCGCGAAGGCACGGGCCGCCCGGTTCGCAAGGACGCTACCATTTTTGGACATCCCGATTGCAATAGCTGGGCACCGTTTATGGTCGCACGGACTTCAGGAGAAATTTTCTCACTCCTGCCTGAAGATCCCAAGTGGGACAAAATGATGGGGCAATTGCTGAAGGAGATCGGCGGTCTCCACCTCATGAACGATGACGCAGGCACTCCGTTTTACCGCCTGTTGGGTGTGTTAGCCCGAAGCCCCTTGCTCTGGCTGCGGGTAGGACACTACATCGCAGAATGCCTTGCGAAAAAACGCCTGCCCATTTCCGTGCTCACGGCAATGCTCACAGGAAAGGCTCACGTGGTGGGTATCGGAATGCATAATTTCATGGACGCTGAGATGGTGGCGCGTGCCGACAGCGATCCCATCATCAAAGCAAGGCTCGATAGCTGCGTTTTTAAAGGCGCTGTGAAGATGGACGGTCAATGGCTGGAAGTTCCCATGTGTTCGATGAACCAGGCAAACTGGAGCCGAATCTACGCGGAGCGGGCTTCTGACCCCGAGCTCTGCGCGCAGCCACAACCAAAATCTCCAGGAAACACGATGGTCACAGGCAGCAGCCCCACCCTCAACCATTCAAACCGACAACATCCAGCTTCCTGCTCATTGGAATAATCGTTGGCCCCCTCCCTCTAATCTAAAATTCATGAAAACTGAACACGCCGTCAAAGAACGCTACGCTGCCGCTTCCAAGGCCCAAGAGACCGCCTTATGCTGCCCAGTCGATTATAATCCAGAATTTTTAAAGGTGATTCCGGACGAGGTGATCGAGCGGGATTACGGATGCGGAGATCCATCGCAGCATGTCCAGACTGGCGAAACCGTGCTCGATCTCGGCTCCGGGACAGGCAAAATTTGCTTTATTGCCTCCCAAGTGGTTGGGCCTGAGGGCCGGGTGATTGGGGTCGATATGACCGATGATATGCTCGAGGTCGCAAGACGGAATTCACCGGTGGTTGCAGAGCGTATCGGTTATGCGAATGTCGAATTTCGCAAGGGTCGCATTCAGGATTTGGCATTGGATCTAGAGGTACTGGATGCCGAGTTAAAAAAACGTCCCATCACAGATGCCGCTTCTTTTCTGGCAGCCGATGAATTGGCGGAAGAGCTTCGGGTGACACGACCACTGGTAGGCTCGGAAACCATTGATGTCGTGGTATCCAACTGTGTCCTCAACCTGGTGGAGGCTGGGGCGAAACCACAACTTTTCCGGGAAATTTTTCGTGTTCTCAAGCTCGGCGGACGGGCTGTTATTTCGGATATTGTCGCCGATGAAGAAGTGCCCGAATCCCTCCAAAACGACCCCGAGCTGTGGAGCGGTTGTATTTCGGGCGCTCTGACCGAGGAGGCCTTTCTGCGAGCGTTTGAGGAGGCGGGATTTTATGGCATTGAGATCCTCAAGTTTGATGTCCAGCCCTGGCGGACGGTTCAAGGATTTGAGTTTCGCTCAATGACGATTCAGGCCTTCAAGGGCAAGCAAGGACCTTGTTTCGAGCGCAATCAGGCTGTGATTTACCGCGGCCCGTTCAAAGAGGTGTTGGATGATGATGGACATCGGATGCAAAGGGGCTTGCGTTACGCGGTTTGTGATAAAACCTACAACCTCTATAAAAAATCTCCCTATGAAGGATCATTCGACTTTCTCGACCCATTGACGGAGATTCCTGTGTCCGAAGCCATCCCCTTTGATTGCAGCCGAACGAATTTGCGTCATCCCAAAGAAACCAAAGGTCATGATTACAACGCCACCAAGCCATCCGACAGTCAGTGCTGTGACGGAGGGGGTTGTTGCTGAACAGCCGAGGACGATGGGATCTTGTCGGCAATTCTTAAATTCCTTTGACCCCTTGGCAGATTCTTTTCGGAGTCGGTAAGTAGTGGTGCTCCTAAGATGAATAACAACTCCACACTCGTCATCCTCCCTGCCCACAACGAGGAGGAATGTATCACTGAGGTGGTGCAACGCTTGAAGAAGCACGACTTTTCCCACATCCGCGTTGTCGACAACGGCAGCACCGACGCCACCGCCCGCCTTGCCCGTGCCGCCGGGGCCGAGGTGATATCACTTCCGGGCCGTGGGTACGGCCTGGCCTGCTGGGCCGGAGGTCAAAGCCTTTCTTCCGGGATCAAGTGGCTCCTTTACTGCAATGCGGACGCCAGTGACGATTTCAAGGCCTACGAGGAATTTGCCAGGCTTGCCCCCAATCACGATCTCATCCTGGGCGCACGCACCCATCCAGAGGATCGGCGTCATATGTCCACACCACAGCGATTTGGAAACTGGTTGGCCCCATTTCTCATTCGCAGGCTCTGGGGGCATGATTTTGCTGATCTCGGTCCGCAACGCGCCATCCGCGTCGAGGCCTACCACAAGCTCAAAATGCAAGATCGTGGCTTTGGCTGGACCATTGAAATGCAAATTCGTGCCCTTGAGGAAAATCTTCGAATCATCGAAATTCCTGTGCGCACCTATCCTCGTCCTGCCGGGAAATCCAAGATTTCCGGCAACCTGAGAGGCAGTGTCATGGCAGGTTCCATTATTTTAGCCACCCTCGCCCGCTTGCGCTTGCGACAAGTAAAAGCAGGCTTGGTAAGCAGCCCTGAAAAATGGTCGTATTCCGGCATCCCTGGGACCGCTGGCGTCCCGCCGTCTTCGTTAAAATCACCCGACGCAGTCGGCAATTCTTCTGATGCCGGCCAGAGGCCAGCGGTCCCAGGAGGGTTCTCGGCCACGCTGGAACAGCATGGGCTCACTCTTCGACGCCGGACAACCGAAATCCTGCAAATCAACACCGGAAAGCTTTGTAATCTCACCTGCATGCACTGCCATGTGAACGCCGGGCCAAAACGCAAGGAGATCATCACCCGCCCGGTGATTGATCAGATTCTTGCATGGTTGGAAACCACCAACATTCACACCGTTGATCTCACGGGCGGAGCACCTGAGATGATACCGGACTTTCGCTACTTCATTGAAAAACTTCGGACACTCCCTCAAGTGAGGACGATCATCGACCGCTGCAATCTGACGATTCTTGTCGAGCCCGGTTATGAAGAGATGGCCGCATTTTTAGCGAAGCACCATGTCACGATCATTGCCTCCATGCCGTGTTACGAACCTGCCAATGTGAACGCCCAGCGTGGTGAAGGGGTCTTTGACGCAAGCATCAAAGGATTGCAAATCCTCAACCAAGTCGGCTATAGCCGGGATCCCTCCCTGCAACTCGACCTGGTTTACAATCCGAATGGCGCATTTCTTCCTCCTGCTCAAGAGGAATTGCAGGCCGACTACAAACGAGAATTAAAGGCGCACTTTGACATTGATTTTGGCCGCCTCTTTGCCATCACCAACATGCCGATTGCGCGCTACAAGTCCTGGTTGAAAAACAATGGAAAACTCGATGATTACATGACGCTCTTGAGGGATTCGTTCAACCCCGCAGCCGTTGAGGGACTGATGTGTCGCGACACTCTCAGCATTGGCTGGATGGGTGAGGTTTTTGATTGTGACTTCAACCAGCAACTCGGCATGCAATGGAAGAATGGCAAACCGCTTTCTTTATGGGACATCGATCCCGCCCGACTGGAAAACCGTGAAATTGCCATCGGCGATCATTGCTTTGGGTGCACGGCAGGACGCGGTTCCTCCTGTCAGGGCACCGTGGCTTAGCAAAAAATCGTTACACAGAAAGACATCCCACCCAATCACTGAGCCACAAATCCAAACAGTGAACTTTTCTACAATATCCTTAATGGCAGCCATCGGCATCGGGTTGATGATGACCAGCAAACTGGGTGCTCAGGATATACTAAAAATCAATGGCTCGAGTACGGTAAATCCGCCCGCCGCGGAAGCCGCCGAGATTCTCCGATCGGAAAAGGGGTTTGCAATTCATATTGACACCCAGGGTGGGAGCTCCGGGGGGATTTCTCAATTAGCCGATGGCTTGGCTCAGATCGGAATGTCTTCCAAGCATCTAAGCGACGATGACCGCTCGAAGTATCCTGGCATTAATTTTGTCGAAACGCGCATTGGCGAGGATGCTGTGGCGATGATTGTTTCGGGAGATGTCTGGGAGGGAGGCGTTCGGTCTCTGACGAAAGAGCAAGTGCGAGGCATTTATGAGGGCCGCATCATGAATTGGAAGGAACTGGGGGGAAGAGATCAGCGGATTGTGTTTTTTAACAAAGAGCCGGGGCGCGGCACTTGGGAAGTCTTTGCAAAGTGGATTTACGGCGATGCAAAACTTGCTCCCCCGGTAAGTTTTCTCGAGGTGGGAGGCAATGAGGAAGCACGAAACAAAGTGGCATCAACCCGCGGCGCCCTGTCCCAGCTCTCGTCATCATGGGCAGATGGAATCAGAGTTTTTGCTTTGAGCATTGGAGAGGAGGCGGGATCGACCTTGGATCCCACACCTGCCAACATCGCATCTGGCAAGTATCCCATGAGCCGCCCGCTTTATCTCCTCACCAATGGTCAACCTCAAGGAATGACCAAAGAGTATGTTGATTTCCTCCTGAGTGAGCGTGGGCAAGAGTTGGTCCGCAAGCATGGATACCTCTCGCTCAATCAATTGGAGTAACCCCGTTTATGAGAACCTTGTTTGGACATCCCGGCCAACAAACATTTCTGCCGCGTGGAGTTCGATGCAACTGGACCCAGGTTTTGAGCCTCGGCTTCACGCTTCTCAGCGTGGTTTTTCTCGCAGGGATGGTGTTGCTTTTCCTGTGGCAAAGCCTGCCGGTCTGGAGGCACTCGGGTGTGGACTTCCTGTTTGGCGACCGGTGGTTTTTCCGTCAGAGCGAATTTGGCGTGCTGCCAATGATCTACGGCACCCTGGTCGTGTCAGGGATTGCCCTTGGCGTTTCCGTCCCACTGGGAATCGGGGCAGCTGTGTTCTCCTTTGAAATCCTGCCATCAACTTATCGCCTGCCGCTAAAAATCATGGTGGAATTACTGTCAGGAATTCCCTCTGTTGTTTATGGACTCTTGGGCATCCTGTTTTTGAGGAATTGGGTTTACGGCCTTCTGACCCCCTTCGATCCACTGAGCGGTGACACCCTCTTCACTGCAGGCCTTCTGCTGGGAGTGATGGTTCTGCCCACAATCATGACCCTCAGTGATGACGCCTTTGGCAGCGTTCCTGCACACCAGCGATTGGCTGCCCGAGGTCTGGGGTTGACACGGGCGGAGACCATTTTTCAAGTTGTGCTCCCTCAAGCTCGAAGAGGGATCATGGCCGCCGTCTTGCTTGCTTTCGGCAGGGCTTTGGGTGAGACCATCGCCGTATTTCTGGTGGTCGGGCGAATGGATAATGTCCTGCCTGAAAACATCTTTTCGCTGCGTCCTTTTATCGAGGCCGGACAAACCCTAACCAGCAAGCTCGGAGGATCTGAAACCCATATCGCTTATGGAGACCCCCTGCACTGGGCGGCGATGGTGGGACTGGCTCTGGTCTTACTTGCCATCGCGGCAGGAGTCACTTTTTGTGCCTCTTTTTTTATCCAAGGGAAGGAGGAGCCTGATGCGACGTCTTTTTGATCGCTCCCTGACGTTTCTAAGCGCTGCCTGTGCAATTGTCTGCGTTGGCTTCTTGCTTCTCATTGTGGGAGCCGTGGCATGGCGGGGGGTCGGTGCGGTCTCATGGACTTTTCTCACCGACCAAATCCGCGTCGTCGGGGCCTCGGGTGGAATATTTTACAACATCATCGGCACACTTATTCTTATGGTCACCGCTCTTGCGGTGAGCGCACCTCTGGCTTTTGGTGTGGCCCTGACCCATGGCGTTTACCTGAAAACTTCCCGAAGCCAAAAACGACTCATGATGTGGATCTATGTGCTTAATGGCGTGCCCTCCATCCTTCTTGGGATCTTGGGACTGATGGTCTTTGTTCTTTTCCTTGGATGGGGAAAGTCCTGGCTGACTGGTGGTCTTTTGTTGGGGCTGATGATGTTGCCAACCGTGGTGGTCTCGCTTTCGGAACGTATCCAAGCCCTGCCAAAGTCCACGATTGAAGCGGCAACCGGGCTCGGACTCAATCAATCCCAGATTGTTTGGTCGGTCATCTTACCCCAATCTTTTGGAGGCTGGGTGAGTGGCTCGTTGCTTGGCATGGCAAGGGCAGCGGGGGAAACCGCTCCTATTATGTTCACAGCCACAATTTTTGCGGGGGCCACCCTGCCTCATGGCATCCGGGAAAGCCCCGTGCTCTCGTTGCCTTATCATATTTTTATTCTCGCTCAAGATTCCTTCGACCCCGCCGTGGGAGCAAAGCTCTGGGGAGCCGCTTTCGTGCTTCTATTGTTGGTTTTTCTTCTGAGCCTGGCATCCATCCCTCTTCGACTCAAAATTCATGAACAAGCCCACCATGGATAAAAAAACCATACCCCTCCCCTCTTCAGAAGATGGTGTCTGCAACAAAAACAACGAGCCATGCCTGTTGGAGATTGAGAAGCTCTCCGTTCATGTTGGCAAGAGGGCCATTCTTCGAGATGTTTCTTTGTCCATCACCGAGCGGCAAATTTTTGGAATCGTCGGACCATCCGGGTCCGGCAAAAGCACACTGCTCCGCGCAATCAACCGTCTCCTGGATCTCCAGCCCGTTTTTCAGGTCAAAGGATCCATCCGTTTGAGAGGAGAGGATGTTTACTCGGCAAAGATCGATCCGGATGATTTGAGAACGCGCATTGGGATGCTCTTTCAACAGCCCGTTGTATTTCCTGCATCCATCGAAGCCAATGTGCTTTTTGGCCTTCGTCATCACCGCAAGTTGCGACGGCTTGAGAATGCCGAAGAAGTCGAATCCGCACTGAGACGTGCCTCTCTGTGGGATGAAGTCAAAGACCGTTTGCGAGATTCGGCCCTGCGGCTATCCGTGGGCCAGCAGCAACGCCTGTGCCTTGCCCGAACCCTCGCCGTAAACTCAGAAATCATTCTCATGGACGAGCCCACCAGCGCTTTGGATGCCCGGTCAACCGATGCCATCGAGTCCCTCCTCTTCGACCTCAAGCGAGACCACACCATTGTCCTTGTCACCCACAACCTCAACCAAGCCCGCCGGGTCACGGATTGGGTGGCCTGCCTGTGTCCGGAGCAGGGAGAAGGTCGCCTCTTGGAATCTGCCTGCTGCGATGCCTTCTTTTCCAGCGAAGCCTGCCTGAAGGTCTTTGAGAAACTTGAAGATTCCTGATCTCAGGGGGAGATCCCAATCAGAGGCTTGGCACGGACGGCAAACAGGATAGCTTCCGCTGATGGCTGATATTAAATTTCTTCTGACCCATCCGGGGGGCGCGCATAAGGACGAATTTCTGGCGTGTTGTGTTTTGCTCGCGCCAAACCCTGTCCGCATCGAACGCCGCGAGCCGACCTCTGCGGATCTCAACGATCCGTCCATTTGTGTTCTCGATGTGGGACATCTCCATGACCCCTCGCTGCGCAATTTCGACCATCATCAGTTCTCCAAAGATCATCCGCCAACCTGCACGTTGTCATTGGTTTTGAAGGATCTTGGACTGTATGATGATGCCCGAGCATTCTGCGAATGGTTGGAGCCAACCGAGTGGTTTGACTCTCGGGGACCAAACAGGACAGCCAAATGGCTGGGCGTTGAGCGGGAGGTGTTAAACCAACTCAACTCGCCGATTGATTTGACCCTGATGCGCCGGTTTGCGGGGAGTACGCTTTTGTCGCCCGGGGAACCGCTCTGGGAAGTCATGCGGATGGTTGGCACGGACATGATTGACTTCGTAAAATCCATGCGGTCACGCTTGGACTTTATCGATCGTCATGTTGAATTCTGGACCTTGGGAAACGAAGAGAATTTGGCTCAGTTTTTGTTTTTGCCGCGCACGGACCCCCTGCCTGACGAACCTTCCGCCGGGTTGGATCAATATCTCGTGAGTAAGGCACTCACCGCGGACGTGGTGGGATTGGTTTATCCAGATCGTCGGGGGGAAGGATACGGGCTTTCAAGATTTCGTGATAACACCCGTTTGGACCTCACACGAATCGCCAGCCACAACAAGGTCCACTTTGCTCATGCGAACGGCTTTGTGGCAAAAACCTCGGCGACGGAAACAGAAGAGCTTAAGTCTTTGCTGACTGAAAGTTTAGTGGGGGGTTCGTTGACTCCATGACTTTTTGATCCCATCTTGAGACATCAATCCAACGATTCCTGTCTGGCAAAACAATCCAAGAGCGCCTAGATTAGTTTTATGAACACGCTCCTCGTTCCCCTCGACTTCAGCGAAGCCACCGACGCTTTGCTTGAAGAAGCCGGAAAACTGGCAAGATCTTTGAATGCCAAGGTCGTCCTCCTCCATGTCATCGAGCCTGTGGTGTCCTACATCCCCGTGGGAGCTTCGATGGATGTGCTCGCTGCGCCGATTCAAGAAAACCTCCCAGACCAGGAGACCATTCAGAAACGTTTGGATCAACTGGCCGGCCGCCTTGGAGCCATCCCAACGGCCAGCCATGCCGTCATAGGAACCGCTGTGAACGAAATTCTCGACTGTGCTGAATCTGAAGAGGCGACCTATATTCTCCTTGGCTCTCATGGTCATGGCGCCCTTTATCATCTCTTCAGCGGCAGCGTGGTGACCGGTGTCCTGAAAAAGTCCAAACGTCCAGTGATTGTGATTCCTGCTGCGACCAAATAACTCCCCGTCCTATCAACCTCGAAGAAGACATCATGGTCTCCTGCCCGCAATGCGGTGAAGAGTTTGCCATCCAAGTCTCCACCCAAGGCGGATCTCTCGATCTTATTGAAGACTGCGCGGTCTGCTGCCGACCAATGACGGTCTCCATCCGTTGCCGCCCGGGGGAAATCATCTCGGTCGTGGTGGAGCCCGCCTGAAACCCGACTGATGTGCCAGTGCTGTCCGCCCAGCAGACGCCATGTTCTGTTGGGCGAACCACGCTTGCTTTTCTCCTGAGAAGGGCGAGACAGTCTCCGCCTTCGTAAGGCCTATGGCGTGACAAGCCTTGCCCGCCGGCTTGTTTCTCCTCCAGCCGAAGGCGCTAAAGGCTCACCATAAAATGGAAACCGGATATCTCTGAACTTCTGGATCGGGGGAGGCGAATTTCAACCCTTCGCAGAGGGCATGAGAAATAAGGATTCGATCAAAAGGATCCTGATGAATGTCGGGAAGCTTTTGGAGATGCCAGATCTCGGCATCGCCCAGTGGCTGATAGTCGATTCCGTGAGCGCTGAGACCTTCCCCAGTTTCTTCCGGCGTCCTCAAAAGAGGCAGCTTGCCCAATTGGTATTCCGTTTATACATACTCAGGTCAACCATGATGCAAATCGGAATCGATAGTTTTGTTAAGGCCGCCCTGGACTCAAACACTGGATGTGCCATGGAGCCAGCCCGTCATTTGCGTGAGCTGCTTGAGGCCATTTCCCTCGCGGATGAGGTCGGTCTGGATGTTTTTGGAATCGGCGAGCACCACCGTCCGGAGTTTTTGGATTCTGCACCAAGCCTCTTATTGGCAGCAGCGGCTGCCCGCACAAAAAACATCCGGCTGACTAGCGCCGTCACTGTCCTCAGCGCCGCAGACCCCGTGCGAGTTTTCCAAGAATTTGCCACTCTCGACCTGCTTTCACACGGACGTGCCGAAATCGTCGCCGGCCGAGGATCGTTTGTGGAAGCTTATCCGCTGTTTGGACTCAAATTGGAGGATTACGATTCGCTCTTTGCCGAAAAACTCGACCTGCTTCTTGCGATCCAAAAAAACCCCACGGTGCACTGGAGTGGAAGGCATCGCGCTGCGCTGACGGGTCAGGGCATCCACCCCCGCCCGCTACAGAATCCCCTCCCCATCTGGCTGGGAGTCGGAGGGACACCCGCTTCTTTCACTAGGGCGGGAATGCTTGGGCTTCCCCTCATGGTCGCCATCATTGGAGGAGAACCTCATCGCTTCCGCCCCCTTATTGATCGTTATTGGGAAGCCGGCCAGCAAGCGGGACATCCCGTAGAAACGCTCAAGGTCGGAGTTCATGCACTCGGATATGTGGCCGATCAGTCGGCGCAAGCAGCGGACGAATTTTTTCCCGGCTACGCGGAGAGTTTTGGTCAGATCGGTCGCGAACGCGGTTGGCCGCCGGTGAGTCGTACGCAGTTTGATGCGATGCTCGGCCCCCGTGGAGCATTCCTAATTGGTGACCCCGAACGGGTGGCAGAAAAAATTCTGACCGTAAACGAATCGCTCGGCGGCCTCTCACGAATCACATTCCAAATGAGCATTGCCAATTTGCCGCACAAGCAACTCCTTCACGCCATCGAACTCTTGGGAACGAAAGTCGCTCCGCTGGTTCGGGCGAATACGCGGTAGGGATAATTTTATTGAAGTTTGATGGTGCTGAGAATGATTTTATCACTCGCGAGTCCGAGCTCTTTGCAGTAAGAGAGACGCTTGGACAATTTTTTGCGGATTGAAAATGCATCTCATGCCAGCCAAGCTATGAGGCATGAGTAAAGAACGTTTCACCGAGCGTCAGACCGATGTGCGGGAAAGCTCCTCCCGCCTCGCCGAAGCGGTCTCCCAACCTGAGAGTGACCTCATTCGTGATGCCACCATTCAGCGTTTTGAGTTTACGTTTGAGGTTATTTGGAAAGCGTTGAAACTTTACTTGGAGAGGCAAGGATATGATTGCGGCGGTCCTAGACCCACATTGAAAAAAGCCTTTGCGGAAAACCTCATCGAAACACCGGAGGAGGCCGATCTGTGGTTACGAATGATTGATGACCGAAATCTCACCTCACATGCCTACGACGAGGCGCTAGCCAAAAGCATTTATCACAATATCGTCCATGACTATGCCCCGGCACTCATGGACATGGCACAAAAAATCCAAACTCTGAACTGGGATTAGTATGGTTCCACCCATTGCTCTTCGCGAAAAGGACCTAAACGCTCTTCGTGACACCTTTCATAGGTTTTCATGCATAGATGAAGTTCACCTTTTTGGATCGCGTGCCACAGGAAGCGCACGGAGGGCTTCGGATGTTGATCTCGCGATATCGGCACCGAATGCCAGTGCCCAGCAATGGTCAGAGATCATTGAAGCCATCGAGGAGGCCCCGGTTATCTATGAATTTGATATTGTTCGCACCGAGCGTGCTCACAACCTGCGACTCATCAATAAAATCTCCAGTGAAGGGGTTTCCATTTATTCCAAAAGAAGAAAGTTAAGCCTCTGAAGTAGAGGAACAGGGAACCTGTTTCTTTCCCTGAATTCCTCAATCCATATTGAAATTCGCAAGTGACAAGTCGGCGGGCAGAGACTGCCCAGCCCTACCATCAAAGGGGCGCTTCGCGCTCGCGTCAGCACGTTCTTCCTTGGGTAGGGCGAGTCAGTCTCCTCCTTCGCAGGGCCTACGGCGAGACGAGCCTTGACCGCCATCTTATTCCGGCAGGCTTTCCCCCAAACTTGCAACCCACCCGCGAGTCCGGCATCTTTGGGTGATGTCACACCTCACCCTTCTTGTCCTTGCCGCGGGCATGGGCAGCCGTTACGGCGGCCTTAAACAACTCGATCCCATGGGTCCATCGGGGGAGACCCTGCTGGATTATTCCGTTTATGACGCCGTACAAGCCGGTTTCACGAAGGTGGTTTTTGTGATTCGCAAAGATTTTGAGGCGGAATTTCGTGAGCGGGTGGGCGCACGTTATGTCGGCCGGGTTGAGGTCGATTATGTTTTTCAGGAACTGAGCGATCTGCCTGACGGATTTTCTGTGCCTGAGGGACGCGAAAAACCATGGGGCACGGCGCATGCGATTTGGGCAGCGAGGGAAGCGGTTCAGGAACCCTTTCTGGCGATCAACGCTGACGATTTTTATGGAACACATTCCTACCGACTCCTTGCAACTCATCTTGCCAGCGCCAAGGAAGGGGAGTTTGCCATGGGCGGCTACAAACTTCGTAACACTCTCTCCGAGCACGGAAGCGTCTCGCGAGGCATCTGCCAGGTCAACGAGAAGGAGGAGTTGGTGTCTGTTCAGGAATACACCAAGCTGGAAAAGCGAGGCGAGGGAGCCGTGGACAGTGAGACCGAAACATCCTTCACCGGCGAGGAGCAGGTCTCCTTGAACTTCTGGGGATTCACACCATCGGTTTTTAGGTCGCTTGAAAAAAACTTTGAAGCCTTCTTGGCCGCGGAGGGCACGGCGATGAAAAGTGAGTTTTATATCCCATCAGCCGTGGCTGCGGTGGTCACCTCCGGCGAGGCCAAGGTGAAAGTCCTTCGGACCGATGCCACGTGGTTTGGTGTCACCTACCGAGAGGACAAACCGGGAGTTGTCGAGCGGCTCGCTCAGTTTGTGAACAACGGCAAATACCCCTCCCCCCTTTGGTCATGACCGCCAAACTTTACGGGATTCTTGACCTTGGTTACGTGACCGAGCACCAGGCCTTGGGCATTGCCGAAAAAATGCTGGAAGGCGGCGTTAGTATTTTGCAACTCCGGGCGAAGGACCACGCACCCGATCAACTCTTGCCGCTGGCCGTTGCTGTTCGCGCCCTTTGCCAAACTGCCAATGTGCCATTCATCGTGAATGATCATCCCCAGATGGCCAAAGCCTGCGGAGCAGATGGTGTGCATGTGGGGCAGGATGACCTCTCCGTGGCGGAAACCCGTGCCCTTGTTGGCCCTGGCATCCTTGTTGGCAAATCCACTCACAGCCTCGCCCAAGCAGTTGCCGCCATGGATGAAAAGCCTGACTACATCGGATTTGGTCCGCTTTTTGCCACGGCCACCAAGCCGGATTATGTTCCCGTCGGCCTTGCCGACATCCGCGCCGTGCATGAGGCAGTGTCTATACCGATTTTTTGCATCGGTGGCATCAAACGTGAAAACCTGCCGACCGTTCTCGCCGCTGGCGCCCAACGGGTGGTGATTGTTTCAGGGATCCTGAAGGCTGCTGAGATTGGGAACTATTGCCGAGAGTGTTTGGAGCTGTTGGGCTGATCAAAGAGAGTTCACCATGAAGAGCATGAAGGACATGAAGGGGAAGAGGCCAATTGGTTTTAAAAAATCTTCATGCTCTTCAAGTTCTTCATGGTGAAAAAATCCGAATTCCACCCCGAATCACTCAGTTGCCTGCATACCGACAATCGGGCTGCCGTAACCGGTCATTTCCAGATAGCCGGCCCCTGAAACGGGGGAGCCATTCTTTTGCCCCTTCACGCGGATGGCTCCCTCCCAGTAAGAGATGGGCTGGAGGAACAGCTCTTGGGCGTCCATGGCTGCGGAGATTTGCAGGTCGAGGTTGAGTCTTGGAATCGTAAGGTTCCACTCGACAGGATATTCTCCTCCGCTGGCGCGACTCTTCCATGTGCGTCCGGACTCGAGTTCAAAATCTGCGTTGGTGATTGCGGTTTGGGTGCCGTCTGCAGAAATGAACGTGCCGCCTGAAAATGGATCCCTCCCTCCGTCTTTTGTGCGGATTTGAAACATCATGAGGTCGCTGCCGTCCTCGAAGTGGATGCTGAACCAATCCCAGCCGATCTGATGCGGAGCAAGCTGATTGGTGGCCCACTCGTGATCAAACCAACTCCACCCCTCGACCTCGAAGGTTCCTGAAGGTGTGGTGAACGTTCCATGGGTTTTCAGTCGAGTGAGCGAATAATAATGCGAGGCCCGACCGACCCCCTCGGCTTTCTGACTGATGCCATCCCGACCATGAAAAACCGGTTCTTTTTGGGATTCCAGCGTCAGGTCGATAGAGGCCTCTTCCGAGGCGGCCCTCAGCCAGAAGGAATGCTCGCCGAGCCGCTCGCACGTCCAGCCTTTGATCCATGCCAGCCCCTCTTTTCCATCAAACCCGGCCTCGCCATATGCTCCCCGTGAGAGTTTCTGAGCAAAATTAAATCCACCAGCAGAAAGATCGGAAACCGCAAAGTGGGCAAACTGGATATTGCGGGCAATAAATCGTGAAGTGGTTGCAGATTGCTCGCCTGGTGGAATGATTCCCTGACGAAAAAACGTGAGCTGATATCCAAACTCGCGCCCGTTTGCGTCAGCCACATTTCCCGTGAAATACCACCACTCGGTTTTGAAGCCCTCGTGGTTGCCATGATCGGCGGGGAATTCGTATTTCCAACCGGGCAGGGAGACCTTCCAGTCACTGGCTTGCGCTGGCGCTAAGGCGAGGGCGCTGACTACAATGAGTTGAAACGCCAGGGAAATGAGTTGAGCCTGATTTGGCGGCAAGCCTATGCCCACACGGTCGAGACGACCATGCCCCCTGGGCTTGCGCAGGCTTAGGCGGTTTCCTTGAACGTCCCGCCGATTAACTCTATTCACCCTAAGTCCCGCAGTTCGAAGATCAGAAAGACCTGAGTTCACCATGAAGAGCATGAAGGACATGAAGGGAAGACGTTCCAAAAGCCGCAGCGTCACAATCGAATTTGGCCGCAACCAATGGACGAATAAAATTAAAGATGATGCCTCTGCTTGATGTATTGAACTTCATGCTCTTCATGTCCTTCATGGTGAATTCTTTTGCTTATTACGCCAGGATCAAACCAGCCCAAGCTTCATCCGTCCGTCCTCGCTGATCATGGATTGATTCCATGCGGGGTCCCAGACGAGTTCGACTTCGGCGTCATCGATGCCATCAATAGCAAGAATGCGGGAGCGCGCATCGGCAGCGATGGCAGGGCCCATGCCACAACCGGGAGCGGTGAGGGTCATTTTCACGAGGACGGATTTTCCGCCGTCATCTTTCTCGCTGACCTTGCAATCATAGACGAGGCCAAGATCGACGACGTTGACGGGGATCTCAGGATCAAAAACCGTCTTGAGCTGCGACCACACGGCGTCCTCCAGCGGGCCTTCGGATTTGACGGTGGACTTTTCGGTTTCTTCCGTGGCGTCAAGACCAAGGGCATCAGAATCCTTCAATTCAATCCGGGCGAGTCCTCCCGGTGTGGCAACGGTGTAAGTGCCGCCAAGGGATTGGGTAATGATAACGTTCAGCCCCGAAGGCAGCACGATGGGATTGCCGCTGGGAATTTGAATGGCGTCACAGTCACGGCTCAGTTGGATTTCGCGGTGGTCGTTCATAAAGTTTGATGGGCTGCTATTTACAGGAATTTGATTTTGGAAGGGGCTTGTGGATTTTGAAAGCTGTCAGAGAGCGAGGAGGTTACCGCCACAACGGGAGCCGGTGCCGAGGGTTCCAAGGCATTGCGAAGCGCTCCCTCGACCAGTTGGGCACAATGGATTTTCATGGGGGGGAGTGCACCCAACGGCGCGGAAAGCTCATCACCGGTCATCGCGAGGGCTTCCCCGGCGGTTTTGCCGCGAATGAGTTCGGTGGCCACGCTGGCCACGGCGATGGCAGTCTGACACCCAAAGGACTGGAATGTCGCTTTGTCGATGACTTTACGGCCATTGTCATCGCGGAATTTGACCCACATCCGCAACATGTCCCCACAGTTCTCGCTACCGACCATGCCAACCGAATCGGCATCGCTCATTTCTCCGACATTGGTGGGATTGCTGGCGGCTTCTTGAATGCGTGATTCGAGATCGTTGTTCATGCGTGGGCTGGTTCAAGAGAGTAGCGGGGGAGCGAGGGTTCGGCCAGCTCGCTGTAGGCATCGATGCCGCCACGAAGGCAGCGAACAGAAGCAAACCCGTGACCCACCAGATAAGAGGCCGCATCCAAGCCGCGCTCCCCACGGTGGTCGATGATCACAATTTGCCGGTCTTTGGGCCATGTGGCCATGATTTCGCTCATGAGGGTTTGGCTGAAGTGGAGGGATTCCGGGATGTGAACAGCTTCAAATTCCTCTTTGGTGCGAATGTCCACCAGAGCAAAATCGGCGGATTTCTCCTTGAGAGCCAGAGGGGCAATCATCATTGCCTCATCCTGCTCGTGGGACAACCGCACGGCATCCAGAACTTCGTCAGGGGTCACACCCCCATTCCTTGCGCAAACCGCAGCCAGCGTTTCCTCATCGCCAAACCCGCAACTGGCACATCCGCCGATGTGGAATTTCTGAAAAAGCGCCCTTTTGGCCCAGGGATATTGGCTGAGCAGTTTGCCCATGGTGAGATCTTCCGTTGTCTGCATGAATTGCAGTATCGGTGATCCTACGTGGCATTTCAACTCCCGCGAATCTGCTGCTCTACTCAACTCCTTTTTTGGCTCCGGGTTGCTGGGCGACGGCCTTGGTGGCAGCGTCCAATTTGTCGGCGATATCTTTGTTTTCAGTATCAATAGACAAAGCCTTTTTCCAGTACAGAACCGCCTCTGAGGTTCGCCCGAGCTTGAGGCAGGCATCGGCAATGTGATCAAAAACGACGGCATCCGGTTCGGGCAGATGTTCAGCAGCCCGCAGGAGGGTGGCGAGGGCATCTTCGTATTTGCCCTGACGAAAATAAAGCCAGCCCAGGCTGTCGATGTAGGCTCCGTTGTTGGGTTCCAGTTCGACGGCGCGGCGAATGAGCTGGTCGGCCTCCTCGAGGTTTTCGTTGCGATCCACCCACATGTAACCAAGGTAGTTGTAAGAGCGTGCCGCGCTGGCAGGGTCCATGGCAATCGAGCGCCGGAAGAGCTTGGCCGCATCTTCAATGCGTCCAGCCTGTTCGGATGCTGCACCAAAATCAAAGTAGAAATCGGAATTGAGCATCTCTGGCTGAATATTGGCGGCCTCGGTTGCGGCCTGCTCGAAGGCAGCAATGGCTTCATCATGTTGCTTCGATTGGCTGAGGGCCATCGCGTAGAAATACGACAACCGCGGGTTGGACGGAAAAAGTTTTCTGGCTTCGGCAAGCGTGGAGGCGGCGGCAGAAAAATCCTTGGTGCGGAAAAGGAGATCCACCACAAAGATATGACGGTCAAGAATCTGGGGTTCGATCAGCAATGCCTGTCTTGCGCTGGCAGCGGCCTTGCCAAGATTCCCATCCCGCAGGTGAAGTTTGCTCAACTCATCATAAGCTTGGAGGTCCAGTGGGTTGAGTTTCACAATCTCGTCCAGAATGTTGATTGCCTCGGTTGACTGTCCCAACTCGACAAGACAAGCCGCCAGTTTCTGACGGAGTTGCGGCAAGGAGGCTTTGAGTTGATAAGCTTGCTCGTAGGCCTCTTTGGCTTTTCCGATCTCGCGAGAGAGCACAAACAGATCTCCGGCACGGGCAAGGGCTCCGGGATTATCCGCAGAAAGACCAACCGCTTTGTCGATGTAAGAGGCCATTTTCTCGGCGGATTCGTTGGTGGCGGCGTTTCCGGTGGCCGCTTGCGAGAGTCGTCCAGTCAATTCCGCAAGAGCCAACCAGAAGTAAGGGTCGGCCGCCTTCGAGCGAGCCGCCTGTTCCAGCACAACCCCAGCCTTGCTGCGCATCCCCTGAGAAAGGTGAATTTCGACAAGCATCTCATACGGAGCCAAGGACTCGGGAGCAGCAGCCAATGCTCGCGAGGCGTAACGCGTGGCCAGATCCGGTTTCTCAAGATGCCGGAGGTAAATCATCGCAAGGGCCAACGACAAATCCATGTTTTTGGGTTTGGGCTTAAGGGCATCCTTGAGAACGGAGATCGCTTCCACCGTCTCGCCCCTACGCAGGTAATCTTGGGACAGCCGGATCGCAAGTTCTGTGTTGGTGGGGTCGAGCTGCAGGGTCTTGCGAAAGCTTTCGAGCGCTTTTTCAGGCCCGATGCTTTCCTCTTCCAAAAGTGCTTTGACAAAATAGGCAATGGCATCAGCACGCCGCTCTGAGCTGGCATCCAGCTTGGCCGGCTCCGGGAGTTCGGATGGCTCGGAAGCAAGCAAATCAGCTTCTGCTCCTCTGGCCGGAGCCATAAGGAAGCAAAAATTCAGGATGACGGCCAAAATGGCCACCGACGGGAGGTCCCGAGCCAAGATCCGCATTTTGCACCGCACAGTCATGTGCGATAGTATGACCCGTTACGAACGGTAGCGCAAACGCTTCTTATGCCGATTTTCGCGCATGCGCTTACGGCGCTTGTGCTTGGCAATTTTGGCTTTTCTAGTTTTTTTGAGTGAACCCATGGGTGGGACGATGACCTCTTCTAAATCTTGTTAATAAACGACTTTGTTGAGGGGATATTCAATGATCCCCTCCGCCCCCAGAGTTTTCAGCTTCGGGATAATCTCGCGAACCACCTTTTCTTCAATAATGGTTTCGACGGCGACCCACCCGGCCTGAGCCAGAGGCGAAACGGTAGGATTGCGCAGGGATGGCAGGGCGACAAGCAAATTCTTTAGTCCGGGCTCAGGAAAATTCATTTTGAGGCCGACCATATCCCGTGCGTTGAGGGCGCTTTTGAGAAGAAGAGCCAGACTTTCGAGCTTTGCGTGTTTCCAGGGATCCTGCATCGCGCCACGATTGGCAGCGAGGACGGGAAAGGATTCCATGAGGGTCGCCACAATTCGCAGCTTGTTGGCTCGGAGGGAGGAGCCGGTCTCTGTGATGTCGATGATGGCATCCACCAGCTCAGGAACTTTGACCTCGGTCGCCCCCCAAGAAAATTCGATGAGGGCATTCACGCCATGTTCGGCAAAAAACTTTTTGGCCAGGCCCACGGCTTCGGTGGCAACCCGCTTGCCTTCAAGGTCCGCGGGAGTCTGGATTGGCGAATCCT
>JBGTLQ010000030.1:0-5674 GCA_041744075.1 Terrimicrobiaceae bacterium
CCCGTGGGTTGAAGAGCAAGAAAAAGAAATCGCGAAAGCCGCCTAAGCGGCTAAGATTTATTGGAAGTTGGCACACCACAAGAGAGGTGTGTCAAAACGTCTCAAATATGAGCTAAGTCATTGATAAACGAGGGTCAGAAAAAAACGGCTGCGTAGAAATGTCTATATGTTGTGGTTGTTTTTTCGATGAAATCGATCTCGATTTAATGACTTTGAAAAATATCACACTTTTCGGACAGGCTCTAGGAAAGACCATGTTACTTCCATACATTGAGATTCCAATTCTGCCTGAAACAAGCCTTGAATTTGAGGATATCATCGTTGGACCAACACCAAATCCCGACTTAGCCGTGGCCGCTGTTCAGCGTCACTTGAGCGCAATTGGCTGCACGTGTGTAAAGCCAGTCAGCCTCACAAGTATACCTTTCCGGACTTGGTAGCGAAATAAAGTCTGAAAAAATGACGCCAAAATTTGAACGGTTGTATTGTTGATATGCGGTTCAGGGCGCTGAACTTTACTACCTCTCCTTAAAAAAAGTCATGCTTCTTTCCTATTTCACACAGGGAGGACTCAGCCGCTAATGAAAATAAAACTACAGTGTTGCCTGGAGTTTCAGGAAAGAGCTTTTCAAGTTCATCTTTGAACGGTGTGGCACCATTAATCAGCGGGGTATACCATTTTTCTCCGTTCTCTCTTAAGACCCAAAAAACATGGCTATTTTGTGACCTCGCTATTTCACAAATACTTCTGTAGGCGTCAGTGGCTTTTCCTGCGTCCGAGGATGATTTCTTCATGAATTGTTTTGTTTCTTCATCAAGATGCACCCGCGCAACGGAGTAAACCTCGGGCGATATGGGTTCTGGCCTGGCCGTTTCACTAGGCAGCGGCTGTGTTATCGTTTTGAGTGATTTTATCCTCTCATCCATAAGATGAAGCTATCAAATATTTAATTGCACTACAATGTTGAAAATATTTGCCCGATCCGTAAAGACTGGGATAACTTTCAATTCGTGACCTGCACATGCGGCAACTCAAATCCTCAAGGAGCACGCTTCTGCACACGGTGCGGAGTAACACTGACTGCTGATCCAACTACCGGGACACGTGACGATCAAGCACGTTTGGGTTCATTGGTTTATCCACGAAACCCTCCTCTTTCGCCGCATTTATGCTGGGTCAACCTTGTTATCTCCGGGCTTGCCCAAATGATTTACGGTCAGACCGCGAAGGGCATCACATTGCTGGTAGTCACCCTGGCCTCGAACTTGATCCTGCCATTTATTTTGGCGTTCGGCATCGGTGTTTTCTCGGTCTATGATGCTTGGAGAGTTGGTCGGGCTTTGCAGCGAGGCCGCACGTTGGGCAAATGGGAGTTTTTACCCCGAGCTTGAACGGCAGAGTCCCTCTTTGCATTTGCCTCAGGAGGACTGTCTCGTTAGTATCTCCGTAACATGAGTACGATCACCGCAATTTTGGAAACAGATGTGGATGGGACGTTGCATTTGCCGGTGCCGAAAGAATGGAAATCGGGCAAGGTCAAGGTTGTGGCAACGCTGGAGCCTGTTGCGGCATCCAGACCGAGAACGACCGTGCCCAAGCCGGATTTCGCGGCAATCCGGAGTGAATTGTGGGGCACTGATGTGGATAAACGGCGGTTGAGCGTCGAGGATTCAGCTTTTATCCGGGACCGGGGCGACTGGTGAGTGCCTACGCTGACACTGGGTTCCTCGTTTCGCTCTATCTGGAGGAAACGACGAGCCTCACAGCGGATGCCATATTTGCCAGTCTGGACTCGGTGCTGCCATTGACGGCGCTGGGATTGCTGGAAATGCGAAACGCCTTCAATCTGGCCATCGTGCGGGGGCGGATCACGGAGGCCGAACGAGACCGCCTGTGGGCCAAGTTTACGCAGCAATGCGAGGAGGGAGTTTTCGAAAAGCAATTCGTGGATGCCGAATCCCAACACCGCCGGGCACAGGAACTGAGCGACCGATACACCCCAATCCATGCTACGCGCAGCCTTGACCTGCTTCACGTAGCCGCGGCTCTGCTGCTCGATTCGCAGGAATTTCTGAGCTTCGATGAAAGGCAGCGTCAAGTTGCGAAAGCAGAGGGTCTGCGAGTGCGTCCCTAACAGGCGGAGATAGGCGCCGATCTATTGTGTCGAATTGATTCATTAAGATAAACCCATGTCGCAACCCCTACTTGAACTGAGCCCGCTCGAATACGAACATCCCTTCGACACAAAGGCGATGGACGCAGTGAGCCGCACACCAGGGCTGGACACGCTTGTCCGGCAGTTCAACAAATTGGCCGTTGAGAAATTTATCCTTATCCAGCACACGGGCAGCTCCATTAAACTTGGGCCGACGCAGTTGCCAGATATTTACTCATTGCTCGACCAAGCCTGCGACTTCATCAACCTGACTGCCCGCCCTGATTTTTATCTGACATGGGACTATGCCGTGAACGGCTTCACGGTGGGTATCGAGCGACCGGCAGTGGTTTTGACTTCCGGCGCTGTGGATTTGCTGACACCGCCGGAACTTCTGTTTCTCATTGGACATGAACTCGGCCACATCAAGAGCCGTCATGTACTTTATCACCAAATGGCTCAAGTCCTGCCGATGCTTGGAAGCATGGTCGGTTCCGCCACACTCGGGATTGGCGAATTGCTCTCCCTCCCACTCCAGTACGCCCTACTGGCGTGGTATCGCATGTCGGAATTCACTGCCGACCGGGCCGGGCTGCTGGCCTGTCAGGATCGCGATGCCGCTCTACGGGTGATGGCCAAGCTGTCAGGAGTGCCTCAAAGCCGGTTCGACCAATACGATCCAGCGACATTTCTTGCCCAGGCGCAGGAATTTCAAAGGCTCGATTTCGATGCCCTCAACAAGTTGGTAAAATTTTGCAGCATCCTTGACAACACCCATCCATGGACGGTCATGCGTGCTGCTGAACTTGCCGCTTGGATTGAATCCGGGGATTACGATGCCGTGTGCCGCCGAGAAACGAAGTCACGCGCCGCTGTGGTCTTTGAAAGCGGGCAGACCTTCTGTCGCTCCTGCGGTTATCGCATGGCAGGGGGAGAAGCCTATTGCCCGCACTGTGGGACGGCGATCTTATAAGCCACGGCTATAAACCACGGCGACCGGGCGCTTGGTCCGGTTGATTCCCAACTCGTGGCCTGCGATCGTGCAATGTCACGGACCCCATCACTGGTATGTGATCGGGAGTGACTTCTGGGAGGGTCCCCTCATACCTCTTCTTTGCCTACCAAATAAATTTGATAATTTGATTGAGGATGGCGGTGGCAATGATTATGCCAATAATTTCAAGGAGTGTGTTGCGTTCTTTGGGGGTGTTGTTTTTGTCCATAGTATTTATTGCTCGGAATAATTCCAGAGCAGCCCGCCATCCACAAAGAGGGTTGTTCCCGTCATATAATCGGAGTCGCTGGATGCCAAAAACGCAGCCACACCGGCCACATCCGTGCCAGTGCCCAACCGATTCAACGGAATGTTTCCAAGCAGAGCTTTCATGAGGTCGGGGTTGTTCATGAGCTTGGAATTAATGGGTGTTTCGATAGCTCCGGGGGCGATGTTATTAATCGTGATTCCCAGCGGAGCCAGCTCGATGGCCAAATTACGACACAGCATTTTCAGCGCGCCTTTGCTGGCGCAGTACGTTGAGAAATGTGGGAACGGAAGCTCTTCATGGACTGAGCTGACATTGATGATCTTGCCTGCGCGTTTGGTATCCTTCAGGTGGTTCACAAAATCTTGAGTGAGGAAAAATGTGCCTTTGAGATTGATGTCGATGACGAAGTCAAAATCTGCTTCGGTGACATCCCAAAAGTCGGCATGTTTTTCCACACCGGCATTGTTCACAAGGATGTCGATATGGCCCATATTCATGACCCCTTCGCTGATGAGGCGTCGGTTATCGGCGAGGTTGGCCAGGTCGCCACCGATCACGCAGGCGCGGCGACCGGCGGCCTCGATTTCCTTGCGGGTGGATTCGGCCCCGGTGTTGCCCAGACGATCATCAATAATGATGTCAGCGCCTTCTTGTGCCAGGCGGATGGCGATGGCTTCTCCAATCCCTTGGGCGCTGCCTGTGACGAGTGCGACTTTTCCTTCGAGTTTCATAGTGTGGTTTGTGTGGTGTTTAAAAAGAAATGGTCTTCATTAGTCGCGTTCAAAGGTGTGAAGCTGACGGATCATTTTGGCAACGAGGGCGGTCCAACCGGTTTGGTGGCTGGCACCAACCCCGGCTCCATTGTCCCCGTTGAAGTATTCGTTGAAGATAATTTGGTCACGCCAGTGGGGATCTTTCTGAAAAAGTTCCACCCCGCCGTTGAACGGTCGGTTGCCATTGGCGTCACGTTCAAAAATCGAAGCCAACCGTTTCTCGAGTTCCAGTGAGATATCCCAAAGGTTCATCTCGCGACCGCTGCCAGTCGGGAATTCCACCTTGAATGAGTCGCCAAAATAGAAACCAAATTTTTGCAGAGCCTCGACAAGCAGGTAATTCATGGGCATCCAGACAGGACCCCGCCAATTGGAATTCCCCCCAAACATGGCCACCGGACTATCTGCCGGGCTGTATGTCAGGGTCTGGGTTTCATCGCCTTCCGTGAAGGTGTAGGGATGATCAAGATACACTCGCGAAAGCGCACGGATCCCATGCGGGGACAGGAATTCCTTCTCATCAAAGAGCCGTTCGCAAAGTCGGCGAAGGCGTTCAGGCGGTACAAGTGAGATCAGACGCTTGCCATCATTCTCGACACCGATGTGATGGAGTTCCTCGAGCAAATGAGGACGATGCGTCTGAAACCACTCAACACGCTTGCGAAGGAGCGGAAATTTCTGGGCGACTTTGAGGTCAAAACTCTCCACCGCAAAAAGTGGAGTCAGCCCCACCAAAGAACGGGTTTTGAGATAATCCGAGGTTCCATCCGCCCGACGCAGCACATCATAATAAAACCCATCCTCATCATCCCATAGCGTGTATCCCCCGGTCCCCTTGGCGTTGATGGCGGCAGCCAGATAAATAAAATCGTTCAGGAATTTGTCAGCAATATCCTCATAGGCAGGGTCCTCGGTGGCGAGTTCCAGCGCGATGTTCAGCATGTTCAGCGCAAAGGATGCCATCCACGCCGTTCCATCGCTCTGCTCGATTTTGCTGCCATCAGGAAGGGCATATCGCCGATCAAAGATGCCAATATTATCCAGCCCGAGGAATCCGCCCTCAAAGACATTATCCCCGGTCTGGTCCACCCGGTTGGCCCACCATGAATAACCCAATAATAATTTGTTGAAGGATTTTTTGAGAAATTCCCTATCCCCCGTGCCTTTCAGGCCCCGCTCAATCGAATAGATTCGCCACGCGGCCCACCCGCCAATCGGAGGATTCGCATCGGAAAGCGCCCACTCATACGCTGGCATTTGTGAGCTTGGTGAGGTGTAACGTTCTCCCCGTAGCAACAATTGCTGACGTTTCGCCGTGGCGGGGTCAATGACCGCAAAGGCCACCGCATGAAACATCAGATCCCACGCGCAAAAATAGGGGTATTCCCAACAATCCGGCATGGAGATCACGTCATGGGCATGAAGATCTTTCCAAAACGCATTCGGGCTGTGCCAGCGTTCTTTGGGAGGGGGAGGCATC
>JBGTLQ010000031.1:0-7799 GCA_041744075.1 Terrimicrobiaceae bacterium
CTCGGTCTTGACCGCATGCCGCATTCGAACCCCCAGATTGCCCTCGCATTGCGGATAAAATGAGGTGCCCTTTGCAACATGACCAGCCAGCCACTCCTGCATTTCCTGTCCAACATCTTGAGGAGCAAAGTGAATGGAGCAGTGCCAACCGGTCGGGATCTGACGAATCTGATGCTCGACGAGTTGCCGGTAGATCGAGACGGCTCGCTCCGTTCCCACCGATGCGGCCAGTCGGGTCTTGACCGTCCCGGGACGAGGAGCTTTGAGCATCAGAGCAACATGGATTTTCATGGTGGTGCCTCCCGTCCATCATCCTTGTGAACCTGCCAGGCAGAAAACAGAAATCCAGCCACAAACGGCAACCACAGAAGCATGGTTTCCGGGGGAGTGAGCACCCAATTTCCCAATGGCAAATCGATGCGGAGATGGAGCAAAAAATAAACAAAGCAGGAAGCGCTTACGGCCAGCGTGCCCTTGTTTCTGGTGAGCACGGCAAAGGGAATGATCCACGTAAAATACCAGGCATGCATCATGGGAGAGAAGACAAACGTGGAGAAAAAGATCCATTCCGCGGCCCGTTCGAAGCGGACCGTGCGGAGAATGATCAGTATCCAGACCACCGCGAGCGGGATTGCAAACCATTGATTCTGATATCGGCTTTGTTCCCAGAACGCTCCAACAATCCCGGGAAGGAACTCTGCACTTCGGGCGTATTGTGAAAACAACGCGGGATGAAGTTGCAGGGTCCATTGACCGGTCCAAAGAGACAGGCCCACATAGCTGACGACGAGTGGGGTGGCACCAACCGCAGCACCAAGAACCACGATCCCAAAGCGTTTATCTTTCCATGCTCGACGCACCAATTGCCAACCCGCCCACGCCAGCAATGGCAACGCCAGCCATTTGATGGCAACTGCGGCACCCAGATAGGCGATTGCCGAGAGGGACCGTCGATCCATCCATGCAAACCATGCCAGGACCAGCAGGAGCACAAAAAACGCGTCATAGTGCCCACCCCCGGCAAAAGAATAGATCACCAAGGGATTCCATGCATAAAGCAACGCACGCTGTCGGGTGAAGCGCCTGGCCAAGAGTGCAACCACGGCCCCATCGGCAAGCAGGAAAAGAATTTTGAAGAAGATCGGCGCGGCCCAGACCGCCGCCATGAGTGCGAAGACCCACTCGGCGAGTGGCGGATAGATGGCCGTGAAGGTTTTGTGTTGCACATCAGCCCAAACCCCATCGCGCAACCGCTCAAGGAGGGGCGAATCCGGGGCATGGAGGTAAGGGTTCCAGCCGGCCAGCAGCACCCGTCCCTCCCAAACATAGCGATAAATATCCGCTCCGCTGACCTGCCATAACAAAAGCACCCGGGTCCCCATCGCCGTTCCCCAGAAAATCCAGGCCTTCTGGCTTGGAAATCGCAGGGCAAGAAAAAAACCAGTCACCATCACTCCGGCACCAACCAAAAACCAAAGAACAGAGTGAGGGCTGTTCAGTGCGCCCTGAGGCAAAATCACCAACGCCCCTACGAATAACAAACAGGGTGCCAGCAGAGCCATGGCATCATTGGGTTGAGGCTTTGTTGAAGATATTTCCAAAGGGATTATGAGGACTCAGCAGATGGGATATTCCACAAGTTATTTCGATTCGGCGAAACATAAAACAAACAGCACTGAGAAGACACAAGGCCACCCTGGGAGGTCTTGAAGGAATAAAGCCCCCAACCCACGACTCAAACCTGTATGCGTATGCGATTATTTTCAGCCCTTGCTCTCCTCGTTATCACAATATTTTCTGCCAGCCAGCATGCCCATGGGTCCGAACTTCAAGTCACAAGCGACTCCGCACCTGCTGTTTATGAAGAGCTCCTCAACAAATACGTTACTCCGGCCGGCGTTCACTATGCAGCCTGGCATGCCAATCCGGAGGATCTTCAGACCCTCGCCACGGTCACTGACTTCTACGCAACAACTATGCCGCCGAAAGACCGTGACGCGGCACTGGCTTGGTTCGTCAACGCCTACAATGCCGGAATCCTTGAGCAGATCCTCAAAAAATATCCAACCCAGGGCCCACTTGATGGGGAAAGCGATTTTTTTGAGAAAGAAAGGATCGTGATCTCTGGGAAAAAAGTCAGTTTTAATCATCTGGAGCAAAAAATGATCCTCCCCACCTTCGCTGAGCCTCGGGTCCATTTTGCCCTGAACTGTGCCAGCGAGAGCTGTCCCCCGCTGGCGACCCAGCCCTTCACAGCGAAATCCCTGGACGCTGATCTAACCCACCTCACCCGCAACTTCATCAACAGCAACCCACAGGGGGTTATCATCGAAAACAAGCGGCCACGGATCTCAAAACTCTTTGATTGGTATGCGGATGATTTCGGTGGCAAGGCGAATCTGATTGCCTATATCAACCGCTACAGGGAAACCCCGATCCCCGACTCGAAGAAGGTCGATTTTTTTGACTACAGCTGGAAGCTCAACGCTGCGAAATGATTTTGTAGTATTCAGGCCCCTTTCATGCGGTCATGCTCCGAGGAATAAATGCCGGACTCTGATGCTCCCATTGGTCGAATGGATGACGATTTTTTTGAAATCGTGGTGGATCGGTATTATTCCGATCTCTACCGCTTTGGTCTGAGCCTGGCCCGCAAGCCGGAGGATGCCTGTGATCTCGTCCAGCAAACCTATGCCATCTTTGCTGAGAAAGGCCGTCAGATCCGCGAACCCACAAAAGCAAAACAGTGGTTATTCACCACCCTCTACCGTGAATTCACGCACTCGTACCACAAATCCAAGCGCACTGTTTCCTATGACAGCGGGGAACATGACCTGCCTGAGGAGAGTTTGGCTTCATCAGCGGTCCGCGAGACCGAGCAGCATGAAATCATGGATATTCTTCGGATGATGGACGAAAATCATCGCACGATCCTGACCTTATTTTACCTCAACCAACACAATTACAAAGAAATCGCCGAGACGCTCGACATCCCAATCGGCACCGTGATGTCTCGCCTTTCACGGGCCAAAAGCTTGCTGCGCTCCCGCGTCAAGGAGCACACAATTGCCAGGGGAATAAATGTGATCGCATTCGACTCCAAGATACAGAGGGACAATGGATAACGAACAAGCCAAATTGATACTCAGCGCCTATCGCTCCAGCGGGGAGGATCTGACCGAGCCATTTTTTGTGGAGGCCCTCGAACAAACCCGCCGCGATCCTGCATTGGGGCGCTGGTTTGAGGATCAGTGTGATTTTGACAAAGCCATAAACGCAGCGCTGACAAGCGAGGCTCCACCCTCCCATTTGCGGGAATCCCTCCTCCTGGGTAAAAAGCTGGTGAATTTTGATGAACAAAATAAGGATGCCCGCCATGTGTGGTGGATGCGTCGCACTTCCTGGGTTGCGCTGGCCGCTGCTGTGATTCTTTTGTTTGGCATTGCTGCAATCATTCGCCCGACAGCGAATCCGCCCATGACAGCAGAGCGCTTCGTTCAGGCAGCCGTTCACATAAAAACCTCCGGTCAGATTTCTTTGGGCAAGATGGCAAAGGACTCTCAAAAACTCCAGACCTGGCTTGGAACCAAAAACGCGCCCCATGACTTCCTGATTCCCAAAGCCCTGAATGCCTTGGCGAGCCTTGGCTGCCAAACGTATTCCATGGATGGCAGCAAGGTCTCTCTGATTTGCTTCACTCTGGATCAGGATCGCAATGTGCATTTGTTTGTCATTGACTCGGACCGCCTGAAGAATCCTCCCGGCAGTTCCCCTTCTTTTGAGCAGAAGGAAGGCGTCGTAACCGCCACATGGTCCTCAGGGGGACGCACGTTTGTGCTGCTGGGGAGTCAAGTCACTGAGGAGACCCTGCGCCGTCTGATTTAGCGCTGATTCACGTGACTTGGCCTGAATTTTTTCGATTTTTGATGGTTTTGCTGAGCATGGGCTACCTGCTTGCCGCGTCGGCACTCGCGCTGTATGCCCTCCATGCCTATGGCATCCTTGCGGTTTTGATCCGTTATTTTTCTACCGCTTGCAATGAGAACCTTTCCTTGGAGAAAGAGGGGCGAGACATTTTGGAACGCGATGGGATCTGGCCAGATGTTGTCACCCAGTTGCCACTCTACAACGAGGCCAACGTGGCGGCGCGTGTGATGCGGGCCGCTGCGGCCATGGAGTATCCGGGTCGGCACCTCATTCAAGTGCTTGATGATTCCGATGATGAAACTGCGGCCGTGGTGCATGCTGTGGCGGAAGACCTTCGACGAGACGGACATCAGATCGAAGTGATTCGACGCGTGGATCGGTCGGGATTCAAAGCGGGGGCGCTGGCTTATGGAATGAGCTGTGACGATGCTCCCTTCCTGGCCATTTTTGATGCTGATTTTGTTCCACCCACTGATTTTCTGACTCGAACGGTGCCGTTATTTTTTGCGGATCAAAAGGCTGGTTTTGTGCAGGGACGGTGGACATTTTTTAATGGGAATGACTCGATTCTGACCCGTGCCCAGGGAGTCGGGCTTGACAGTCATTTCGCAATTGAGCAAGCGGCACGTTCATCTCATCCCACCATGTTTATGAACTTCAATGGGACCGCCGGCATCTGGAGGCGATCTGCCATTGAGGATGCAGGCGGGTGGAGTTCCGCCACGCTCACCGAAGACCTTGATCTCTCGTACCGCGTTCAACTCCAAGGGTGGCGAGGTCATTATTTGAACGACCTTCCCGTGGCAGGTGAATTGCCAACAACGTTCTCTGCCTATAAAAGCCAGCAATTCCGTTGGGCCAAAGGGTCCATGCAAACGGCCATCCGGCTCCTACCCCGCATTTTTCGTTCGGAAATGAGCCTGATCGCAAAAATTGAGGCCTTCTTTCATCTGACCCACTACGTTGTTCACCCGCTGCTGATGATTCTTGTTCTGCTGGCCCCGATACTTGCCACGGCGGGTGGCGGCTTGGCCCTGCCGGGAAGCGCGGGCTGGATTCTGCTCGTCGCGGCCTTCGCCCCGACGTTTTTCTACGCCGTCGGACAAAGCCGACTGCACAAAAATTGGCTCCTCCGCCTTGCCAATCTGCCAACACTCACCCTTGCGGGAATGGGGCTGGCGGCCACCAATGCCCGGGCGATCGCGGAGGCCTGTCTGGGACACGAGTCCGCGTTTATTCGCACCCCCAAAAAAGGCGATCAGGAAACACGCTGCTACCGCGTCAAATTTCCCGTACCACCCCTCTTCGAATTGGCCCTTGGGTTCTATTCGGTGGCTGGCGTCTGGTTTGCATGGCAGGCAGGACATCCCGGCATCGCACAGTTCGGCCTGTTGGCAGCCGCGTCGTTTTTCTATATGGGGAGTTTCAGCTTCTGCGAGGAGATCACGGCCTCATCAACAAAAGCCCTGGCTTCAAACCTCCTGCCCAAATGCGCTTTGATTTTTCTGTGTCTTTCGCTGGCCGTTGTGGAGGTCAACGCCGCAGAATTGCCGGTCAAGATGGACTTTTTGACGGCGGATTACTTCGACCAAGGAAAAGCGGAGGTCAATGTTTATGATTCCACGCTCATGAAGTATGGACAGCCCCGCCAAGGCACGGTCACCCAAATTTGGGTCAAAGAACCCTGGGACGCCAAACACGACATCAAATGGGGAGGACAAGGTTCAGGGGACTTTGATGTCATCAAGCTCAATCACGTGGTTTCGTATCCAACCGGCATGTACCGCTACGAGCAGATGTGGTCTGGTTTCTGGAAACGCGATTCGGCAGAGCTGTTAAAATTCTCACTCAGCCATCACGAAGCCTGCGGCAACACCTTCAAACAGGCGCGTGTCAGCAACAACAAAGCCGAGTATGTTCACTTCAGCTATTTTGAAAATGAAGGGGATGGCCGGGAGGAGCTCTTGATTTCCCCGGGTGCCATTTTTTATGATGAACTTCCACTCAAACTCCGCTTGCTTGCGAACACTGGCCTGGAGGAATCGCTCACGGTTCCGATGTTTCCGACTGTGATCCACCCCAAGGCAGGCCCTATGAAGCCCGCTCCGGCAACTATTCGCCAAGTCCGCAGGGACAATGGTGAAGTCGAATTTGAGGTTAAACATGCGGGTGGGATCGACACGTTTGTTTATGAAACAAACACTCCCTTCAAATTGCTTCGATGGAATTTCCCTGATGGGGGAAAATTAACCCTGCGAAAATCCCTCTTCACCGATTACTGGAACAAAAATCAGCCGGGTGATGAGCGGCTTTTGGAAACCACACGCGTACCGTCAGAATGAGGAATTTGGCCTCGGATTTTGTTGGATCCAATGGAATAAAATCATCGGTTGCTCCTCATATGGGTATGATCCAATCACTTTTTATCGTTTTTAGTGTTTTCCTGGTGGGCACGTTGTCCGCTGCACCTCTCTCCGTTGACCAAATGATACCGGATGCCACCTTACAAACGGAGGAGGGGAAGCCGGTGAAGCTTCGGGAGCTGATGTCTGAAAAACCCACGGTGCTGATTTTTTATCGTGGCGGCTGGTGTCCCTACTGCACAAAACATTTGATGGAGGTCGCCGGGATCGAGAAAGACATTCTTGCGGCGGGGTATCAGATTTTGGCGATCAGCCCCGACCAACCTTCCAAGCTGGCTGAAACGCCTGACCGCGAGGAACTCCATTACACTTTGCTCTCAGACAGCAGCATGGAAGCGGCGAAGGCCTTTGGGTTGAGTTTCCAGGTTCCTCAAGAACTCGTTTCAAAATACAAGAATGAGTACAAAATTGATGTGGAAGCCGCTTCAGGTGAAAAGCACCACATGCTTCCCCACCCCGCCCTGTTCGTCGTTGGCAAGGATGGTGTCATTAAGTTTGCCCACGTGGATGAGAATTACAGAGTCCGCTTGGAAGCCGACGCGATCCTCAAAGCCATTCAAGAATAGAAAGTGTTCCGGCTCTAAACTGCAACTACGGCGTCCATTGCCACCTGGACTGATCCAAATATTGCCCCCATTTTCTATCGAAGGGATGGACACCATGAACCGTGCCATTTGCATTCTCAAGCGGATGACCTTCGTTGGCCCATGCAAAGATCGAGCCTTTCAGGTTGAGGACATTCGAGTATCCGTCTTCCTGAAGTTCACGGGCCAAAACTGCTGACCGGTAACCGACAGAACAGTAAACAATAAGCGGCGTGTCTTTGGCGAGGTTGAGGCTCCCCAGCCACTTCGTCAGCGGCTTTTCAGCCAGAATCGCCCCGGGCAGTCGGCTGACTTCAAATTCTTTGGGCTCCCTGGCATCTATCAAAAGCGGCGGAGAAGAGCCCAAAAGCAACTGAGCCAGCTCAGACGTCGTAATAAAATCCACATCGGAAAATTGCTTTTCGAGCTCATCTCCATAGCTTTTGAGATCGTCGGCCCGAACGACTCCCGTTGCTGTCCAAAGGAGGAGACCAATGATGGCAATCCCGATCCTGCTTAGAGAAATCATTTTGCCTTGGAATCCCCAAGCAGGGAGAGCCCATCGCTCTGATTATAGCGCCCCTCTTTGGGGCCATTCTCCAGCGACAGCACACCCCGCGGACAAACCGCCGCACACAGGCCGCAGCCCACGCAGGAGGCGCGATTAATGTTTTGACCCCGCTGGGCATAATGACGGACATCGATACCCATTTCGCAATACTTTGAGCAATTGCCGCAGGAGATGCACTGTGCGCCGTTGGTGGTGATACGGAACCGCGAATTGAATCGCTGAAGGAGTCCAAGAATCGCAGCCATCGGACAGCCAAATCGACACCAGACACGCGTCCCCATCAGGGGATAAAAA
>JBGTLQ010000032.1:0-2699 GCA_041744075.1 Terrimicrobiaceae bacterium
ATCGACATCGCACCCGATGCTCCTGAGCGCGAATACAACCGCAGTGTGGCCTTTGTTGGTGCGAATTTCTCGTTCTGAAAATTTCATCTTTCGATCAATCCGGGTTGCTCAGGGCGGTTTCATGGATTAGACTCTCCACAGTCCTTGGCTAAAATCTCTTTCCCAAATGAATAGCGACACCGGCGAAATCAAACTGCACTTTCTTGACTACTGGAGGGTAATCCGCGTCCGGTTGCCCCTGATTATCCTTGTATTCCTCCTCGTGGTGATCACTGCTGCCGTGGTGACTTATTTTATGCCGAAGACTTTCGTGTCAACGGTCACGATGCAAGTCAAACAGGTGGATACCTTCATTGATGTCTTTGGTCAAAGAAGTATGGGTGGGTTGGACCCCCGGTTCCTCACCACCCAATTCGAAATCATCCAGAGAAAAGAAATCCTCTATCCAGTCATTGAGTCCCTGAATCTTCAACAAAAATGGGGTCTTCCAAGCAAAGAACAAGCGTATTTTCGTCTGCGAAATGCGGTCAACATGCGGGAAATTCGTAACACCGAGCTCATTCAAATTCTCGTTTCTAGCACCGACAACCGCGAGGCCATGGAAATTGCGAACCGGATCGCCGAAGAATATCAGAGAAAGCGCATCGCGGATTCCCGAGAATGGATCGACAAATCGTTGGTTCAACTTCGCGAGGAAGTCGAAAAACAGCGATCCAAAGTGGATGAACTCCGGGCTGAAATGGCTCGAATCCGCGTGGAGACCGGCGTGCAGGATCTGAATCCTGACAATATGGAGGAGGGTGACATGACTGCGGAAGCCCAAGTCCTGATGACCACCGAGCAAACGGTGTCCACTGAGAGAATGCGAGTGGAGGCCCTTCGCGCCAAACATCAGCAAGTCTCGGCAATGACCGATGACCAGATCATGCGATCCCTTACCACGTTAGAGATTGAAGATCCAACAATCCTACAAGTTCTGCCCCAATTTCAGGAGCTAAGTTCCGAAACAGCGCGTCTGTTGAATTCCGGTCTTGGCATCAACCACCCAACAGTCAAATCTGTCAATGCCAAGATGGCGGTGATGGAAGAACAACTCAACGATCAGATCAAGGTTTTGCGTAAAGCCTTGGAAGAAAATTTCCAAATTGCCCAGGAATCCCTAAAAAATCTTGTGGCTCGGCTGGAAGATTCTCGCTCGTCCCAGCAAGAAAACAAATCCAAGGCTTCAACTTACTACGAGGCCAAAAACAATTACATCCAAGCCAAGCGTCTGTTGGAAGCTGCTGAAGTTCGTCTGAATTCTGAGACGATGCAGAAGACAATGCCGCAGCGCCCTGTCAGCATCTGGGAATACGCAGAAATTTCAGAATACCCAGCCCGCCCCCGTGTATGGTTGAACATTGCCCTCGGTGTGGTGGTTGGATTGGTATTTGGTGTGGGCTTGGCCTTCTTCATCGAATACCTGGACACCAGCGTGAAAACTATGGAGGACGTCGAGAACTTTCTTCAGATGCCCGTGTTAGCGGTTATCCCAAAAAATATTGCAATTTTAAAAGACGAACGACCCGACTGCCCGGATGCGGAGGCTTACCGAATTTTGCGAACAAACATTGAGTTCAATCGCAAAACGCCCGATGCCAATGCCTTCACCATTGTCAGCGGTGGAGCAGGCGAGGGGAAAACCACCACCCTCAATAACTTGGCTTACACTTTTGCCCAAGGTGGTTATAACACACTCATCGTGGATGCGGATCTTCGACGTCCCGCTCAACACCGCATGTTTGGAATCAGCAACGAAATCGGGCTTTCCAACCTCCTCATGGGTGAGGTCGAACTTGAGGAAGTCGTCCATCAAACTCCCGTGGACAACCTCTTCCTACTACCCAGTGGACCTCTGCCAACGGATGCTGTCGGAATCCTTAACTCCCAACGCATGGTGGATTTTATGGATGACGCCAAAAACCGGTTTGACGCCATTTTCTTTGATTCCCCGCCTATTCTTGGTGTGAGTGATGCGTCCGTGCTTGCGAGTGCTGTCGATCTGACCATTGTGGTTGTTCAACACCGTCGCTTCCCACGCGCCATGCTCCAGCGGGTCAAAAATGCCATCACCAATGTAGGTGGCAATCTGCTTGGTGTGGTTCTTAACAATGTGGACACTCGTCACGACCAGTATTACGAGTACTACACCAGTTACTACAATTACTATAACAAGCCCAGGAAGGGCGAACGCGCCCGCACGACCAAAGAGCCTGCTGGCAACAAACCCGTTCCTGTGGCTGCAGCTCCGGTTGACCCCGAACAAAAACCCGGCGAATATTAATCCTTATGAAAACTCGAGTGTTCTCATCCGCCATTTTGGCGCTCCTGCTCTTTGGCCAGCCTCTCATGGCGCAGGACGTTGTTCTTCGCGAAGGTGATCAAGTTGAGGTGCGACTTGGCGGCGTCCCCACTGAGGAAGTTGCTCAGGTTTCTGGAGCCTTTACCGTTGACGGTCAGGGATTTATCAACCTTTCACACATCGGCAAAGTTCGTGCCGCAGGCCTCACGCAGGATCAACTTCAGTCTGCAATCGAGAGTTCCTACAAAACGCAGCAAATCTATACAAATCCCTCCATCACAGTGAGCGTGCCGACAGCAGCACGGTTTGTGGACGTTGGCGGCGATGTTCGGTCACCCCAACGCGTGTCCTACACACC
>JBGTLQ010000033.1:0-63000 GCA_041744075.1 Terrimicrobiaceae bacterium
TCGGCAGCTTGATAATTGGCACTCCAGTCCTCATCGATAATCAATGTTCCAGCATGAACGCTGACTGCGGTTGCCAGCACCGCAATGATGAAAGACAAGGGCTTTAGAAAAAGCGTTTTATGACACAAATCGCGTGCTACAGGTTGCTTAGCCATACGTATAACATCTGCGCAGAAATTGACTTGTCAAACGATATTGGGAACTTTCTTCGCCAAAACTTGCAAAAATGAACAATTCTTGGATGCAACAAGTTGCACCAGAGTGCTTAACTTTGCTCGAATGATTTTATCAGAAAATTCAGCGCCGAAGGCATTCAGACCGCCTGATCTCTACCAATTTTTGATCCAGGCGTTGGAATTGGTCGTGCCAGCGGTGGACCAGAGATCAAAGAAGTTGGAGCCACTGCGATTCACGTTTCCCGGATATTGATATCCGTAGCCGTTTCCAAAAGGATCCAAGACAGCGACATTTGTTGCCACTGCGCTTGCGCCACTGGGACCCATTCCTTTGGGAAATTCAAAATACATCTTGTTGAGAGGATTCAACGTATTTGATCCATTGGGGGCAAGCGCCTGACGGAGAAATGCGTTATTTGTTCCGGGATTCTGACCGGTACCAGCATTCGTCCCTGAGGGATAATCCCCCATATCCGCTTTATAACTTTCCAAGGCGGCGCTCAGCGCAGCAACTTCTGCCTCAGCGCGCGATGTGGCACCTTTCTTTTGAACATAACCGGCCGTGCTGAGAATGAGCCCGGCCAGGATGGCGATGATGGCCATCACAACGAGCAACTCGATCAGTGTGAAGCCATGCTTGCGGCCGTACGAAGCTTCCTCAAGCTTTGCGTCGCGAGGCCCAGTGTCCAGGGAGTGTTTCATCATTGTTCCTGCATTCCGCTGATGATGCTGATGAGGGGGAGGAACAAGGCGATCACGATTGTTCCCACAACCACAGCCAAAAATACGATCATCACTGGTTCCAGCAGGGAGGTGAGACCGGTGACGGCATTGTCAACCTCGTCATCATAAACCTCGGCGATTTTTAGCAACATCTCCGGCAACTGACCGGTTTCCTCGCCCACGTCGATCATGCTGATCACCATGGGTGGAAAGACGCCACTGGCTTCGAGGGGTTGGACGATGGATTCCCCCTCTTTGACGCTGTCATGAACTTTCATGATGGCATCCGCGATCACGGAGTTTCCGGCGGTCTCGCGAGTGATGTTCAGGGCTTGAAGAATGGGAACGCCGGAAGTGACCAAGGTGCCGAGGGTTCTTGTGAAACGCGAAATGGAACTCTTGCGGGTGAGATCACCAAAAAGCGGAGCCTTCAGCTTGATGTTATCAAGCACGATGGAGCCTTTGGGGGTTTTGCTGAGCAAGACATAGACAATGATCAGCACGATGATTCCGCCGATGATGAGGAACACATTGTCTTTGGCAAAGTTGCTCGCTCCGATCACAAACTGGGTTAGCGCAGGAAGCGGTTTCCCACCGAGCATGTCGGCAAAGATGGCCTCAAATTTTGGCACGATAAAGACCAGCAGGAAGGCCATGATGGCGATGGCAATCACCAAAACGATGATGGGATAAAACATGGCCGAGACGACCTTGTTTTTAATTTTCTGGGCCTTTTCTTGGAACTCTGCCAAACGGAGGAGAACGAGTTCGAGCACACCACCCAGCTCGCCAGCTTTCACCATGTTCACATAAAGCTTGTTAAAAATCTTGGGGTGTCCGGCCAGACTTTCGGAGAATGTGCCACCGCCTTGAACGGCCTCGGCAAGGTTGATTGTGACCTTACGGAGAACGGGATCGGGTTCTTGTTTGGAAAGAACGGTGAGACCACGAAGCAGAGGGAGGCCGGCATCAATGAGCGTGGCCAACTGACGGGTAAAAATCATGAGCGTTTTGCCCTTGATGGTCTGACGCTCCAAAAATGGCAGGGACATCCCGCCACTCTTGCCCGGAGTTTTTGCAACGGCCGCTTTGGCAGCTTTGGGGGCCTTGCCACCCTTGCCCTCCTCCGCGATGGTTTTGGGAAAGTAACCGGCTTGTCGCAATTGGCCGACGGCTTCATTCTGGGAGGCGGCATCAATGACGCCTGCGGATTCTTGACCGCGGGCATCGAGGGCAACGTAGGAATATCTGGGCATAGGAAACTCTAGGTGTGAGACAGCTTTCTATAAACCACGTAGGGTGCTGCTGTCGAGAAAAGAATCTGAAATGGAAGGGATCGGCACGGATTTTTCTCGTCTGACCTTGCGCTTGCAATTTTTCAGTCCCCCGCGATGATTTGTTCAGACCTTATGGATATTATCGAAATGCTTGGGGTGGCGTTGGGCTTGGCAACTCTGGCAGGCATCAATCTTTACCTCACCGTGTTTGTGACCAGCTTGAGCCTGCATCTCAAGTGGGTCGTGTTGCCGGAAAATCTCCAAGAACTTGGAGTGCTTGCAGATCCGTGGGTGCTGGGGATCAGCGCTGTTCTTTATGTGCTGGAATTTTTTGCTGACAAGGTGCCCTGGGTTGATTCGATGAATGACTCCGTGCACACCGTCATTCGCCCCGTTGGGGGAGCACTTCTTGCCGTGCTTGCCCTCGGCGAAGCGGACCCAGCGGCCAAAGTTGTGGCGGCCTTGTTGGCCGGAGGCGTGGCACTGACCTCGCACACCGCCAAGGCCGGGGCACGTTTGCTTGCGAACACATCCCCGGAGCCGGTTTCCAATATTGCTCTGAGTCTGGGGGAAGATGTGGTGGTTTTGGGGGGGCTTGGTCTATTGCTCTTCAATCCGGTGATTGCAGGAATCCTTGCCATCATCCTTCTTGGAATTGTCTGGGCCATTTTGCCAAAAATTCTTCGTTCCATCCATGCGAACGCCTGGCTGGCTTGGCGGAAATTGAATAACCCCGCAAATCAGGCCCAAGGGCAGCCCCAGCCTCTACCCTCGGGTTGCGAAAGAGCACTGCGGCGAGCCCACGCCTCCCACGCGGCCATCAAATCTGCGGTTTTTTGTTTGAGCGGTGGCGGTCAGCGCCTCGCAAAAAATCATTCCGGATGGTTGGTCACCTTTGAAGGCGAACCCTCAAGCGTGTTCTTTGTTGCCCCCCGGTTCCTTGGTCCATTGGTCGTAGAAATTCCCACAAACGATATCACCACCGAACGCAAATCCAAATTTCTCAGCGAGGTGCTTGTCTTAAACGGAAAGGAACCGCATTCCTTTCACTTCGAACGAGGCCATTTCGTAGAAGCCGACCGTTTGGCGCAGGAGCTACAAATGCCCGAATCTTCCTTCTCATTGGAAGCCCCGGGCTCCTTACAGCGCGAGACTGCGGACGCGATGATTTAGCTGGTTGACTTTGACACCAGCCCCAAGCACCTCAGTGGGGAGTGCGAAATCAGGCCGCTTTTTTGAGGGCTTTTGTGAAGATGCCCTTCTTTCGGTTCGCAGAATTTTTGTGGATGATTCCACGCTTGGCGGCTTTGTCCAGGCTCGATGTCAGCTTCTTGAATTCTTCACGAGCCTCATCGGCTTTGCCTCCGGCAAGGGCCGTCTTCAATTTTTTTTGTGAGGATTTGAGGGCTGTGATGACGCTGGAATTTTTTGCGCGGCGACGGTCGCTCTGGAGAGCGCGTTTTTTTGCGGATTTGATGTTTGCCATAAATGTGTGTTTTAGAAATGTGCCAAGGGAGGGATTTGAACCCCCGACCAAGGGCTTATGAGTCCCCTGCTCTACCACTGAGCTACCCTGGCTTTGTTCGCCCGGCACACGGTTTTTTCCGTGGGCCTGCAGTGAGAGGTCAGACAAGTTATTGTCTCGACGTAGGAACAGCAAGCGTAATTCCAAAGGAAAAACCGGAGCTTAACCGGGGAATTTGTGCTCGCTGTTGCCAGAGCTTATCGAGCCAGGCTCTTGTGTGGATAAAATTAGCGATAGGTGGGCAGGAAATCTTTCTCAGCGGCGAACATTTCGAGGGTCATTTTTTTGATTTCTGCGGGTGAGCAGACGGCGGCTGTCAGCGGATCCAGGGTGAGGGCATGGATGGCCGCTTCTTTGCTGCGCTCAATGGCCGAGGTGGCACCGAGATCAAACAAAGGCATGTTCGATGCCGAAACAGCTGCCATCTGAGCTGGGAGCGCACCGAATTGGGTGGGGTGAATCCCAGCGCGGTCAATCATACAGGCCACTTCCACGCAGCCATTGCTGGGTAGGTTCGAAATCAGCGGGCCGCTGCCGGAGTTCGTATTCATCACATTTCCGTGGATGCGGAACGGGACATCTTTTTCCCGTGCTTCAATGATCCAGCTTGCGTATTCCCAACTGCGACTCCACACAAAGGGCTCTTTTCCGGCCACCATGGCTGAACGCGATGCGTCGCCGTCCTTGCGCCACTGAGGCCAATTATCGGCATAAAAGCTGGAGCCTCCATCATATCCATCACGGCAATATTTTTCGATGAGGTCTTTGCGTTTGCGATAATAGGGCAAATATTCCGAGAGGTGGCCGCTGGATTCGGTAATAAATGCCCCGAAGTGAAGCATCATGTCTTTGCGAATCAGATCTTTTGCGTCCTCGGGATTTGAGGGTTTGCCGGCCAGATCTTCGCGGGCCTTTTTCATGAGCAGAGGATACAGGTCGCGCCCATTGTGCTCAAATTTTGTGAACCATGCGAGGTGGTTAATTCCGGCACATTCCCATGTGATATCGCGGATGGAGAGTCCGGCGCGACCCGCAAGGAGTTCCCCAGTTCCTTGAACGGAATGACACAACCCGACCACTTGCATGGAGGAGGTGCGACCTGCCGCAAGGCACAGCATGGACATGGGGTTTGTGTAGTTGAGGACGATGGCTTGCGGTGCCAGGCGTTCGGCATCTTTAAGGATTTCCAGCCAGACGGGGATCGTGCGAAGTGCTTTGAAGAGACCGCCGGGGCCGATCGTGTCCCCAATGCACTGGTCAACGCCATAGCGAGCGGGAATGTCATTATCGTGCCGCACACAGCCAAGCCCGCTCACTTCGATACAATTGATCAAGTAGTCGGTGCCTTTAAGGACAGCGCGGCGGTTGGGTGATGCTGTGACTGTCCAACCTTTCGCACCATGACGTGCCACCAATTTATCAATCAGGCGTTTCATCATTTTCAGGCGATTGGTGTCAATATCGACTAAGGCGATTTCGCCTCCCATGGCGCCTTGAATGAGGAGAACATCGTTCAGCAACCGAGGGGTGAACGTGCTTCCCGCACCAAGCAGGGTGATTTTGATGGGCCTTTGGAGATTGCCGACTAGGCCAGCGGCAGCTGCGTCTTTCATGTGGGCCTGATGGCCGACGGCCTTGCGAGTGCGGGAGATACGTTTCATGGAAGGAACATCCTCCATGGTTCTTAATTTTTCAGAAAGAAAGAAAGTGTGATGGCGGCATACGATTTTGTGATATGTCTTTGAGAAGAAAAATTCTCATGGACGAATATCTCATCTCAATGCGTATTAAAAAGAGGCAGGAAAAGGTCTCCTCTCAAGTTTATCGATGGGATAATTTGCAACGAGGGGATACCTCTTTTGTGATTATTCAGAAGACCTATTCAGGGCAGGGAACATTTTTTTGGAGGGGGCGCGCTTATGAGGTCGAGCCTGAACACGCTTTTGTGGCCTTGGTGCCTGAGGCCAGTGGATACGCCTTTCAAGGGAAGTCACAAACCCCGTGGGTTTTTTCTTGGATCAACTTTTATGGGGCGCCTGCCATGGAGCTTGCGAGAGCCGCAAGGGAGGCCCACGGACCAATTATGCCCTTGGGTTCAAAAACTGCGGCCGGCCAATTGTACGAGCAGTTGTTACTGAGCCGAATACCACACAAAGCCCCCATTGAGAGCGCTGCGGAGTGTTATCGATTTTTGGCAACTTGGTTTTATGACCTTGGTCGGCGGAGCAGTGTGGGTGATGACCCCGTGGCGGCGGCGATTCGGAGCATGGAGGGCCGCTTCCACGAACCGCTCTCCATCAAGGGCCTTGCCGCAGAATGTGGGCTGACACGAGAACACTTCACCCGGCTCTTTTCTCAAGCCACAGGGTGCGGGCCAGCCGCGCATTTGCGGGCTATTCGACTACGGCATGCTTCACGATTGATGCTGGCCGGTGCGATCACCTTGAATGAGACAGCGCTGAGATGCGGGTTTCCTTCGGTGACCTCCCTTCAGCAAGCAAGAGCAAAAGCCAAGATTACTGGTATCCCAGAATTTTGAGAGAAGAGTCAAAAAATGTGGTTTTTTCGGGATAGAGAACCTTGGCTGAGGAGATGAGTTTGCGCGCTTCGCCAGCTTTATTTTCAGAGTACAGACGAACAGCTTCTGCGTATTGGCGGGCGGGCGTTTTGCCCACGGGAGGAAATTTTTGAAAGGCCGCCTCGGCTTTGCTGGGTTCCTTGAGCATCAAGGCGCAGAGGTAGATTCGAAAAAGCAGCACCTCGTCTGCGGGACGCGCCACCAATAGCTTCTGGAATTGTTCCTGAGCTCCTTGGTAGTTGGCCGTCACAAAATCAACTTCGGCAAGGTTAAAGGCAGCACTGAAGCTTTTGGGGTTCAGCTGAAGTGCAGTATGGTAATCAGACCGGGCACCGTCGTAATCCTTTTGTAAGGATTTCATGGCCCCTGAAAGAGTATGAATAGAGGCATTCTCAGGGAGGAGCTTGAAGAGTTCCTCCACATTGGCTTCGGCCTGCCGGAAGTTATTCTGTCCCATCAGTTCTGCTGTTTCTTCCATCAACTTTTTGATGGTGACCTCCTTCGGGATGCTGGGATTTTTGAGATCCTGCAAAGCCGTGGTCGATTTCGGCAGCGAGACATAAAGAGCGATTCCAAATGCCAATGAGGTGAAAACGACCACCCCCAATGTCAACACCATTGCTTTTTTGCGTTTGGGGTGGCTCGCAAATTGGAGGATCGGCACCACGGCCACAAAAGCGGCACCGATGAGTCTTGCGAGTTGCTTCGCAGCACTTTTCCTCGGTGGCGAAGTCAGGTTGGGCTGTGGCGTTTTTGTGCTCACACCGAACTTGCGACTCTTACTCTCTTTCTGGGCAGAAGAATCGATGTTTTGTTCTCTGCCGAGGGAATCTGAAAAGGTTCGGAGTGCTCGATGTCCTCACCCAGAGCCAAGCCGGTTTGCAGATAAGTGGCGATGTAGTGGCCAATGGCCACGGGCAATTCATGTGGGGGTGAAGGCAGACCGGTTTCAGTTATGCGTTGGAGGCTGGCGGCTTTTGGTTCTGCGGATGGCGGAGTGAATGGGAGGGAGGTATCCCATGTAATGGAAGGGGGAACACCAAGAACAGAAAAAACGGTTTCCGCCAAAGTCGCTGCCGTGCAGGTATGCCCGGAACCAAGTTCGTAAACCCCCGAGGCTTGCGGGCTCTGGCCAAGGAGCACCGCGAGTCTTGCGGCATCAAGCACATAATAAAAATCATGTGTTCGGTCGCCGTCAGGAGTGCCTGGCTGAAGTGCGGCAGGGAGACGGACCGAGCCCGTGCTACAAATCTGATGGTAGCAGGATTGGATAAGACCATAAACACCATCATCCGGACGCTCTCCCGGGCCAAAAAGTCGGTAGTGCTTTAGGGAGAGATATGATTTGTTGACCGATTTGGGAAGGGCATACCGATCAAAAAGGGTGGAGATGACCCCTTCTTGGTTTTGAGGGCGGAAGGTAGTCGGCAGGCTCCACGATTCCAGCGGAGCTGAGTTCGGTCGTGAGCCAAGTGATGAGGCTGAGGCCACCGCGATAAATCGTGAGCCCCCTTTAAGGGCTGTGGCATAAAGGCTTTTAGCGAGAGCAAAGTTGGACGTGTTCCATCCCCCAATCTGGAAGATGTGGGAAAACGAGGACAGACCACGGAAGTTGGAGGCGGCCAATGACTGCAGTTCTTCCGGGCCCAGGAATTCTTGGAATCTGAGGAAAGGCAGCGCTTGGGAAGTCGCCTCATTGATCGAATCCGCCAGCACGATCTCCTCAATCCCACCAAGGTTGAGTTGGTGAACCAGTGCAGCCCCAATAAAATCCATGCCTCCAATCACCAACACATTACGGTACCGATACCCCGTCTCTTTGCTCTGCATTGGGCGAAGGATCGGGGCACCTATCGGCTCGGGAGGAACAGCTTCTGTTTCTGCGGCAGCGCCTGGCGTTTGACGATGCAAGCCTTTGGGTTCAGGCCGATATTCTTTCACGGGCTGCGGTGGCTGGGAGGCGGGTTCAGGTGCTTGCTCTCGCGGGATTTCGGCAGTTTCCTCCCCGAGCCGACTTTTCGCATCGCGAAAACCATCCACAGCTTCGTCATAGTACCCTCGCACCGCATTCAATATTTTGTTCAACCCCTGAGGAGAGGATCTGTCCTCATTGGGGGGTGAGGATGCTTTTTGATTTTGCTCTTCCTTAGGTTTGTTGTCCACGTGTGATGACTTTCTGGTCGTTAGCTGGCTTCGGATAATCCAGCGATCGCCGCTGGCCGGTATTTATTGAATGACACACCCGGTGCTGCAAGCGATCTTTTCTTGCCCCGGACTCCGGCACCCAGCCACCTACCGTCGATAGTAAGTTCGATTCACATTCACGTTCCGGTTGTAAGTCCTGTTGGAATTGTAATAGCGGCCGGAACCACGATGATATCCGCCGCTGTATGCACCGCCATATCTCACGTTGCGGTTCACGTTAACATTCACATTGCGATTGGCGCCTGCATTATACCAATACCGACGACCACCCACATAATAACAGGGCCGTCCATTGTAAACATAGACTGGGTAGGACCCATAACGATACCCGGCAGGGGTACCATAGAATCCCACGTTCACGGAGGGCGGACCGGGCGGAAGCAGAAGAGCCTCTCCACCATCAACGGGATAAACTACGCAGCCCCCAAGGGCGCAAAGGGACAACAATCCAAGACCAAGGGGAAGAGAACGTAGCGTCATGAAACAAACATCGAGCATGCTGTTGTGATAGTCAATGGGCAGAATCCGTATGGTCTGTCATTGCATGCTTCAGTAATGCCCCCTTCGCAGAGCATTAAAGGCATGTCCCAAGTGGTTGGTGACATCATGGGGGGTGAGTGATTCTTGCGATGCTCCTGAGGCAATGGCTGATTCCGCGGCAAAGCCACAACTCCAGGCACCAAGGATCGCGGACGTGTGGGTGGACTGGCCCTGTGCAATGAGGGCGGCTGCGACACCGGTGAGCACATCCCCCATACCTCCGGTAGCCATGCCTGGGTGGCCAGTGGTGTTAAAGGTGGTGAGTTGGCCAGGGGAGGCGATAACGGTCCTTGCTCCCTTGAGCAGGAGGGTCGTCGAACCCAACTCCCTGACAAAGTTCTCAGCCCAAATCCTGCGGGGCTGGCCTGCCTGCGGGCTGAGGCGTTCCATTTCACCGGGATGAGGAGTTAGCAGGCGAGATCCTCGGGATTTTTTTAAAATGCGTGGGTTTTCTGAGAGGGCATTGAGGGCATCGGCATCCACCACCATCGGGATGGGGAGATCGCGGATCAAAGCCAGCACATCCCCCTTGCGTGACGCTCCGATTCCCGGACCTATGGCCAACACATCCAAGTTTTCGTGAAAAATCTCTCGGAGGCTTGATGTACTGCGGACCATGATCTCCGGCGGGCACCGGATAGAAAGAGCTTCCGCGATCTCGGGAGGAGCATAGAGGGTGATGAGTCCCCCTCCCCCTCGCAAAGCTCCAAGAGAACACAGATGGGCTGCGCCCAAAAATCCGGGAGAGCCTGCCACGATTCCGACCCTCCCGGATCGGCCCTTGTGAGTATCAAAATTGCGTGGAGGAATAAGCTCGGCAAGCCAGCACGGAACCGCAATTCGAGCAGGGTCCCCATCTTGAACTTCCACCCCAGGCAGAGGAACAAGAGCCAGACGTCCCACAAAATCCGTGGCGCTGTCTGCCAGAAGTCCCGCTTTGGCAAAAGCAATGGTCGCGGTCACGTCAGCTCGCACGCACACTTCAGCCCCTGCTTCGGCATCAAGTCCGCTCGGAATATCGATGGCAAGCACCCAGGCCGCCTGCTTTTGGCAGAGGGAGTTGATGGTTTGAATTGCCTCTGAAACTGGAGCCCTCGGCATGCCCCGCGCGCCGATCCCGAGCAAGCCATCGAGGATCACCAGGGGAGAATTTTTTGCTACTTCTCTGGAGGGAACAGCTCGCAACGCATCCAGCTGTTTCTTTGTGAGAAGACTGAGAGCATCAGCCTCGAAAGCGGGTCTCTCCACAATCGCCCATCCCCTCAGAGCAAGAAAACGGGCAGCGACAAGAGCATCTCCGCCATTGTGGCCCTTTCCATAAAAAACATGGCATGTGCCAGGCCTCTCGTGGAATTGGGTGACAATATCAGCGATCCCAAGCCCCGCAATTTCCATCAAACCTTCCGCCGTGGCCCCTCGCAAAAACGCCTGCTCCTCAGCGGCTTTCATCTCTGCGGGAGTGAGGATCATCAGATGGCTTGTCGGTTACGTAAAAAACTCCTTGATCCGATCAGTGAACGTTTTATGCAGCGGAGTATTTTCTTCCCCGCAGAGCTCGGCAAATTTTTCGAGCGCCTTGCGTTGTTCGCTGTTCAGGCGCGTGGGCACTTCCACGTGAACTCGAACCAACATGTCGCCTCGGGAGCTTCCTCGCAGAGGTTGGATCCCCTGACCCCGCACCCGAAACGTGGTTCCCCCCTGAGTGCCAGCAGGAATTTTCACGCTCACCGTCGAGCCACCCAGCACAGGCACGCGCATCTCACCACCCAATGACGCCAACACAAAGGGAACCGGCATCTCACAGTGAAGGTCCAAACCATCCCTTACAAAAATCTCATGCTCCCGAATATGGATCACCACATACAAGTCGCCGTTAGCAGCACCACGGAGGCCGGCTTCGCCTCCCCCCGAACTCCGCAAACGCGATCCCTCATCGATGCCAGCCGGAATTTTAAGTTTAACGCGGGACGTTTTTTCTTTTCGGCCCTCTCCTCCGCAAGAACGGCAGGGTTTCTGAATCACTTGACCGGTGCCATGACAATTGGGACACGTCTGGGCCACCTGAAAGAATCCCCGTGAGGCAACCACCTGCCCACGACCTCCGCAGACATGACATGTGACCGCGCTGGAGCCGTCCTGGGCCCCGCTGCCATCACAAGTGTCGCAGGTGTCCAGTTTTCGTATCTCAATTTCTTTCTCACAACCGATGGCGGCTTCTTCGAGAGTGATTTGCAGGTCATAGCGAAGGTCCGAACCCCGGCCCGACGCCTCGGATCGGCCACCACCAAAAAATTGCTCAAAGATGCCACCGCCCCCTCCTCCGCCACCGGAAGCTCCAAACACTTCCCGAAACAGATCAAAGGGATCATGAAACCCGCCCGCAGCGCGCCCACCGGGTGCAAAAGCCGCATGACCGTATCGATCAAAAGCGGCCCGTTTGTCGGGGTCCATCAGAATGTCGTAAGCCTCGCCCAACTCCTTGAAACGATCTTCCGCTTCCGCATCATCCGGGTTCTTGTCAGGATGAAACTTGACCGCAAGCTTTCTGTACGACCGCTTGATGGTGTCTTGGTCCGCATCGCGGCCAACACCAAGGATCTCGTAGGGATCACGCTTTTTTGTCATTCGGCGGAAGGACCGTTGGAAACAAACACACTCGCCGGACGAAGAAGCCGGTCTTTCAATTTGTAGCCCTTGCGGAGTTGTCGAACGACCGAACCTTCCGGCACGTCAGAGCTCGCCTCGCTGCCCATGGCCTCATGCAGATTGGGGTCAAAAGGCTGACCCTCGGCATCAATGGCGTCCACACCTTGGTCCCGCAGAAAATCTGACAATTGTTTGCGAACCATGTCCAATCCGGAAACAACAGCGGCCGCATCTTCCGCAGAGCGTGCCGCCTGAAGCCCAAGATCAAAATTATCAACCACCGGTAAAATGCGCTCCAAAAGGGAAAGATTGGCATAGCGAATGGCATCTTCCTTTTCGCGGGCCACCCGCTTGCGGTAGTTGTCCAATTCGGCGCGGGATCTTAGCGCCAGATCCCGGTACTTTTCAAGCTCGGATGGCTCGTTTTCAGCCTCTGCGGACTCGGTCTCGTGCTGGGTTTCCTCCACCTCTTCCAAGGGGATTTCTTTGTCTTCTTGAATATTTTGTGTGCTCATTGTTTGCGAACGGCGATCATTGTGATGTCATCATATTTCGGATGGTTCCCCACGAAGGCACGAATGTCTTCGGTGATTCGTGAGACGACCTGCCGGGCTCCTCGCGGTGCCTCGGCTTGAAGGGCCGTCACCATGCGGTCCATCCCGAACTCCAAGCCCGCATCATCCATCGCTTCGGTGGTTCCGTCGGTGTAGAGAAGCAGGCAATCTCCGGTTTGCATTTCAAACTGAAGATCAGTGATGACCCTATTAAAAACCTCTCCACTGTCAATCCCCAGAGCCATTCCTTTTGGGGAGAGCTTTTCCACCATGCGATCAGTGGCGCGACAAAGCAGCGGCGCGTCATGGCCCGCACGTGCCATCGTGACTTGGCCATCGGAAGTGTTGATCACGAGGTAGGCCATGCTGATGAACATGTCTTCCTTGATGTCAGGGTAAAGCTGATGATTGACCCTTCGAAGAACTTCTGCAGCACTGTAATTTCCGCTGGCCTCACTGCGAATCACACTTCGCGCCATGGCCATGATCAAAGAAGCTGGGACGCCTTTCCCTGACACGTCTGCGATCGCAATGCCCAAATGAGTATCATCCACATGCACATAATCAAAATAATCCCCGCTCACCTGACGCGCGGGAATATTCACCCCGCTCAGTTCGTAACCGGTAAACTTCGGAGGCATCGCTGGCAGGAGAATCGACTGTATTTCCCTGGCGATCTCAAGGTCATGATCCAAACGCTTTTTCTCGCTAGCTTCGAGGTAGATGGCTTCTGTAAACAGCGCGAAAGCGGATTGTTCAATGATGGTTTGAAAAACCTTGAGGTCTTCCGAGGTGAAAGGGGTGCTCATGGCACCATTGGCCAGAGCAATGATTCCAAGAACTTTTCGGCGATAGATGAGAGGTGCGGCCAGTAAGGAATGAGCCATGGAAGGGTTGTCGGTGAGGCCCGCAGCCAACAACTCATCCTGCGTCATGATCTTTGGTTTTCCATCTCCCCAAATCTGACCCAGTGGCCCTTCCTTGGGTCGGATCACTGTCAGCTTGAGATAGCTATCAAGCGCCACCGGCGTGTTCTCCGACTGTTCCAAAATATGGGGAGGAACCGGCACGAGGGGCGGGCAACCTTTGGAAAAAAAGACGGGCACAAGAGTGGCTCCAGATTTGTCGGCAAGATACAAAGCTCCCCCATGGGCATCCAAAATCCTTATGGCGCTCTCAACGATGAGCCGGTGCAAGTCCGCAGATTTGAGACCCTCGGAAAACGCCTCACCGAGACCATGAAGAAAATCGAATACCCTGTCTTCCTCAAGTTGAAGCTCAGCGCGTTGGCGTTCCAAATCGCTGATGCGCCGGGTGAAGGTATTGAGCACCACAAGGAGCGCTATCAGCGTCCCGCAGAACAGTGCCAAAAAAAGATATGTCATACCTCGGTGGTTTCCTGCCGCAGGGTTTCTTCAGCTCTCCGAAGACCGGTCCTCCTTGTCCGATGGGACTCCCAATTCTTGACGAAGAAAATCTATGACATCACGAAATTTGACGGCATTGCTGGCATCCGCTGCGGCGAGCGCCTCGTGAGCCTCCAAAACGGCCCGCTTGCTGGCATCGTCGGATCCATCCTGCGGTGGAAGCACCGGAGCCGAGGCCATCGGTGAGCCGCCCACAGGTTTTGTGGAGACAGGAAAAAGTTGGTCCAGCCCGAGTCCGACCAAAAGGTCGTGGCTGCGTGGGTTGGCATTGGACACCGACAGCTGACCATGTCCAAGTTCTCGTAACCGAAGGGCCGCTCCCGCCAAGGTTCCCATAAACGTGGAATCCATCAGATCGCAATCTTTCAGATCAATAACAAAATCCCGATACCCTCGCTGGATCATTTGTTTGATCACTTGCTTCAAACCAATGCTGTTTTGAAATGTACCACGCCCCTCGACCTTCACACACACCGTGCGGTCAAGAACTCCCACCGAGACTGAATCTTTGGCACTCACAGGGACCCGCGCCACCCCTGGTCCACCACTTTGGTGGGCCGTGCCCGGAACGGTTGATCTTTCAGACGGTTAGTTTTCATTTCCAAATAAAGGATTGCGACAGCGCGACGATACGACCATCCACAATCAACAAGGCTCTCCAGGATGTGACTCGTCCGAACTCCAAAAAGTCATCCCCAATAATTTTAAAGTCCGATTGATAGGACCCCCTCGCAGAAGGGTAATACCGTTCCTGCGCCATCACATAGTTCCCAAGCGCCGCCTGGCGGTATTCTAGTCGAAAGGTCACATCGGCCTCGGTATTGGCTCTCCAGAAAAAGGAAAAGTAATTTCCGTAAAGGCGTTCACGGTCCGATTGACTCACCGTGCCCCATTCGCGGCGCTGACGCTCAAATCCAACCGCCTCGCTGAGATTGGGGATAGGGGCCTCAGGCGCAAAAAACTCCAGCTTTTGTTTGCGGAATTCGAAGGCGTCATCCAGCGCCAGCGGAAGCACGTTGGCTCTCTGGAGTTTGGTGGCAGGGATTTCCCGACTCGCGCACGAGGCAAGAACGATCAGCAGTGGTAGCAAAAAGAGGAGTTTCCTCATGTGCAGGCATGAAAGCGCCTTTAACGCCCGCTGTCAAATGCATCGCAAATGGATTCTGCGGATTGGCTGGGCATCCAGTCTTGACGGCAGCCTCTCCCGGACGTAAGCCAAAACACGAAAAATGACTGCCTCTGAACTCTTTGCCGGCCTGCAACCGGAGCAAGCCGCCTCTCTCCTTGGGGAAATCCGGGAAACCAATCGTCCTCTCCTTCAATCCGCGACGGCGGTTCTCGCCGGACGGCGCAAGTTGCGTCCCGCTTTTATTGATAAAAAATCTGTTCCCGAGCGGCTGACCTGGGTCGCCGGGGAATTGGCCCGCAAGACCAATGCTGACGTGGCGATTGAGATTCTGCAGGGTTGGCTTTTTGCCGCCAAGCAGCCAATGCTTCTGGCGTTCCTTGACACGTTGGGTGTGTCTCATGACGGGGAGGGGCTCATTGAGGACCTCCCGGCCGAACCGCCCCGCGAGAAGATGGTTGCCGCTGTGGAGAATCTGCTTTCGTCCCAACCTGCCTGGGCCGTCTCCGTGTATCTGCGCCTCTTTATTCAAATGGACGAATCCGGGTGGGTGGTCCTTCGGGAATTGATTGATACGGATCCTCGTCTCAAACTTCCACAGCCATGAACTCACCCTTTATCACGTCTTTGGAGGAATCCCTCGAAACAATCGGGTCTCTTCGCAATCTGGAAGTGCCCCTTAACAAGGCAGCTGACACCGTTCTCAATGCCCTGATGGCGGGTGGAAAAATTCTGGCTTGTGGCAATGGCGGCAGCGCCGCTGATTCGGCCCACATGGCCACGGAATTCACCTGCCGTTTCAGTGCCGACCGCAGGCCCTACCCGGCGATTGCCTTGGCTTCGGATGCCGGTCTTCTAACGGCTATTGCGAATGATTATGCCTTCAAGGATGTTTTTTCCAGGCAGGTGTGGGCTTACGGCAAGGCGGGGGACATTCTCATTGCCTTTTCCACCAGCGGAAAATCCCGAAACATCCTGTCAGCGATTGAAGAGGCCCGGCGCCGGGGCATGACCTCGATTGCTTTTCTTGGCAGGGATGGTGGCTTCACGGCGGGAGCTGCTGACATCGAACTCATCGTGCCCAGCAAGGTGACTGCCCGCATCCAGGAGGCTCATAAGTTTTTGCTTCATGCCCTCTGCGAGATTGTGGAGACCGGCCTGCCCAAGGAATGAGAGAAGATGCGTTGGCGGTCTTTGCGGTGGTGCTTGGTGCCATCGTCGGCTCGTTCCTCAACGCCTGCATCCATCGCATGCCGCGCAATATCAGCTTGGGAAATCCCAAGCGGTCATTCTGCCCGGCCTGCAATAAAAGCATCCCATGGTATGAAAACCTGCCTCTGGTGAGCTGGCTGGCGCTTCGAGGACGCTGCTCGTCCTGCAAAGCCAGGATTTCGCCGCGCTACTTTTTTGTGGAGCTTCTCACCGCAGGGCTCTTTTTTGCCGCATGGTGGGTGTATCATCTGCCACTCGCGCCGGTTTACTGGCTCTTCCTTTCGCTGCTCATTGTCGCAACGTTTATCGACATCGAACATTTTATTATCCCTGACGAAATCACGTGGGGCGGCACCATCGCCGGGGTGGTGCTCAGCGTGTTGCTTCCGCAAATGATGCAAACCGACTCGCGTTGGCAGGCCGCAGGCCTCTCGCTGGGCGGGGCCGCTTTGGGGTTTGGCCTTCTTTGGTTGGTTGTCGAAGGCGGAAAACTCGCCTTCGGCAAAAAGAAACACCATTTTCCTGAAGGATCAGTTTTCGAGTGGAAACGGGACGGGGACCGCGCAGACCTCACTATTGGTGAGGAAGTTCTTCGTTGGGAAGATATTTTTAGTCGCGAAACGGATGAGATGAGCCTTCAGTGTTCGGCTCTGGAAATTGAGGGGGAATCCTCAGCCCCGGGAACGATCCGATTTCGATACGATCGTCTTTTTCATGATGGGTCGGAGACGCCCTTGGATTCGATTCTGACACTGCGCGGCTCTCTGACCACGATCACCATTCCACGGGAGGCTATGGGGTTTGGGGACGTCAAATTTATTGCAGCCATCGGGGCCTTTCTGGGATGGCAGGCCGTGCTTTTCACGATCTTTGCCTCCTCGATCATCGGGTGTGTGGCGGGACTCGCTGGTATTTTCCTTGCCCGCGACAAATCCGGGTCACGGATCCCGTTCGGGCCATTCCTTGCCGTCGCAGCGGCCTGGTGGCTCTTCGGCGGCGACAAGCTGTTTGCTTGGTATTTCTCGCTCTTTGAACGGGCCCCCTACTGATCAAACAAGCCTCAGAGGGTCTTTCCTGCGGCTTGCAAATACGGCGCAATTGCGGTCCGAAGTTTTTCGAACAGCGCAAAATCGACCTGCTGCTGGCCATCACTCATGGCCTCAGCGGGTTTGGGGTGGACCTCAATAATCAGGCCATCCGCTCCCACCGCAATTGCTCCACAACACAGCGCGACCACCAGGTCCGCCCGGCCACAACCCTGACTCGGATCCACAATCACAGGAAGGTGGGATTCGTTTTTGGCAATGGCGACTGCCGCCAGATCCAAGGTGTTGCGGGTATAAGTCTCAAAGGTTCGAATGCCCCGCTCGCAAAGGAGAACATTCGGATTTCCGTGGGCAAGGATATACTCCGCAGCAAGCAGCCACTCCTCGATTTTTTCGCTCATTCCACGCTTTAGCAGAATCGGCTTGCCACTTTTTGCGGCCTCAATCAGGAGTTGAAAATTCTGCGCGTTCCGGGCGCCAATTTGAAGAATGTCAGCCACCTCGGCCACATGTTCGACATCCCGCTCGCTGAGAACCTCGGTCACAATTTTCAGACCCGTCTCCTCGCGCGCCAAGGCCAACAACCGCAAGCCTTCTTTTCCAAGTCCCTGAAATTCATAAGGCGAGGTTCTCGGCTTGTAAGCCCCACCCCGAAGAATCGTCGCTCCAGAAGCTTTGACCGCGGCCGCCGTCGATAACAGTTGCTCTTCACTTTCGACCGAGCACGGGCCGGCCATCACACAAAAATTGCCGCCCCCAATGAGGACTCCGCCCACATTCACCACCGAATCTGCAGGATGCGACTCGCGACTCACCAATTTGTGCCGCTTCTGAACACGGAGCACGCTTTCGACCTGAGGAAGGGCCGTCAGAGACTCCAGATTCGCATGGGTTCGTTCATCGCCAATCGCGGCTACCACCGTCTGGTTCACGCCATGAATTGGGGAAGGTGTGTAGCCAAGAACCTCCACCTCCTTGATGACTTGGTCGATTTGTTCGCTTGTGGCGTGGGCTCGGATGACTATGATCATATTTTTCCGTAGAGTTGGTTGTGTGATAATCTGATCGGCATTCGGGGGATGGGGAAATCATTTTTTTATGAGAGAACGGACAAAGGACAAACGAATTAGGAGCCTCGTGGAAGAGGTCTCTTCAGGCAAACACGCAGAGCTTGTTGAGGAAATGATCGAAACGGCACTGCGTTTTGGACGGGACAAGGTCAACCTCGGCGATCTCAAACTCTACAATCGGGCCATGCGGGAACTGCGGTTTGCCGCGAGCGTGTTTTCCAAATACCAAGGTGTTCGCAAGGTGGCTGTGTTTGGCAGCGCTAGGACACACCCTGACGCCGAGGAATACAAATTGGCACGCGCTTTTGGAGCAAGAATTGTTGCCGAAGGATACATGCTGATTACCGGGGGAGGTGATGGCATCATGGGGGCGGCCCAAGAGGGCGCAGGAGCCGAACGGAGCTTCGGACTCAACATCCGCCTGCCCTTCGAACAAAGCGCGAATGAGATCATTGAGGGCGATCCCAAGCTGATCAACTTTCGCTATTTTTTCACCCGCAAGCTCAATTTTGTGAAGGAAACCCATGCCTTTGCCCTGCTGCCCGGCGGGTTTGGGACCCATGACGAAGGCTTTGAAGTCCTCACCCTGCTGCAAACTGGAAAAAGCCCCATCGTGCCAATCGTGCTCCTTGACCGTCCCAATGGCCATTACTGGGAAACTTGGAGGCGGTTTGTCGTGAATGACCTCCTCGAACAGGGGCTCATTTCCCCCGATGACCTCAACCTGTTTTACATCACGCATGACCTCGAAGCAGCGACTCAGCACATCCTGAATTTCTATCGGAACTTCCATTCCTACCGCTGGGTTCAACAACGCATTGTGATCCGCATTCACAAAGCTTTAACTCCTGCCGCTCTGGAGAAATTAAATGAGGAATTCACGGACTTCATCATTGGTGTGCCCATCATCCAAGGTCCGGCCCTCCGTGAAGAAGCCGATGATGCCCACCTCGCTGACTTCCACCGCATCGTGTTTGTTCCGAAGAAAAACTTCGGGGCATTGCGTCATTTTATCGACGCTCTGAACATGGCCGAAACTGTCCCTGAGTGAGGTAACGTTTCCGTAGAGCATTTCCCGTAGAGGAACTTGGAACAAGTTTCTTCTGTGAAGGAGAAACAGGGTTCTTTTCAGGAACATTCATTCCAAGAAAATTGTTCCAATTTCCTTTACGTTTTACGTCTCCAGCCTCAGCAGCCAGTTGTAAACGATGAGTCGATCAGCAGGGATATTGAGAAAGTGCGGGCCGACGGTGATGTTTCGGCTCATAAAACCAAAATAACGCCGCTGCCAGGTCGGCATGTCTTTTTTTGGACAGGAGAGAATCATATACCTTGCCATCACAAAAAAAGTGTCACCCACATCGAAAGGAAATTGCCCTTCAGCCTGAGCACTGGCTTGTGCCATCATCGTGGGAACATCGGGCTCGACCATGTAACCATGTGATCCATACACAACCCACAGCCCTCCCTCGTATTTGGTGATAGAGGTTTTGAGGCACCTGGCAAATGGACTTTCCCAACCCGCATCAAGCAACAGAATCACAACACGTTCGCCGATGACGCGTACCCGCCGGTATTGCTCCAAAATCGAGGCCACCGCATGTTCCGGGCTGGGTTTGCGAACCACAAAGACTTGCGTCCCTGGTGCCCGACGGAATTCATCCGTTGCAAATCTGCGGCCAAGCTCCTCCGCGCTCAGAGCCCCAAAGCTCAAAGTTCGCCGCACCAGACCCCAGCCTCGGTGCCAGGTCAGCATGGTCACAGCCACGCCCCCCGCGAGAAGAATCGGAACAATTCCCCCATCCAACACCTTGCTCAGGCAGGCCAAAAACAGCGGCAGGTCAATCGCCAGCAAGCCCACCAACAGCAGTCCGGTCTGCCAAAGTGGGCGTTTCCATACCACCCGCACCACCACAACAAAAACCACCGTGGTAATAATCATCGCCCCGGTCACGGCAATCCCATAAGCGTTCGCCAAGGCCGCACTGCTCCGAAATCCAATCACCAACATTACGCAAGCCGTTCCCAGAAGCAGATTCACAATAGGAATAAAAATCTGACCATGAGATTGGGAACTTGTGTGTTTTACAAAAAACCGGGGCAAATACCCCAGGTCGATGGCCTGACTGGACAACGAAAAAACTCCGCTAATCAATGCCTGAGAAGCAATGATTGTTGCCAACGTGGCGAGAATCACCAACCCGGCCCGCAGGGTTGGGTCCGATGCCATCAGAAAAAACAAATTTGGATCTGTCGCCGCATCGGGCAGCCGCAACACAAGAGCCGCTTGGCCAAGATAGTTGAGAATCAGCGCAGGAAAAACAATCCACCGCCAGGCTTGAAGGATCGGGCTCCTACCAAAATGACCCAAGTCCGCATACAACGCCTCGGCCCCAGTCACCGCCAGCACCACCGCCCCCACCAATGCCCAGGCCCCCCAGCCTCCATAAACCAAGAGCCCGATTCCGTGAGCAGGATTAAACGCCGAAAGCACTTCCGGGCGTTGCAAAATCTGAAGAACCCCCAACCCTGCAAGACACAAAAACCAAACCGCCATCACCGGGCCAAAAATCCCCCCCAGCCGCCCCGTACCAAAACGCTGAACGCCAAAGAGTAAAACCAATATCGTGACCGTGATTGGCACCGTCCACTGTTCAAAATCAGGTCGTATTGTGGAGAGTCCCTCCACAGCACTCAGCACCGAAATTGCCGGCGTGATTGCCCCATCTCCAAATAAGAGAGCCGCACCAAAAATGATCAGAAGCCCCAAGGCATTCCACCCGGCCTTGCCAAAAATCGGCGACTCATGGAGCAAGGCCATCAGCGCAAAAATCCCCCCCTCGCCCTTAAAATCCGCCCGCATCACCAACACCACATACTTGACCGTCACCACAAGAAAGAGGGTCCAAATAATCAGTGACGCCACCCCAATCGCCGCAACAGGAGTGGCCCCCGCAACCACCAGCGCCGTCTCAAACGCATAAAGCGGGCTGGTTCCAATATCCCCAAACACCACCCCCAAGGCCAACAATGCCAGCGTGGCCTGACTAAACTGTTTTGTGGGAGCCCTCACAGCCAGAAAGAAAAGCAGTCATCACGCTCTCTGACAAACCAGGAATTCCCTCGGTTCGCGGAGCGGCGAATTCATTCCCTGTACGAAAGACTTGGCGCGCGAAGCGCGGGTCGCATGATAGCGGCGACTAAAGATCACCATTCCCAGCGCTGGGCCATGCGTGACCTCGTTATTTCTTAAAACGGTGAAACTCTGGGACGATGCCAACGAGTTTTGACGCGAATGACGATTCTTGTTATCGTGATTGCATGCAATTGTCGATGCGCACGGATTATGCCCTTCGGGCCCTGTTTACACTCGCCGATGTTTTTCCGGGAAAACCGATTCCCATTGGCGAATTGGCGCGAAGCAACGACATCCCCAAACGGTTCTTGGAACACATCATGTTGGAATTAAAGGCCGGCGGCTGGGTGGCCAGCACGGCTGGAAAACACGGCGGATACATCCTCGCCAGAGAGCCTGGAATGATCACAATGGGTGAAGTGGTTCGTCACTTTGACGGCTACCTTGCCCCCATTGCCTGTGTCTCCGTGAGTGGCTACCGACCGTGCACTCAGGAACCCATCTGTCGCTTTCGCAGGATCTTGCTGGAAGCAAGAAACATGGTGGCACGTCTGATGGATTCCACCACTCTGGAATCGGTGCTGAGAGTTTCCCCCGTGACCTATCATGAGGTCGTGATGGGGCTGGATGGCGAGGGAATCTAAGAGCCCTCTTTTAGTAGAGGAACATGGAACATGTTTCTTTCTTAGAAGCCCTCCGCCTTGAGAAATGAGTTCATGGTTAGGCTCGCAACTTCACCAACAAGTCCCCCCCATCAACCGCATCACCCACGCCGGCAAACACGCTATCAATCACGCCATCCATGGGAGCGTAGAGAGTGGTTTGCATTTTCATGGCTTCGAGGGTGAGGAGCTTGTCGCCTTTTTTGACGCGTGAACCCACACCCGGTCCAACAGAGGTGATCATGCCAGGGATCGGAGCGCCCACCTCAGCGGGGTTGGAGGCGGTGGCCTTGGCACGGGATTTGGTGGAAACTTGAGCGGTTTTGTCCAAGGCGGTGGCCTCCCTCGGCATGCCATTCAACTCGAAGGAAATGATGCGGCGCCCGTCTTTGTCAGGGTCACCCACATTCACGAGTTTAATAAAAAGGGTTTTGCCCTCTTCGATATCCACGCTGATTTCTTCACCCGGTTTTAGGCCATAAAAGAAGGCGGGCGTAGGCAAAACACTCACATCTCCAAACTCGCGTTGGAATTTTGAGAACTCAGCAAAGACCTCGGGATACATCAAATGACTGAACAACTCGTCATCGTTGGGACTATGTTTTAACTTCGCGGAAAGCTCTTCCCGGACGGCGACCAAGTTCACAGCGGCGGCGCGAGCATTTTGCTTTTTGCCTTTTCCGAGCACAACACGCACGAGGTCCTTCGGCCAGCCGCCCATGGGTTCCCCAAGGCCTCCCGCGAGCATGTCCTTCACCGACTCAGGAAATGGCATGCCATCTTCGAGGTTGACCACATCAGCAGGGCGGATTCCACGCGTAAAAAGGAAAAGCGCCATGTCGCCAACAACTTTGCTGGAAGGGGTCACTTTGACGATATCCCCAAACAACAGATTCACCTCGGCGTAACATTTGGCAATTTCCGGCCACCGGTGTCCGAGCCCCATGCTTGCGGCCTGCTCCTTCAAATTTGTGAACTGCCCACCGGGCATTTCATGAAGATAAACGTCCGCGCTGCCAGTTTTTGGAGCGGTGTCAAAGGGCTGATAAAACGAGCGAACTTGCTCCCAATAATCCGCGTAGGCATTGAGGGCTTCCAAGTCCAACCCTGCCGCACGTGGCGTGTTTTGCAGGGCGGCCACGAGGCTGTTGAGGTTCGGTTGGGACGTTGACCCTGACATCGATGAAATGGCCGCATCAATCACATCCGCTCCGGCTTCAGCTGCCAGCAAGGCCGAAGCCGAGTTGACGCCGCTGGTGTCATGGGTGTGGAAATGCACTGGCATCCCGACCTCCGAACGAAGAGTTTTTATCAACATTTTCGCTGCGTAAGGACGGCACAGACCGGCCATATCTTTCACGGCCAAAAAATGAGCCCCCATTTTTTCAAGCTCCTTGGCAAGGCTCACATAATACTTGAGCGAATACTTGCTGCGCTGGGGGTCGAGGATATCACCTGTGTAGCAGAGGGTTCCCTCACAAACGGCATCGGTCCCACGAACCGCTTCCATCGCGGTCTTCATGTTTCGCAGGTCATTCAGCGAATCAAAGATGCGGAAAATATCCATGCCTGCTTCCGCAGAATGTTTCACGAATCCTTTGACGACGTTGGGTGGGTAATTCGAATAACCCACGGCATTGGATCCGCGGAACAACATTTGAAAGCAGATATTGGGAACCCGCTTCCGAAGTTCCCGGAGCCGCTCCCAAGGGTCTTCGCGCAAAAACCGCATGGACGCATCAAAGGTCGCACCGCCCCACATTTCCAAGCTGAACAATCCCGGGCTCCTTCGAGCGACCGCATCCGCCACAGCCAACATGTCATACGTGCGAACCCGCGTTGCTAATAGCGATTGATGGGCGTCGCGGAAGGTTGTGTCCGTAAAAAGCACGTGTTTCTGAGCGCGTGTCCATTCGGCAAATTTCTGTGGCCCAAGTTCCAGCAAAAGCTGACGGGTTCCCTTTTTGGGGGGCGTTTCATGATCGCAGGCTGGGCGTGGGGCGGGCGTTAATGGCGCAGAGATTTTGTGGCCCTTGGCTTGGGGGTTGCCATTCACAATCACATCCGACAAAAACGCGAGAAGCCGCGTGGCACGGTCCTTCCGAGGCTTGAAATCAAACAGCGCGGGGGTGGTGTCAATCAGGGTTGTGGAGGCCTGACCCGAGGAAAATGTCTCGTGATGAATCACATTTTCCAGAAACGGAATATTGGTCTTTACGCCCCGGATTCGGAATTCCCGCAGCGCGCGATGCATGCGCTGGAGGGCCATCGGGAACGTCTGCCCTGACGCCGTGATTTTGACGAGCAGGGAGTCGTAAAACGGTGTCACGACGCTCCCCGTGGTTCCCATGCCTGAGTCCAACCGAATTCCAAAACCCGAGGCGCTGCGATACGTGATCAACTTGCCGTAGTTCGGGGTGAATTTGTTAGCGGGGTCCTCGGTGGTGACCCGGCACTGCACCGCGTATCCATTCCGTGGAATGTCCTTCTGAGCGGGCAGCGAAAGTTCTTCCCCATGAAGCGCCACGCCAGCCGCCACCAAAATCTGCGAGCGCACAAGGTCAATGCCGGTGATCTGCTCGGTCACCGTATGCTCGACTTGGATCCTCGGGTTCATCTCAATGAAGAACCACTCCTTCTTGTCCAAATCGTAGAGAAACTCGATCGTCCCAGCGTTGTTATAGCCAATGCCTTTGGCAATCTTCACAGCCGCCTCGCAAAGTTCCGTGCGAATCGTCTCATCCAATCCAATCGATGGGGCCACCTCGATGACCTTTTGGTGACGACGCTGAACCGAACAATCCCGCTCGTGCAAATGAAGAACGTTGCTATGATGATCCCCAAGAATCTGCACTTCGATATGCTTGGCCCGGGGAATGTATTTCTCCAAAAACACCGCCGGATTTCCAAAGGCGCGCCCCGCTTCGCCTTGCGCCTCGTCAAGCAGGTCAGCCAGTTCGGAATCTTTTTTCACCACCCGCATCCCGCGCCCACCACCACCAAAGGCCGCTTTGATAATCAATGGAAAACCAATGGTCCTAGCAATCTTAAGCGCTGCATTTCGATCCACGACCGGATCCTCAGTCCCCGGCAATGTCGGGACGCCCAACTTTTTTGAGAGAGTCCGGGCTGCCGTTTTGTCTCCCATCATTTCCAACAACTCAGGATGAGGCCCGACAAAGGCAATGCCCGCCGACTTGCAGGCTTGGGCAAACGCCGCATTCTCGGACAAAAATCCATAGCCAGGATGGATCATGTCCACCCCATGATGCTTGGCCAGATCGACAATTCCCTCGATATCAAGATAAGCCCCCACCGGGCCTTTGCCCTCACCAACCACATAGGCTTCATCCGCTTTGAAACGGTGCATGGAAAGCCGATCCTCCTGCGCATAAATGGCCACAGTCCTCATGCCCAGCTCCGTCGCCGCCCGGAAGACCCGGATGGCAATTTCACTGCGATTGGCAACAAGCAACTTTTTTCCTGTGACCGTGGACTGGAAGGGGAGAGGTTTTGAGGGCATAAAGCACAGAGTGTATCAGGTTCTCAATGGAATTCAGCCCCAAACTTGACGTGCAGCTTATGAGAAGAAGCCAAGGTCAGGACGGACGCAATGTAGAGGAACAGGGAACCTGTTTCTTCTTCAATAGAGATCGAACCAAAGAAAGTTGTTCCAACTTCCTCTACGTCCCTTCTCTTTTGTATTGGAGCGTGCCTTTGCCCTTTAACGGCTCTGAAGTGTGGATCGTTTGTCCATCTTCTAGCACCGTCATTGTCACATCCACGCCATCAGAATCTGATATGATGGTGACCGAGTCGATGTGTTGACCCCAGAAGGTGCTCGACGGCTCAAAAAACTCACGGGTCTGTGTCACCCCACTGGCATTCCACAGAACCTGAATCTTCACATTGTCCGTCCCCTGTCCCATCACCATAAACCCAATGTTTTTATCCATTGGGCCCGTCCAACCCAGATCGGAACTCTTCGCGCCGACAAGGAAGTAGGAGTTATTAATCACGGTGTACGGAGTTGATGAGGCCTGCGCTCCAGATGATCCATCTTTGTAAGTCACTTCAACCACTCCCACTGGCGGACCGGTCATCTCGACCTTCCTCCCGCGCATGATGGCAACGGCTTGAAAGTCCTTTGGAAGAGGTTTCAGCACCACCTCCGCAATTTCTGAAGGGTTCTCAAGCATCATCTTCTGACCACGAGCGGACATGGCCATATCCTGCTCGGACATACCGTCGCGATAGGTGAGTGCCTCAAGAGCTGCTGAGTCCTTTGAGGATAGAGCGCCACGAACTTGGGAAATAAATTCCTCTTCTGTTGTGGGTGGTGCTCCAACGGTAACGGAGGCTGCTGTCAGAAGGAAAAATAAAGCGCGGGAGAGGGTGTTCATAGATATTGGTTGGGATCAATTGCAGCGGTAGTAAAGGCGGATGGGGAAGCCTTGCAAGGATAACTTGGTTGCTGCCGACTCGTTAAGAAGCTGTGAGAGTTGCTCCAATGAAAACGCTGCACTAGCTCTCTTCCTGAATCTGAGACGCTTCGGTGATTTCCAGTTGGGGGTTGCCTTGATACTCGGAAACTCGTCCTGTCACCCTCACCTTTTTTCCAATGTAGGAATTTAGCATTTCTGACGTCAGAGAGCCGTCCCATTTTTCCAGAAAGAAAACCAACGAAAGGTCACCCCGCTGTGTCCCCAGAAAGTTCAGAAATCGCATGGTCCCACTTTTGTTTTCTCCCACACGGGAGATCGTGCCCTCAATGACAACTTCCTTCCCAAGTTGATCCAGGATTTTCTCTTTCGCTGAGGCCGGCAAAATCAAAAGTCCGTCCTCCGGCGGAGCCTGTGGAAGCACCTCAGGAACAGATGGCAGCGGAGGAGAGGCATCCACCTTGGCTTCTGAAGGAGCCGGCCCATTTCCAGAATTGCCCAAAACAATGACCCCTCCAATCGCAGAGGCCAAAACAACGCCCGCAGCCACTGCGGGAACCACCCATGACGGTTTTTTTGGTTGGGAAACGGGACTCACCTTCAAGACAGGTGATGTGGGAGTGGTTGGCACTGCCTGTGTGAACCCAAACCCGAGAAGTCCCTGCAATTGCAGCGCCGCATCCCGTGCGCTGGCAGGACGGCGTTCCATCTCGAAGGAAAAGAGTCGCTCCACCCAAAGACAAATCGGTTCTGGAATATCAGGGCGCAGGGGCGCCAACGGCTCCACACGGTGTTGCAAATGTGCTGTGATAATCGCTGGGATCGACTCCCCCTCAAAGGGATTCCTCATGGTCAGAGCCCAATACAACGAACAGCCCAGCGAGTATAAGTCTGTGCGGGCATCCAGAGGCCGATGCTCCAATTGCTCCGGGGTCATGGTGTAGATGGAGCCCAACAGGCTGCCATGATGATCCACCGTCTGCAAAGAAGGTTCCATGATCACCTTGGCGAGGCCGAAATCCAAAAGTTTTGTCTGAAACTTTCCGCCCGGAAGATCGGCAATCATGATATTGCTGGGTTTGATATCCCGGTGGATGATCCCCAAGGCATGCGCGGCACCAAGCCCTTCCAATGACTGGCGAGCCACATCGGCGAAATCCTCAAGTGTCAGCGGGGCCGTCAGTTCCTCAAGCGTGCGGCCCTGCACATATTCCATGACCACCACCAAATCCTCGGCCTCCCTCACAAAATCATAGATTGTCACCACGTGAGGATGTTGTAACGACGCCAGAGTTTTGGCTTCCTGCATGGCCGCCTCCACGCGCAGCGCGGCCGCCTGCGAGTCACTATGCAGACGCTTGATCGCCGTCCATCGACTCAGATGCCCATCCCAAGCCAATAGCACTTCCCCAACGCCACCCCGCCCAAGCTTCCGCTCAACGGTGTAACGTCCGCCGATCACCTCATTCCCTGTCTCTGACGTTTGCACGCCCCTAGAAACACTGAACTGCGTAGTTTTATCAAGTTACGATTCCGTCACATTTCTCGTCAGCGTCATGCTGCCACGTCAAAGTTCATAGAAATGAACTGCCCCCGGCTCAGCGGTGTCATTAAGAGTGAGTGAGGTTGAGGAGTTCTCTCGGGTGGATCGTGATCTCCGAGCGCGATGGCAGCAAGTGGCGGCGGAGCCGCGTAGGATTTCTCATCGTGCGGCGGAGCGCCCGATCCACCTCCCCCACTTAACCCCCGGCTAAGCAATCATTTCCCTCCCTTAATGCCTCCAAAAGCGGCAAAGCATGAATTCTTGTGAAGAGTTTCGACGGACTGGAAACCCACTCGGCGCATCAGGTCCAATTGAAACGTCAGCGGTCGCGGTGAATCCTCTTTGTCAATGTAGTCAAAAACCTTTTGCCGGTAGTCGGAGCCACCAAGTTCCTCAAGATACTTACCATAGCGGTCCCACATCAACCCATGGATGGCCTCATTCTCATGCGTCACCAAATCGCTCACCCAAAAACTTCCCCCGGGACGCACGAGGCCGTAGATGCGTCGGAATGCATCCTCCCAATCTTGCTCATCCCGCAGATGGTGCAAAACCGCTGCCGCCAAAACGACATCGTAGCTCGACTCTTCGAACGGGATCGTCCTGAAATCGCCTTCAAAAATCCGAACCTCCTGGTTCGTCTCGATGCCAACCCGGTGTTGCGCGCGTTCCAGCATCGGACGGCTCAAGTCACAGAGATCACAGGCAAAGCCTTCTCCATACTCCCTCAATAAACGGATCGTGTTGTTTCCGGCACCGCACCCAAGGTCCAAAGTTCGCGTGATTTTCCTGGTGGCAACAACGGCCGCCTTCGTGATCAGGTCCATGCTCAACGGCGCATCAATCGTCGCCGCTTGACCAGTCTCAAGATTGGAAAAGCGCTCCACGTCAGCATCAAACCGCTGCCGAATCTCGTCTGTCGTGGACTTCTTGGATAGAGGTGTTTTCATCACATTATTTTGGGGCAGTTATCCCTACCCGCGTCATGCTCCGTGCTGGTTCCGCTTCGCTCCACTGGCACGGATCAAGCCACGGGTAGGGATTAGTTGGATCGCTTCGGCTTTATGTTTGGTTTTTGTTCATTTCAGTCTTATCGCCGTTTTTTAGTAGAAGCTTTTGAAATCTTTCATATTTATAGTAGGCGATTGTTGAGATAATCAAGACGGCTAGTCCAAGCAATGAAACTGTGTTATAGAGTCGAAACCCTGAAGAAATGATCTCTTTGTAGGATTTCTTAAAAGCGGGATCAGAAAGTGGGTTCTCATCGCCGAGTGTCTCAAAATGGGAGAAGGTGCCTGAGAGTGTAGTGCTAACAGAGATGCTACCGACTTGGCCGATTGCGACTAAAATCAGCCCAAGAACTGCTAGGAGAGAGAGAATTCCTTTCATCCATTTTTTTCTGCCGAACAGTAATATTGAGCCGGACGCGGTAATTGTCGGAGATATGCCGCGTGCGGCATAATCACTGCAAATGCCGCACCGAAAGGCAGACATTGTTTGTGGCATCCCATGGAGGAGTTTTATGCTTCAATCAGACCAGTGTTCAAGAAAGATTGCTTCCATGCGGCCGCCAAGTCGGTGAAGGAGGTCATTCCATTTTGGGTGGCACCCCTGTGTCCTCACGGTCGGGACGACCATGCCCCCCTATCATGGCGCAGATCCAGATATTCCTCCCAGGCGCGCAGTTGAAAGCAAGACAATGCTGCTTCCTGAAATGGCTGCCCTCTCAGGATCCGTTTGCTCCGTGGAATCTGTGGTATCCGCCTCTCATAGTGGCTTCCTTTGTTACCTTCGTTTCCTTCTGTTAAAAATCTCTTCAATCCTAAGAAATTTGTTCCAAATTCCTCTACGTCTATCTGCACAAATCACTGATCTTCAGGTTTTAACGCAGACAAACTACTCCCCTCCCCGTTTCAGAATCTGTGTATTCCGTGTCATCCGTGGTTGTTTGCTTGCTGATTCAATCACCGATTGTTGATCAAAAAGGCGGCCACGAGCATTGATCGAAATGGCGGACGTGTCCCGCCGTAGGCCTTGCGAAGGCGGAACAACTCTTGACGCATGGCGATGCGGGTATATGGAATAGAGAGCGCTTTTTTGACCGGAATGATCTCTCCCATCCATAGGATTCGAATGGTGGCCACTTTGGCTGCCCTGCTGCCGTTGTTGGCTGTGGGGGCCGAGGATGCGGGGCTTGCGGTGGGGCGTCCGATGGAGTCGGTGAGCGTCCGGTGGGAATCGGGTCCTGAATCGAGCCCTCTTCCCTCTTGGGCCCCTGACCCGGTGGAGTTGTCAGAAAACTCGGCCATCTTTGCGATTCCACCACGCTGGAAGCGTCCGGCGGTGGATCAACTTGTGCTGACGGTGGTTTTTGATGACACCGAAGATGCCGGGCCGGTGGTGAATTGGTATCCTCCGAACAATGGGGCGTCCGTGCCACTTTCTGAGGGTCTTGGTGAATCTCCGGCTTCGTTGGGTTTGCATGCCCGCACGGTGTTGGTGCCACAGGAACTGACAGAAAACGGCGGGCGGCTGGAGGTCTCCTTGGAAACGCGTCCGGGGGGATTGCGGAGTGTGACGCTGCAACCTGCGAGGGATGTGACGGTGGCGGTGGTGGGGACTGGAATCCAGCCAGCTGTCATTGAGCGCTCTCAAGATGTTCTGACGGTGGATGATGTCGATGGTCGGGAAGCCCCGCCCCTCTCCGGTGATCTGCGTGATGGATCGATCTTGGAAGCCGAGTTGATTGCGGCAATTGAACCGTTTGACTCGGAGTTCGAATTTGTGGTTCCGGTGGATGGAAAGGTCGAGGGGGCCGTGCTTCATGCGGAAGTGTTAGGCCTGGATCCGGGCTCCCGGGTGGTTGTCGAAGTGAATGGAAAAGCGGTTGGCGAGATGAACATTGCCACGTTCCGTTTGGATGACCCCGCTGTGACCATTGACGAGGATGGGTTTCTTATCCTTGCCGGCTGGCGCAATCATTCCCTGTTTCTGCCAGCCTCGTACTGGAAGGCCATGGACAATTCGATCGTGATACGGCTACAAAATGCGCCGGGGCCGATCATCCGTCAGGTCTCGATCAAGAATGTGTATCTTCATCTTCGGTTTGGGGCCATATCAGCACCATCAATCTCAGACCAGCCAGCAGCCTACCAACCAAGCATTGACGAATCGGTCTTCACCCAACCTGCAATAACGGAGCTGCCTGTTTCCGATGAGCCAAATTTTTATGACACCCCGGACTACATCGCGGAACCCGCGCCCTTGCCGTTGGTGGTCACAACCCCTCCCAAACCTGAGCCGGTTCTGCCCCTTGTGATCGTGAATCCGCCTGGCCGGAATTCTGGAACGCAGAAAAACGATGTGATAGAATAACCTCATGAAAATTTTTTCCCAAAGCCACCGCCACAAGAGTCCATCCCGATTTTCCAGCACGGGGGGTTACACGCTCTTTGAAATCATGCTCGTGTTGGGGATCATCGCCGTGTTGGTGGGATCTGCGATTTACATGCTGGCTGGGAACGTGGACATCGCCAAGGAGCAGCGGGTGGAAAGCGATATTCAAGCGATTTCCATGCAGTTGCAGACCTATGAATCCCGGAACTACCGTCGTCCGACCACGGCCCAAGGACTCAAGGCACTTGTGGAATTGCCGACATCCGAACCCAAACCCCGCAGGTGGAAGCAACTCCTAACCGCCGTTCCGCTTGATCCATGGGGAAATGAGTATTTCTATCGCAGCCCAGGAAAACTCAATCCTCAGGGCTTCGACCTCTTCTCGCTGGGGCCCGATGGCGTTGAGAGTGATGATGATATTAAGCCCTAGTCGATTCCCGGTTGGAATTAAATCCACGGACTTTGGGCTCACATTTGTGGCAACCAGATTTTTAAGCGTGTGAAATCAATCGCTGACCGCCCCCAAAATGGTAGGGATGGCGGTCCCTCGCCGTCCGTTGCTGAGCAAGAAAAAGTCGGCGGGCAAGGGACTGCCGCTCCCTACCCATGGCGACTATCGGAAAATCCGGTTCTTCGGAATAAGGGTTTCACGCTGCTGGAGGTCATCATGACATTGGCCATCGTAGGCCTGATTGCGGTGGCGACGGTGCCATTTATGTTTAGCGCGGTGGATCCGGTGGATACGGCGGCTGAGGATATCAGGACATTGAGCCGGAGCCTGCGCTCTGAGGCCCTTCTTTCGGGCGAACCCAAACACATGGTGGTTTCCAATTCGGGCTTAGCGATTAAAGGTGAAGAACGGGTAGCCCAGGTTCCCGAAGGTTGGGCGCTTGAAATCCGCCGCACCGGGGAAACCAAATTTCGGAAACCGCTCAAAGGCGAAATCTGGGAATTTAATGGGGAGGGCATTTGTGAACCGATTGTCCTACGCATGGTGGGTGATGGGCGGACCTACGAGGTGGCGTTTGACCCGCTGACGGCATTGGAGCCCCCGGAGAGTCTGCCATGACCCAATGCGCTAACAAAGCCGCGCGGGCCTTTTCGCTTTTTGAGATTCTCATTGCGCTCGGCATTTTTGCGCTGGCCTTCATGGGGCTGGCGCTGGCGCTTGATGCGGCTATCAGTGCAGGGTTGGAGTCACGGAGCTTGAGCCGCATGCGCGCAGAAATGGACAATCGCCTGGCCTTTTGCCTGGCGCAGCCTCCCAATCCCGGCGTTGCCCGCGTGATTGACGCCAAAGAAAATCGTGGGGTTGCCGTGGAAGAAACCTTGGAACCTTTTCTGTCCAGAAACCGGGAGGATGAAGAACTACAGGGGATCTGGCTGTTAAAAATCAAGGTGGGTATGGATGACGACGAGCAAACCGCGGAAACCCTTCTTTATATTCCCTGATGCCGCACCTACCCACGCTGCCCAATCACAGCAGGCCCAACGCGAGCGGAAACCCTTCTTTATATTCCCTGATGCCGCAGCGCCCATTCATTCGAAACCTTGGTCGCGCCTTCACGCTCATTGAGACGGTGTTGGCGGTGGCCTTGCTTGGTTTGCTGGCGGGGGCACTTTACGCGGTGACCCATGCGGCGCTCGAGGCCGCCAAAACCAGCATGGATGATCAAATTTGGCATGAACGCAACGATGCGTTTTTGCGGGCAACGCGGAAGGCATTTCTGACCATGCCTGCACGGGCGCGGCTCGGGCTTCGCTACGAATCGGGGGGTGGGGCAGCAACTCCCGAGATCGTGTTTGCTGACGCGGGTTCTTATTTTGGAATGACGGCAGTCGGTGGCGGGCAAGTGGTTTTGACGGCGCCAGCCCAGGCCGATGGGACCCGAACGTTCGGCGTGTTGCGAATCCCCAAAGGCGACAGCGACCGCCGGAGAAACCCCGGCCAGTGGTTTCCCCTTCTTCCAAAAGTGGAAAAAGTGGAGTGGGCCTTTTTGGTGGGTGAGGAATGGCGTTCGGAATGGGAACTGGATGCGCCCCGACCGCCGATGGTCCGTTTGCGTTTTGTGTCAGCGGATGGGCCAATGACTGAACAAGAGCACTTTTTCTGGCTTCCCACCCTCGTGCCTGTGCAGCCGGGTGGAGGAAACCCAGATGAAAATGCACCCCCTTCCGAGGAGACTCCCGCCCCATGAACCGTCAAAGAGGCATAGCCCTTCCCATCGTGCTTTGGGGGATCGCTTTTTTGGCGGCGATCGTTATTATGGTGGGCGTGAGAGTCAAAGAGCGCACCGATGAACAGAGCCATGCCGAGCGCTCATTCCTTGCCCGAACCATGGCCCTGAAGGGTCTGGCCTTTGGCCGTCATCCCGGCGTCAAGGAAGGCGACCCCCTGCTTCGTGAAGGGGACCCGGAGACTGAAGGTTACGAGGTTTTGATCTCCGATGAATCGGGACGCATCAACCCCAACACTTGGATCGGAGACCGCGATCTCTTTAGCGCGCTGTTTTTTGCATGGGATGTGCCACAGCGCGAATCGGACGCCGCCATCGACAGCCTCACGGACTGGATTGATGCCGATGAATTTCGTTCTCTGGCCGGTGCGGAATACGCCGAATATGAAGCAGCGGGGCTTCCGGGCTTCCCCCCCAACGCCCCGCTTGGCGATATTCGCGAAATGGAATCTGTGCTGAACTTGCGGGATGTGCTTGCTGAGATTGATGGTTGGAAAGACGACTTCACACTTTTGTATGATGGCAAAATCAATGTGAACCATGCCAGCGAAGCGCTTTTGACAGATCTTGCAGGGCTTGAGGAGCGCCAAATCCAAGCGCTGCAAGAATATCGTCAGGGCGTCGATGGCGAGCGAGGTACGGAGGATGATCTCGAATTCACGAAGCTTGAGGATGCCATTGCCATTGCCGGCGCGGCAGGCAACCAAGCCGCAGCGATGGAGAAATTTTTTGGCACCTCGGGCAAGGCTCGCCGGGTAGAAAGCCGGGGGTTTGCGTATGGGGTCACTCGCACCATCACGGTGGTGACTCAAGGGGACGGAAATGCCATCCTGGCATGGGAGGAAAAATGAAGGAAAAAACGTCATCACGAGCCATCCTTCGACCGGGAAATTCCGAGTGGGAACTCTGGAAAACCTCTGCCAAAGGTGGGGTCTTGGAAAAACTGCCGAATGCGGGTCAGCGCCCACCACGGTTGGTCGTCGCCTCACCCACGCAAAGCATGTTGGCCCTTCCGCTCTGGGTTTCGCCAAACGGAAATCCCACCGAAATTGCGGAGCTGGAATTTGCCAGCCGTCACCTCTACCGCAAGGGACAAACTGTCGGCGTTGTGGAGATCGAGCGGAACACGGATCGCGCTCTGATCCTCTGCGTGTTGGGTTCCGATGACCCCGCCTTGGAAGAGCCTCTCCGCCATGCCGAGACATTCGAAATTCCCGCAAGGCTGGCCAGCCCGGGAGAAAATGATGTCATGCTCTGGAAAGAAAATGGCACCGTCTGTTTTGCGTTCTATCGCAACAAACAGTGTGTGTATTTCTCGTCATCGGAAGAGCCACGGATCACCGGTGCCTTCTCACAAGCGCTCGCCCGATGTGCCCAGCGCCTGCAAGCCGAAGAAATTCTCACCCGCCTGCCGTCACGGATTTTGTTTGTTGGGGACTTTGATGAAGAGGAAGCGCTGGCGTTGATGGCGAAGACTGGTTGGCAGATTGAGAAAACCGGGGAACTTCCTCCGGCCCTGCCTGCCACGCTCTCCGATATCGCGCCGCCTTTGGCGGTTGACCGGCGGGTTCGCTTGCGAAAAGCCAAGCGCTTTGGTCAGATCGTTGGCATCCTGCTGGCCGTTTACGCTGTGGTGCTTGTGGTCGTTCTCGGGCTTCTTTTTTCGGATCGATCGAGGGTGCAATCCGCCGAGCGTCAGGCAGCGGCATTGAGTCAACCCGCTGAAGAGGCCCGCACTGCCGTTGAACGGTGGCGAACAATCCAAGCTGCCGTCGATCCGAAGCTATTTGCCTTGGATCTCCTCGCAGGGGTCGCTGCGACATTGCCGGGGGAGACCGTGCGGCTCACGCGGCTTAACATCGAGGACGGGCGCCTGCTCGTGGCCGGTGAAGCCGCCGAAGTCGCTCAAACCTACGAGATGTTGGAAAAATTGAAGGCCTCCCCCGCCTTGGTGGAATTTGATTGGACCGCCCGCCCGCCGGATATTGCATCTCAAAACACTGTGCGTTTTGAATTTGAAGGAAGGAGGCCCGATGCGACAGCTGACACCGACTGAACGACGACTGCTCACCATTTTGCTGACGGCCGTTTTTATTGCGCTGAACCTTGGGGGGCTCAAACTGATCCTCAACGCCCGGGACAGCCAAAAAAATGCTTTGGTTGCTGCCCAGGCAAAGATCGTGGAATCCCAAGAGTGGATCGAGCTGGCCTCCGAACTTGGCCCCCTCAGTCAATCCCTCCCCCCCGCCCCGGAGATGTCCGAGAACTCTGCGGGATCGGACCTCCTCCAATCCGTGCGCGCTGCGGCAGCAAGTCATGGTTTGACCATGTTGGAGGAGTCGCTGCCTGGTCCCCCGGAGGGCCTCAGCGAAAAAGCCGCCGTGCTTCGACTCAAACTCAGTGGCCCGTTCCAGGGAGCCGTGCGGTTTTTGTTTGATGTGCAGCAGCAGGGGGCTTGGCGGTCCATCGAGCAGTTTAATGCCCGCGCCGAGGCCAGCCCCCAAAATATCCTCGCGGAAATGGAGATTCGGCAGTATTATTCCATGCCCTCGTCCACGGAACCACCTCCCGTTGGCGAAAACGAAATTCCATGACACTTTCCCGCCCCAAATTGATTCAGATGGTCTGTGTGACCTCGCTTCTTGCGACGTCGCTCATGGCATCCGATGCCCCCCAAGATGTGGTGCCGGAAACAAATGACCTTCCGCTCGTGACCGGAGGTCGCGACATTTCCCAATTTGAGTTTCTGTTTAAGAGGTCGCCCTTTTCCCTTCCCACTGCCGAGGAAAAGTCTCCGGTCGCGGATCGTTATGTGCTGACTGGCGCGGCATCATGGGATGGCAAGCAACGGATCTTTGTCCTCGATCGAACCGCTCAGACGCGACACGTGCTCGAGCCAGACAATGAGGGCAGCGGTCTGATGCTCATGGAATTTCTGCCGGACAGCGACCCCCGCAAAATGAAAGCGCGCGTCCGCATTCAGGGCGAGATCGCCACACTCACTTACGCCGAACCAGAACCCGTCGCCGGGGCCATGCCCGGTAACAATCCAGGTGCCATTCCGGGACAACAACCGGTGATCTCCGGTCAGCCTGCCCAACCCGCCATTTCCAACCCAGGAAACCCCAATCAACAAAACCCACCCCGGCGAGTGATTCGCCGACGCGTGATATCCGGAAATCCGGCGCCACCACCTCAACCGTGAAAAGACTCCTCACCGCAGGCCTGATGACCACGTTGGTCTTTGGCACTCTCTCAGCACTTGCGCAGAACGAAATGCCGCCGCCACCGTCCGCCGTTCCACCCCCGGCCCAACCCCCGGGAGATGGCGTTAACATCCAATTCCCAAAAAGTTCTGTGCTTGATGTTTTGGCGCTTTATGAATCTCTGACCGGAAAAAGAATGATCCGTGATTCCAACCTCGCGGGCCCGGAGTTATCGATCATGGTTTCTGAACTCGTGCCCCGAGCCGAGGCGATTCGACTCATTGAGAGTTCCCTCCTGCTCAATGGTTATACCATTGTCCCAGTCGATCAGAACACGATCAAGATCCTTGGCCCCGCACGCATGGTGCGAAGCGAGGGGCTGCCACTTTACACCGAGACCTCCCAAATCATTAACGCCGGCGACCAAGTGGTGAGCTTTTTTGTGCCTCTCCAATTTATTGCACCGCAGGAAGCTGCGGGCGTTGTCACGGGCGTTGTTCCCCCGAACGCCTACGGATCCATTGTTCCCGTGCCGACCGCCAATGCAATTATTATCACGGACAAAACCCCGGTGATTTTGAAGGCCCTTGGCATCATTAATTTGATTGATCAAGAACCTGCAAAAGTCGTCACGCGTTTTATCCAGCTTCAGCGGGCAGATGCGGAGAAGGTGGTGGAAACGTTGAACGAGATGTTTGGCACGGCTGACCCCAATGCCCCGGCCACTCCCGCAAATGCGCCACAACCCACAGATCAGGGGGGAGACCCAGCGGCACCAGCGGCGACCGCCTCGGCTTTTGGTGGACAATATGAAGACCGCCTTCTGCAGGGCAAATCGCAGTTCATCGCGGATCAACGAACTAACCGAGTGCTCGTTGTCACCCGCACTGAAAATTATCGCTACCTTAGTGAAGTGATTGGACAATTGGATGCCGCAGGGTCCTACGAACATCCTCTCGTCCATGTCCTCAACTACCTTTCGGTGAATGATGCTTTCCCAGTGCTTGAGAGCATGCTTCAAGAGCGGGGCGAAACAGCAGCCGGGACCACAGGCCAAGCGCAAGGCCAGCAACCAGGCACGATCAATCAGAACGTGGGCGGCGGCTTCCAAGGGTCCCAAGGCGGCAATTCCGGCAGTGGAGGTCTCGGACGCCCAGACCGCCTGTCCGATGAATCACTCCAAAGCCCTCCCCTCGCGGCCACCTTCGGCAATGTCAGCATCATCGGGGATACCAGCGCCAACAGCGTCATTGTTTACGGCCCACCGGACGCCAAACAACGGGCCAAACAAATCTTGGACCTCCTCGACAAACGTCCACGTCAAGTTTATCTGGCAGCTGTCATTGGCCAGCTCCGGGTCGGCGATAACCTCGATTATGGCGTCAGCTACCTTGTTCGATACCAAAACTTCAGCCCCATCCGAAACATCATTGGCGAGACCGACAGCAGCGGCGCGGCCGGCTCGGTCCTAAGTCCAAGGATTTTCCCCGGCATCGACGTGCTACCCGATCCCTCCTCCTTGGTGAGCCCCGATACCTTTGCAGCCCTCTCAGGTTTGACCATCTATGGATCGATTGCGGAATCCGTGGACGTGTTTGCCCGATTCCTCGAAACCACCAACCGTTTTAAGACGCTCTCAAGGCCGGTGATTTATACCACCAATAACAAGAAGGCCACCATTCTATCAGGCCGACGCGTGCCTGTTCCTACCTCCACTCTAACCTCCACCACTCCCGGTTTGGGCGACAACAATTCCATCACCTCAAACATTCAATACCAAGACGTGGTTCTTAAGCTTGAGGTGGTTCCGCTGATCAATGCTGACAATGAAGTCAACCTCATCATTGCCCAAACCAATGACAACGTCGTGGGAACCGATGTGATTTCTGGTAATGAAGTGCCCATCATCGCGACCCAAGAAATCACCACCAGCGTGCGGGTAAAAAGCGGCTCGACGATTGTGCTTGGGGGGTTGATCACGGACGAGGATGACAAAAACACCGATGGTATCCCTTATTTGAACCGCATTCCCGTGGTGGGACCAATCTTTGGAGGGGGGGCCTCAAAGCGAAAAGAACGAAACGAATTGATCGTGATGATCCAGCCGATTGTGGTGGATTCAGAAATCGAGTCCGTGAGAGCCAGTGACCGGGAGGGCGGACGCACAATCCTTGGGGAGGATGCCCATGCTCTTGCGGCCCAGCCTGCCGAGTTTCACCGGGCGGCCCCGGGAGAAGCGGCTCCAAACCCCACTCCCAAACCCAAATCGTGGTTCCCGTGGTCGAAACCCAAGAATTAAACCCCATGACGGCGGTGATCGATGCCGCAGCCGTGGAAGCAGGATGCACGGACTTTCCCGCGCTCACCACGGCTATTGGTCGCGCCATTGCCGGCCAAAGCTCGGCGGTGGAAGCTGTTTTGGATTCCGGGTTGGTGGTTGAAGCAGGTTTTCTGCGCAGCTTGGCGAGTCAATGTGACCTCCCATGGCGCGAAGAATCAGAAGCCAGGCCACTGGTTAACGCCCGAGAAGTTTTTCCAGCAAGGTTGGCACTTGGTCTGAAAGTTCTTCCCGAAGAGTCTGAAGATGATGGTGCGATCCACCTGCTGACGTTTGACCCTTTTGATCATTTGAGTTGGCAGGCTATTGCCCAGCAGACCAAAAAGCCGGTTCGCCTTTCAATGACCACTCGCCGTTTTGTGATGGAAGGCCTGAAGGCGACGTATGGTGTCGGAGCTGAGACTTTTGAGGAATTGCTGGAAGGCCGGGAGGAGATGGCGGCCAGCGAGTCCGAAGAAGTGAATATTGTGGATGGCGAGGACAGCGAAGCCTCGGTCATGAAATTTGTGAACCAGATCCTGCGAGAGGGCCTCACCCAGCGTGCCACGGACGTGCATTTTGAGCCTCTCGGGCAGGATCTTCGCATTCGTTATCGTATCGATGGGGTTCTCCACGAAGCTCCCGTACCTCCTCGCATCAAAATGCTGCAGGATTCGGTCACGTCTCGCCTGAAGATTATGGCCGGATTGGATATCGCCGAGCGGCGTCTTCCGCAGGACGGTCGCATTGCACTCGAAATCGGTGGCCAGGCCATCGATGTGCGTGTGGCAACGATTCCCTGCATCCACGGAGAAAATGTCAGCCTGCGTTTGCTTGGGCAGGAGCAATTCGATTTCGCCAAGCTGGGCTTGGATGCCGTCGATGAACGCCGCATTCGCTCGCTGATCGCTGCCCCCAACGGGATCATCCTTGTGACCGGACCCACGGGTTGCGGCAAAAGCACCACGCTTTATACGTTCATGAGCAGCCTGAATGCGAAAGAACGCCGCATTGTGACCATCGAAGATCCCGTGGAACACAAACTGGATGGCATTATTCAGATTGCGGTCCGGCCGGAGATTGACCTGAGTTTCGCAAGAGCCCTTCGCAGCATTTTGCGTGGCGACCCCAACGTGATCATGGTCGGAGAAATGCGCGATTTGGAGACGGCGGAAATTGCCATTCGCGCGGCCCTGACCGGTCACTTAGTTTTTAGCACCCTTCACACCAACGATGCCGTCGGCGGAATCACGCGGTTGTTGGATATGAACATCGAGCCATTTCTTGTGGGATCTTCGGTGCGCGCCTTTATTGCCCAAAGGCTGGTCCGCCGCCTATGCCCTCGCTGCGCCGCCCCCGCGAATCTGCCCCAGGAAGAGCTGGCCTCAATTGGTTTCCCGGCGGAGTGGGCTGACAAGGTCCTCAAGCCAGTCGGGTGTGACCACTGCCGGGGAAGCGGGTATATTGGACGGATTGCGATTTTTGAAATTTGCACGATGTCCTCGCGCATGCAGGAACTTGTGCAGAAACGAGCCTCGGGCACGGAGCTAAAGGATTTGGCCGTGCGCGAAGGAATGATCCCTATTCGCCGCGATGGCTGGCGAAAGGTCTTCCAAGGGGACACCACGATTCAGGAAGTGCTTCGCGTGACCACTGAGGAGTTAAGCCTCGTTGACGAATAAACAGTCATGGCAACCTTTCTCTACAAGGCCGCAGAAGCCGGTCAATCGGAGACCAGCGGTGAAATCAAAGCCACCACCAAGGCCGAGGCGTATCGGATTCTTAAGGATCGGGGATTAAGGCCCAGCGAGGTGCGCGAGTTGGGTGATCACTCGACCAAGAAAAAAGAGGCGGCTTCTCAATCGCTGGCGAAGCTCCGGCTCTCCCAACCTGATCTCCTTTTCTTCACCGAAGAGCTTGCGGATCTTTTGGAGGCGGGGCTCCAATTGGAGGGGGCTCTTCGGGTGATGGCCTCACACAGCGAGCAATCGCCCGTGAAGGCAGTCGCCACGGATCTCCGGCAGAGGGTTCGCGACGGCGTGAGCTTTTCTACCGCGCTGCGCGATTGCGGCGACACCTTCGATCCCCTCTACTGCAACCTCGCGGCTGCCGGGGAAGCCGCCGGGGCCCTCCCACAGATCCTCCGACGAGAATGCGCCCATCTCACACTGATCGGGAATTTGCGTCAGCGCGTCGCGTCGTCCCTCCTTTACCCTTCCATCGTTTTTGCAGCAGCGATTATTTTGATGTTTATTTTCCTGACTTTCCTTGTGCCGCAGCTTTCCGTGCTTCTGGGAAAAACCGGGCAGGAACTGCCGCTGGTCACCAAAATTCTTGTGGCAGTGAGCACTTTTTGTGGGCAGTGGTGGTGGGCCTTGATTGCCGGGGCCGGAGCCATCGTCATGCTGGTGAAAATCGCGTTGAGCACTCCCGGCGGCCAAGCCTGGTGGCACCGGGCGATGTTGGATTTGCCCGTGGTTGGTCCCGTGCTTCGCGCCCGTTTCCATGCGGAGATGCTTCAGACGCTTTCCACCTTGGTTTCAAATGGGGTCACCCTGCTGAACGGCCTCAATCTCCTGCTTGGCTCCACGGCGAATGTTTATCTTCGCGGCCTGATCCAGCGGGCCGCTGCCATGGTCGGCGAGGGAAGCAGTCTCTCAGTCGCCTTGCGCCGGGTTGGTTTTTTTCCTGCCGTCTTGTGCGATATTCTCACCGTTGGCGAACAAACCGGAGATATTGCCGGGGCCCTCGAACGAGCGGCCAGGCGCTTTGACCGGGACCTCACATCACGCATTGAACGCCTCACCACACTCATTCAACCTGCCATCATTCTGATCGTCGCCCTGTTTGTCGGATTGGTCGCCTACTCAATGATCGCTGGCATCCTAACCAGCGTGAATGCCTTGCGCGTGCGGTAGGGAGTGGTATGCTTTTCTTATGAAACCCCTGCGTTTTTTTGTCCCCGCACTGGCTGGTCTGCTGCTAATGACCCTTCCCGCCGGAGCCGAGCTTTTGGTGTATTCCCTGCGGCTCGACCCAACAAGCGATTCGGTCAATTACCCAGGTATTCTGGGAGGCTATCTTGTTGTGGACGAGGACGCTGGCTCCTTTTCGTCAGCGATGATTCTGCGAGACCCTGACACCAATCGCCGATATTATACCACGTCATTTCTCTCAGGTTCCTATTTTGAACTCTTGCGCGAAGGAGGAGGCGTTTCATCGGTCCTTTCCAGCTTGGGCGGTGGATCGGGGAGTGGCGAATCGGTGGCTTTTCAAGTGGTAGGCAGAACCGATGGCGGCACAAATGTCGGCGGGGGCGTGTCTCTTCGCGTTGCAAAAAAGCTGCGCGGGTTTCTGATGACCAATGCTGAAGAATCAGCCACCTCGAGCACAACGGGCGATCCCCTGCTTGAACTTGGATTTGCGGGTGCCAGCAGGGCGGATGTGAAGTATGAATCCGGGTCAACCCGCAATGCGAATAATGCCAGAATGACCTCGGCCACGGCCATCACCGCTATCACTCGGACCCTTGAGCGTCAGGGCATTCGTCCAGAAGCCACGCCGACGCCTGCGCCCACACCCTCGCCGACACCGGTGTTCTCTGTTCTGCCTTAACATGGCAAGAGCAACGAAAAGGAAAGAAGGCACCCAAGGCTTGTGATATCTCAATGGGGACGGAAACGTCCGATTTTGCTGATTTTTTTGGCCTTCGTTTTTGTGGTGCTGGCGACGTGCCTGATTTCGCCATTGGCTTATTGGACCGTTCAGCAACTTGCCGGGGTTTCTTGGATTACTCCGATTGCGGGGTTTCCCTTCCACCGATTTTTTAGCCGCACCGCGCAGATCTGTCTGATCGTGACTCTCATTCCAGTAGCGTTTGTTCTGGGCATCACAAAACTCCGGGATCTGGGCTTGGAGAAAAATCCTCATCGTTTTGCGGATGCGGGCGTGGGGATTTTGGCAGCCCTTCTTCCGGTGGCAGTTTTGGCTATTTTGTACATTTCAAATGATATTTACCGTCCCCGGAATGACATCGAAATCTCTTCCCTTTTCCGTATTTTTCTCACAGCGGGGTTTGTTTCCTGCCTTGAGGAATTTCTTTTTCGTGGTGTCTTCCTTGGGCTTGCCATGCGGAGTATGGGAGCTGTTCGAGCGTCGTTTTTAGTGTCATTGATTTTTGCGGCTGTTCACTTCCTTCGTCCCGCAAAACCGGTCACCTCGGAGGTCACATGGACCAGTGGGTTTTCCCAACTTGGTGCGGTCTTGGATAACCTGCCTGCCACGCCAATCCTCATCTTTGGATTTGTGACTCTGCTTGTGGCTGGCATGATCCTCGCGTGGGTCACAATCAAAACGCGTTCCCTGTGGCTGGCCATTGGCATCCACGCTGGCTGGATTGTCGGCCAGCAGGGGCTGAATGGGTTTGCAAAATTCCGGGCCAGCCCGCCTGAAGAGTTTCTACCATGGGTCGGGCCCAATGTGGTCAGCGGAGTGGTCCCCACAGGAATCCTTCCACTCATCGCCCTTGGCATTGCTGCGGCATTCATCGCCGCCTATCTCCGATATGGACATTCCCGCAGGGCTTCGCTCAATCCTTGAGACCGCACGGGATCTGATCCTCCCTCCGCATTGCGCGGGGTGTGCCAAGGGGATTTCCGAAGGATGGTGGTGCAGGGAATGCCAAAAGGATCTGCACCCTATCTCTCCACCACGCTGCGAAAGCTGCTCGCAGCCATTCGCAGGCTTGGTGGAGACCACCTTTTTTTGCCCGAATTGCCATGGCCGCACCTTTCATTTTGAATGCGCCATTGCTGTCATGCCAAGCCGTGGCCCCATTCGTGAACTCATTCATGGTCTCAAATACCGGAACATGACATGGGCCGCCGAGCCCCTCGCAGATTTTGGTGTGCTGGGATTCCAAGATTCTCGCATGCCCGAACATCCTGATTTTCTGGTGCCAGTTCCGCTCCACCCACTACGCCGGCGGGAACGTGGTTACAACCAAGCAGAGTTGCTTGCACGAGCCATCGGCAAAAAAATGGGAATCCCGGTTTTGGATATCCTTCAAAGAGTTCGAAATACCACCACACAAACTCATTTTGATCGAAAGCAGCGGATGAAAAATCTGCGCAAAGCCTTCAAGATAAGATCAAACAACCAAATCAAAGAGGCACAGATTCTTCTCGTGGATGATGTTCTGACGACTGGGTCCACCTTGGATGAGTGCGCAAGGGAACTTTTGGCGGCTGGAACTGGCCCTGTGTATGCCCTTGCAATCGGAAGAGGCTGAACCGACAATATCCCCCCATGGCAATTTTCAAAAAGCCCATACTCAAGGCACTCGGTGGACGCAGCAAAGAAATGCCCGAGGGGTTGTGGACCAAGTGTCCGGTCTGCGGTGAGGTCACTCACAACATCGCCCTCTCAGAAAATCTTTGGGTCTGCCCCAAATGTGGTCACCACTTCACCCTCAGCGCCCGCACCCGCATCGAACTCCTCGTGGAACCCGGATCTTTTGTGGAATGCGATGCGAATATGACTTCCGTCGATACCCTCGAATTTCAAGGGGTCGCCACTTACAAGGAGCGAATCGCAAACTACCAAAATAAGACCGGCCTCAAAGACGCTGTGACAACTGGCACCGCAACGCTCGATGGCAGCAAGATCGGATTGGCGGTCATGGATTTTCATTTTCTTGCCGCATCGATGGGTTCGGTTGTTGGCGAAAAAATCACACGCATCGTCGAACGTTCCACCAAAGACAAGATGCCAGTGATTATTGTCTCCGCATCCGGCGGCGCACGCATGTATGAGGGCATGTTCAGCCTGATGCAAATGGCCAAAACCTGTGCCGCGCTGGCCCTGCATTCGCAAGCCAAGTTGCCTTATATTTCCGTGCTCACAAACCCAACCATGGCCGGCGTGATGGCCAGCTTTGCTTCCGTGGGTGACATCATTCTCGCTGAACCCAAAAGCATGATTGGTTTTGCAGGTCCGCGGGTCATCAAAGAGACCACACATCAAGACCTGCCTCCCGGCTTCCAAACGGCAGAGTTTCTGGAAAAACACGGACTCATCGATGCCGTTGTCCATCGCTCAAAATTAAAAGCCGCCCTCTCCCAAGCCGTGGCCTATATGTCGGTTTCCAAGAAATAGGCCGGTTCAAAATGAGCGTTCCTTCTGCGGATTTGCGGGAAGTTGCGACGGAAAACGAACTGACGTGGCTTTATTCCACCCAGATGTTTGGCATCAAACTTGGGCTGGAGAACATCAACCGTCTGCTCGCGGGTCTTGGCAACCCCCACCTATCGCTTCGCTGCATCCATGTGGCTGGCACGAATGGCAAAGGTTCTGTCTGCGCCATGCTGGATGCCATTCTCCGCGACGCAGGATACACAGTCGGTCTCTACACCTCACCCCACTTGGTGGATTTTTCTGAACGTATCCGTATCCAAGGCTTGCCCATTCCTGAGGCTGATCTCAACGCAGGACTCCACAAACTCCGACAACTCTCGTCATCATGGGACCCCTCCCCCACATTTTTTGAATACGCCACAGCACTTGCATTGGACTGGTTTGCGGGGCGCTGTGAGGTGGCCGTTATCGAGACGGGGATGGGAGGGCGTTTGGACGCCACCAATGTGGTGAACCCCCTCGTTTCGGTCATCACACCAATCGCCATGGATCACGCCAAGTGGCTCGGAACAACCCTTGCACAGATTGCGGCAGAGAAGGCAGGGATCATCAAAACTGGCCGCCCCGTGGTTAGTTCCTCGCAATGGCCCGAGGTTCAAAAGGTTTTGTCGGAATCCACAGCAGCCCATCAGTCGGGAATAACATTCGTAGATTCCCCATGGGAAGGAGAGGTGTCACTTCGCGGATTCCACCAAAAACAAAACGCGGCCCTGGCAGTAGAAGCCATCAAAATCTCCGGGCTTGCGGTGAGCAATGAGGCCATCACGACCGGATTGGCAACTGTGTGTTGGCCAGGGCGTTTCCAGCGGCTTGGCCATTGGATTTTTGATGGGGCTCACAATCCCCACTCTGCTGAGGCCTTGGTGAGCACATGGAGACAAGAATTTGGCAACCTGCGGGTTCCCGTGATCTTCGGATGTTTGGCAGACAAGGACGTGGCCTCCCTCCTAAAAACCGTGGAACCCATCGCCTCATCATTCCATTTTGTGCCCGTCGCCAATGAGCGAACGATCTCGCCTGACGAACTTATGACTTTCACCGCTCTTCCCTCCCAGGCCCACCCCTCCCCTCGTCATGCGATGAATGCCCTAAAAAACGCCGCAAGCCCGGTGCTTATCACAGGCTCCCTCTTCCTTGTGGGCGAATTTCTCTCCATCGAACGTGAGTAAATTCTGAAGAATTCGACGAATCGGGTTGATCGAACCTGATGTTTTGGTAAAGTTTTAGACATGTCCCTCCTTGATCAAAAAAATGTGCAAAACCTGCTGGATAAGTTCAGCCAATCCAGGGACTTCACCATTTCTTTTGTTCTCCACCTGATCATTGTGATGATTTTTGGCTCCACGGTGTTGTTCACCGCCGTGCAGGAACCTCCGGATTTTGAAGGCGGCGAAGGAGGCTTTGTCCAAGCCGGCGCCCAAGAAGTCGCCCAACCGCAACAACAAACCACCCCGCAGCAAACCACCTTCAATGTCGCCACGGTGCCAACACCCACGACCTCATCGGTCAGCGCCATCACCACCACCGCCCCCAACGCGCTCAATTTCACAATGAGCCCGACCATTTCGCCTGTGATGACCACAACCCCCACGGCTCCCAGCGCTGCAGCGGTCTCACCGGCCGCATCAAGCATTGGTTCCGACGGATTGTCCGCTGCCGCAGCTTCCCAAATCAAGGCGTTCACAGGAGGTTGGGGTAAGGGCAGTGGCAGTGGTACAGGAACCCGGAGCCGGGAATTCGAATTCACCGCCTACATTGGCCAATACGCAGGAGGAAACTGGAACTCCACCGTTCGAGTTGTCCAAAATAAAATCGTCACGGGCAGCCTGCCCAATTTGCTTTACCTCATGAGCTTCTGGTCCAAAGACCGGATCAAAACCAATTACAAAAATGTTCAAGCCATCAAACTGGACAGCGATCAAATCTTTTCAGTGAAACCTCCATTCATTTTTCTTACTGGCACCCGGGACTTCAAACTGACCGATAAGGAAGTTGAAAACCTCCAAAAATACGTTCGCAGCGGTGGCTGCATCTGGGGAGACAGTTCCGTCCCCGGCCTTCGTTCACGGTTTGATATTGCTTTCCGTCGCGAGATGAAACGCGTGATTCCCGATGTGGACAAAGACTTTGAGCCCCTTCCTGACAACCATCCGATCTTCACTCAGGGATACTTTGCGGAAATCAAATCCGTCCCTCCCGGGCTCAACTTCTATCAGGACAAAGTTCAAGCCCTGAGCATCTATGGGGAGATCGCCATTCTCTACACCTCAAACGACTACGGAGACATGTGGCAGATTGGCCTCAATGAACAAGGTCAGATCGACACCCGCCGCAACCAACAGCAACAATACGTGGCCATCAATGATACTTTGTTCAACAACCGCGGCGTTTACATTCGTAACCTAACACCAGATGCCCTCGCCACCACGTTTCGCTTTGGCACCAATGTTGTCATCCACTTGCTCACGCGGTGGGAAGACAAAGTTCGGACGGCGCCCTCACTCTAAGGTGACAGGTGTGGGTGATATGGGGCTGGTTTGATGGGTTGGGGGCAAAGCATCCTGCAGGATTTTCCCGGCTGGTGACCACGCCAATTTTTTGATTCACTGATGGTCATGGAACCCACTGAGAAATCCTCCGGCCGCACCCAAAAGGGGATTGAAGGGGTTTTTCTTGCTGCGGGACGGGCTCAATCCGCGATCCGACATTCTTTCCGCCGATTGATGCGGCGACCACGCACGGTCGGCGAAGCCCCCAACCTTCTTCCCACCCTGATCAAAGTCTTTGCGGCCTTCGCAAGAGTTGATGGAGAGTTGCTGGAGGAGGAAATTGATTCCAGCCTCGGTTTCCTTCGCTATGACTATCCCAACGCGGTTTATTCAGAACTCCGCAAGCTCTTCCGGGACGCCCTGCACGAGCAGCAGGACCTCGATGCCATCGCACAAAAACTCACCAATCAACTCAGTGATGAACGGAAGATCCTTCTCGGCGTTCAACTCTATGACCTGATTTCGCGCGCTGGTCTCAAGCAGGAACAGGTCGTGGCGTATTATTCCTTCATGTCGAACCTCGGCATGGCAGCCCAAGCCATCGACATTGTCTATCAGCTCAATGCCAATGAAGGCTTCACCACGCCAGGCATCTACCATCAGGGCACGTCCCCACTGGAAGCCGTGAGTTTTGGCAAAGCAGGCAATTCCGAGGTTGCGCTCCAGGACTTCACCGCTGACCAGCGCATCCTCGCCTACCGCTACCGTGATTTGATTCTCCTTAAAAATGTTAGCGGGCGGATTCTCATTGTGGGCGGTCGCCGCATCAAGGAAGGGGAATTTTGCCGCATTTTTCCAGGTCAGCAGGTCCTCGTGGATGATGAGGTGGTCACTCACGCGGACTTGATGTTTTATTTTAACGCTAAGAAAAACGTGCAAGTCGCACAGCTTTTTGTGGCGATCACGGAATTGGACGAAGTGCGCCTGGAGAAAAATCGCACCCGAGACTCATGTCTGGAGGTTGTGTTCGGTTTGGGCGTGGAAGTGATCGCGCTGGAAGATGTGGATGCTGTCCTCAATGGCACTCGGATGGCGAGCGGCGTGCGCGTCCAAGCCACACTCGATGACAATATTATTTTTCACAATGACAGCGAGTTGAACCTTCGGGATCTGCGGAAGCGGGCGCGTCAGTTCGGTGGCAGATTTCAACTCAAACCCTCCAAAAGCGAATACCTTGTTTCGAACAATCCAGGCCTGCTGCGTGAGGGAGACATCCTGCTTTCGCCCGGCAGTGGCGGTGATGTGCTTCTCAAAATTGCGTGTGACTACGAACGCAAGGAGGGACACCTGGAAGTGCTTCAATCGGACCGCCCGATATTGGTTCGTGGAACCCCGGTGCGAAACTCGGCCCCGCTGGCCGATGGGGACGCCATCCGCATTGATGCGGGCCAAATCCTACGCTGCAAATTTTCGGAACGTCTCCTTGAAGAGGAGCGAAATATTATCCGAACCCTCGAGGCCCGTGACCTGACCTGCAAATTTCGGAAAGGCGTGACCGCCCTTGAAGCGATCTCCTTCTCGATTCAGCGAGGAGAAATGGTTTGTGTGATGGGGGCCAGCGGTTCGGGCAAAAGCACGTTCATGCGGACACTCGCAGGTCAATTTTCGCCAAGCCAGGGAGAAGTGCTTTTTAACGGACGCTCGCTCTACAAAAATTATTCCCTGCTCCGCCGCTACGTCACTTACATCCCCCAAGAGGACGCCTTCGATGAACACCTCACCATCGAAGAAAACCTCTCCTTCGCAGCCGCTCTCCGAGCCCCTTACTTGTCAGGACGGGAACGCTCGCGCCGAATCGATGGCAAATTGGCGGAGTTGGGACTCAACGAACGCAGAGGTTATGTTGTGGGTCCGGTTCATCGAAAAACCCTCTCAGGCGGCGAACGCAAACGCTTGAACATCGGGTTGGACATGATCGGCTCGGCGGACATTTACCTCTTTGACGAACCCACCAGCGGGCTGTCCTCCAAGGATTCGGAACATGTCATCGAGATCATTCGCGGGTTGTCGCACAACAAAATCGTCATGGTGACCATTCACCAGCCGACCTCCAAAATTTTTCAGATGTTCCACAAAGCGGTTCTTCTCGACCGTGGTGGCAAGCTCGTCTTTTTTGGCACCCCAGCCGAGATGCTCAAATATTTTGCCGAGGCCGAACACCAACAACACTTTGGCACCGAGCTGGGAGGGTGTGAGTCCTGCGGAGCCACACGTCCTGAGTTTATTTTTGATGTCCTGGAGACGCCCCTTCGCGACCTTTCGGGCGATATCATTTTTGAGGAAAATAATCGCGGACAACTCGTGCCTGCGCGGCGATTCCCTCCCGACTACTGGAGGGACAAATATGAAGCTTATCGATTGCTGAAGGATGTGCAGTCCTCTCCCCCGCCGAAGGAAACGCCAGCGGTGTTGCCTACTGCCTCACGACGGAAGGATCCCTGGCGCTGGGGTGATGAATGGCAACAACTTCGCGTGGTGCTCCTCCGAGCCTTTGTCAGCAAGCTGCGCAACCGTGCCAACCTGCTCATCACGCTCCTTGCCGCACCCGTGCTGGCCTTCCTGATTGGGTTTGTGCTGCGATACTCTAAAGAAGAAACCTACGATTTCGCCAGCGCCTTCCACATCCCCACGTATCTCTTCCTCTCGTTGGTTGTGGCCATGTTTCTTGGCCTGACCAATAGCGTCGATGACATCACCCGCGACAAACCGGTCCTCTTTCGAGAGCGAAACCTGAATCTGCGCCTGAGCTATTATGTGTTGGGAAAAAGCCTGACCCTGGCTGTTTTTGCCGTCATCCAATGCGCCCTCTACACCATCGTGGGCAATGCCCTCTTGGAAGTTCGAGGCGTGTTTTGGGTGGTTTTTTGGGCCATGCTTTTGACAACAATCAGTGGCTTTGCCATTGGCCTCGTTGTTTCGTCCTTGGTCAACGAGAGCAAAACAGCTGTGCTGATCATCCCCGTGGTTCTTATTCCACAGATTATCTTGGCGGGAGCCCTCATTGAGTACGAGGAAATGAACCGCAATCTCGATTTTGTTTACACCCTGCAACAATGGACCGCCACTCACCCTGGCAAACCACCCGAAGAACGAAGTGAGCTGCAAGTGCCATTTATCTGCGAAGTGATTCCCATGCGTTGGTCGTATGAAGCGCTGGTTTATGCCCAAGCCAAAAAAAATCCTCTCACCTCACGCCAAGAGCTCATCCAAGCGGAGATTGCCAAGCTGGCCACCAACCGGGAGTTGGATGACGCCTCCCGCGAGCGCCTTGAAGACCTCAAAGACCTGCTGGCCATCACTTCCGGCCTTCAGGCCAAGGACCCCAAATCGCTGGACCGAATGTTTTCCCGTGTAGATGCCGTGCTGGATGGTGAGTCCCTAAATCGAAACCGCTTCAAAAATCAGCCCGGCGTCACCGCTGAGCAACTCTATGTGAATCAGAAAGTCACGGACCTGATCTCGAAGGCGGAAATGGAACAAAGCGACTACCGTGAATCCCGCCATCTCAATGTCTTCTTCGGCCCCACCAAAGAATATTTTGGATTTCGAACAAGCATCATCGCCTTCAACTGTGGCGTCCTCCTCCTCACAAGTCTTGGACTCCTGATTTTCCTCCACTTGATACTGCGTCACCAGATCCGATCAAATTATGTCTGATGGCTTCTACGCCGACCATAAATCACCTTCACCAAGGTGAGTCCTCCGGCTGGTGCCACCAAGTTCGTTTTCTTTTCTGCTCCGCTGAGGATGGCTTGAATTTTTTCGGGTTCAATCCCCCCTCGCCCACACTCCACAAGGGCGGCAGAAATCATACGCACCATCTTGTAAAGAAATCCATCGCCCACCACGGTAAAAAATAAATTGTGCCCGCGGGTTGTCACCGAAAGCCTCCGAATCGTCCGGTGAGGGTCAGTCACCGAACCACCGCGATTGGCGGAAAAACCAGAAAAATCGTGACACCCGACAAATCGGGTGGCCGCCAATTTCACCCGATCCAAATCCAGAGGCTCGCGAACCAACCATGCGCGGTTATGCTCCCCGGGTGGGAGAACCGGCCCACAGAAGACATGGTAGCGATACATTTTCCCAGTGGCAGTGAATCGCGCATGAAACGAATCATCGACTGCCTTCGCTGACATGATACGGATCTGCGATGGCAGCTTTGTATTCAGAGCATGGAGCCAGTTTTCCGGTGTCATTCGTGTGTTTGCAACATCGATATGACAACACTGCCCCGCCGCGTGAACGCCAGCATCCGTACGCCCGGAACCATGTACTCGAACGGGTTGGCCAGCAACCGCCAAAACCGCAGCCTCAAGAACATCTTGGATCGAACCCCCGCATTTTTGGCTCTGCCACCCCGCGAACGTCGAGCCATCATAAGCAACAATCAGTTTTAAACGCATGATTGCGAAATCAACACCCTGCTTGAGAATCCAACCAACTTTGAAGAATCACCGCAGCGGCCGCTTGGTCAATAACTTCACGCTGCTGCTTCTCGGAACGCCCCGCCTCCCGCATTCCCCGACGCGCTTGGACCGTGCTCAGTCGCTCGTCCCACGCAATCACTGGACAATCCACCAACCCCTGCAAGACAGCGATAAAGCTCTTCGCCTTTTCCGCGGCGGGCCCACTTGAGCCATCCATGTTTTTTGCGATTCCAACAATCACATTGGCAATTTTTCGGTCGGCCACAATCTCAGCCACTCGTTTCACAGGCACCATTTGCGCCACTTTGATCGTCTCCAAGGGGTGCGCCAACATGCCCAATTCATCGCTGATGGCCACCCCAACCCTTGCCTCGCCAAGATCGATTCCAAGTGAACGCTCCATTTCAGTTGAAAATGCCTCGAATGAGAGGTAATGACAATGGTCATTATGTCCCAGCTTTCCTTCAACAAATTCGGAGACAACCTACCTGTCACTGGAATCGTCGCGTTTTCCCAAGCCGCCATCGGTTTTGGGGTCGGTATTCTCATCGGAGATCGTTTCGGTCGCTCAGCCCGCCAAAAAGCCGCCATCGCCTGCTTCCTGGCTGGAGCAACGGCCTTGGCCCCTCTCGTTTACGGCATCGTCGTCAATGTTCGCAATCGCCCCACATCCAGCCGCCGAATGAAAAAGCAGCTGGAAAGCATTCGCCGCGATATCGGGATTCCAGAAAACGAAGAGCAATTTTAACTGCCCGCTTTCGCTTGAGATCGGAAGGAATCGATGACCAGCCCTGACCTGATCCTGGCATCAACCTCGCCTCGCAGGAAAGCTCTTCTCGAAGAGGCAGGACTCACATTCCGAATCATTGCCCCTGACATCGAAGAACTCGAACCCGGACATCATTCTCCTGAAGAACTCTGTTCGCTCAACGCCGAAAAAAAAGCCCATGCCGTGGCCGCTTCCCACCCCGAGGCCATTGTCATCGGCGCCGACACAGTCGTCGCACTGGAGGACACGATTTTTGGAAAACCCAAAGACCTCGCCCACGCCGCCGAAATGCTGACAACCCTTGCCGGTCGCTCCCACCGCGTCCTCACCGGCGTCTGCCTTGTCAATAAATCCCGCAATCTCACCTGGGTCGAAACCACAAACGTCCATTTCCACCCCCTCACCGCAAACGAGATCGCCGCCTACCTCGCCAGAATCAACCCCCTCGACAAAGCCGGCGGCTACTCCGCCCAAGAGGACGAAGGACACCTCCTCGCCGAAATCCAAGGCTGCCTCAAAAACGTCATCGGCCTCCCCACCCCCGCCCTCCTCACAGCCCTCAAGGCCTTTTCCTGATCCTATAAGTTCTCCCTTGCACCCAGATCCACCGTGGTCACATAGATGGAACAACTGCGAGCAACTCCTCCTCATTTCACGCCCGTTTGAGCGGTGCAGGTGTACCGCGTAAACGGGAGAGAGTCTCGGACAGGGATAGTGACCATGATTTTCTCGCTACGAGATCTTTGGCAACGAGCCTTCAGGACGAAAGGTCATTCTCGACAATTCCCCTCTCATACCATGCCCTCAACACATCAGGGCAAACCTCAAAACCATTTGGCCACTGAATAGTCGGATACAAGTCCTTCGACGGAGCCTAGAGACTCATGCCCAGCAGCACGGTCGAAAAGCGGCAAGTAACAGGGTCCATTCCGCAAAAAGGCCAAAACCTTTGGAGGAAGTTTTCCGGCAACAAATTCAGATGGTGATATTTGGATCTTTGCAGTCTTACCTCCATATGTGGCATGGTGGTGAGGAACTGGGTGGTCCACAAAGACCATATGATTTAGCCCAAGATGATGAGTGATCCCACAACCGACAGCAATCCATGAGACCAATCCCGTTTCTATTTATTTTTCTCCTGTGTTTCATTTTCCCAGCGAATGGGATGGATTCTGAGCGGTCCAAGGTCATGGGCACATTGGAGGATTTCTTAAAAAGCGCATCATTAACAATTTTTGATGAAGACATTAGCTATCCATACACAAGCATCGGTATGAAATCACTCCTGCATGAGAATCAACTATATATTGTTACATACCAAATGTTGCCTAATGAAGAGGCCGCAAGAATTGCGTTTGAGGAGCTTGTTATCAATTTTTCCAGGCGTCCAGGTGTTGCACAATTCTCAATTGGGACGCAAACGCGTATCCTCCAGGCAAAGGCCACGAGGGTTGTGCTTACTCAAGGAAGACGCAGCATCGTCAATGTATCGGGAACTGATGAGTTAAAAGGGAGCGAAAATGTCTCTCTTGAAACAATCAAATCTCTGGTCAAGCACACGATGGACACACTGGATCAAGGCATTGACCCTTTCAAAAACTGAAAGCCGCAAATTCCGTCATTTCGAGCTGGCTCCAGCCGCGTCTCCAAATCATTCGATGACCTCCCACCGTCCTGTCTTTTTAGAGCCGATCCGCTGAAGCCTCCCGCCTTGTTTCAACTTTTGTATCCACCGCTTGATCGTGGCCGGGCTCGTTTTTAGGGCTCCCGCGGCTTGCTCATAAGTCGCAGTTGGATCGACTTTAAGAAGATATAAAAGGTCAGAATTTCCATCTTTTGGGTCAGAGCACTGTTCGGATTGACCTTTTACTGACCCGATACCACTAAACCTAGAGGGAGACTCCTGAGCTCTGGATCGCGATCCAACATCCGAACGTTCGGCCTGCGAGCTCCAAAGCACGGTTTTGAGGTAGTCCTCCGTGGCATCGAAGGTCGGTTCCAGGCCGGAGGCCCGCATGAGAGGAATGACTTTCGTTCGCACGCCCATGCCACGGGCATCCACGTAACCGTAGTCGCGAAGGACCTCGGAGATGATCTGATTTCTCATCGAGCGCTGACCAGCCATCATTTTTTGGATGGTCATAGAGTTCGGCAAAGAGCCCGGGCTGATGACCTCCATACGGTCGGCATACACTCCGACCTCTATGTCCACGAACCTTGTCCAGTCTCTGTGGGCGAGCGCATTCACAACCGTTTCACGAACCGCTTCACGTGGATACCTCCATGTCTTTCCACGCCGGAACGAGGCATCGATTCCTGCATCCTCCTGTGAAATGAAAGGGGCCACGGCATCGGAAAATTTTTCGATCAATCCATCATCAATCAGGCGACGCTCGCTGCCGTTCACCTGCCAGCGACCGACCATCGGAGCGTCCAAGGCCACATCAAGCATTGCTTGGTATTCTTTATCCTGCCCGCGGAAAACCATGAGCCGGATTCCCGCCTGCCTGAGCGATCGTCTGGGACGAATCCCGAAAAGCACCAGTCCCGCAATCGTCGCAACCCGATCACCGGCCGCATCGGTCGTCATCAGCCCGAGAGCCATTAGCCGCTCGATCCACTCCGCGTCCAGCTCTGGCACCTCGGGATCCCGCAAGATGTCCCGCAGATAATTCTCGATCCTCACGCGATCCAAGCTGGCAAAGGACGTGCCGGAAACCGGCAGAATCTCCGTGTGAAGCAACCCACCGGCGGCACACAGTCTAACCTGCTGTTCACGTGTGGCACGACGACACACGCTTCCAGTGCGAACAAACACCTCCTCCCGATCCTTGTCTCGAACGACGTAAGGTTTCGAAACGCCCTGACTAAGCGACAGCACTCCAATGCGCCCCTCTTTGACGGACACCTCCTCATAGCTTGGAAGAATGGAAGGGTGCACATACCGCCCGACCACGGTATCTAAGAGCCATTCCTGCATGTTTGCACGCTTAAGCCCGCTGATGTTCCCGTCATCTTCCACACCAAGCAAAATGACGCCGCCATTCCCGTTTGCCATCGCCACGATCTCCCTCGCAAGTTGCTCGGGATGCAGTTCGTCGCGCTTGAACTCAACAGTTGAACTCTCGCCGTGCGAGATCAAGTTTCTGACTTTTGTTTCATCAATCATTTTGGCATGTGACCTTTTAAAAAAATAACAGGTCATTTTAATAGGTCAACTCATTTGCAACAACTCGGCAGAAGGCTACCGGGATAGAACATGTGGAACAGAGCAGCCTTCGCATCCGTTTACGCGGTGCAGGTGTACCGCGTAAGCGGGAGAGGCATTGGAAATGAAAGACTCAGCATGGGGCTTTCCCTTTGGGAACGGAGCAGGTAGGGTGGCTGGCAATATGGAAAAAGTATCATTTGGTGAGCTTGGGCTTTCGCCCGAGTTGTTGAAGGCAGTTGAGACGTTGGGGTTTGAGGAGGCTTCGCCGATCCAGGCGGCGGCGATTCCGATTTTGATGTCGGGTCGGGATGTGGTGGGGCAGTCGCAGACGGGTTCGGGGAAGACGGCGGCGTTTGCGATTCCGGCAATTGAGAAAATTGATGCCTCGGATACGAGCGTGCAGGTTTTAATTTTGTGCCCGACTCGCGAGTTGGCTACTCAGGTGGCAAATGAGGTGCACAAGCTGACCGCTTTCAAAAAAGGGGTTCATTCGGTGCCGATCTATGGAGGGGCTTCGTATGACCGTCAGTTTTACGAATTGAAGAAGGGGGTCCAAGTCGTGATTGGCACGCCGGGGCGACTGATTGACCACATCGAGCGCGGGACACTGAAGCTCGATACCGTGAAGGTTGTCATTTTGGATGAGGCAGATCGGATGCTTGATATGGGCTTCCGTGAAGACATCGAAAAGATTTTGGATGCAACGCCTTCGAGCCGTCAGACCGTCTTTTTCTCAGCCACGGTATCCAAAGCGATTCGGGATCTCATCAACCGCTACGCCAAGGACCCGGAGAGTGTCCGCATTGAGCAGAAAGAAGTTTCGGCTCCCGCGATTGAGCAATGGTTTTACGAGACGCATTCCCGCGCGAAGTTGGAAGCGTTGATCCGGTTGATCGACTATCATTCTTTCAAACTTGGCATCATTTTTTGCAACACCCAGAGGATGGTGGATGAGTTGGCCGACTCGTTGATTGCCCAAGGATTTTCTGCGGACCGACTTCATGGTGGGATTCCCCAAGCGCAGCGGACCCGGGTGATGACCAAATTCAAAAAGTCCGAGTTCGAGTTTTTGGTGGCAACGGATGTGGCGGCGCGTGGCATCGATGTGGATGACCTCGAATTGGTCGTGAACTATGACTTGCCGTATGACGCCGAGGATTATGTTCACCGTATTGGTCGGACCGGGCGAGCGGGCAAGCGGGGCATGGCGGTCACTTTTGTATCGGGCCGCGAGATTTACAAACTGCAATTTATCGAGCGATTCACGCGCACAAAAATCCAGCGTGGCAAACTCCCTACTGTCGGCGAGGTCGAGTCGCGTCGCATGGAAGGGCTGCTGGAGAAAGTCCGAGCCTGCCTCGAAGGCGGCGAATGGAAAGCTGCCACGGCACCTGTGGAGCGACTTTTGGAAGAAGGCATCAGCTCAACCGATCTTGCCGCAGCCTTGTTTCATCTCCTGGCGGGAGGAACCGAGAATGCGCCGACACCAGCACCAACCGCTCCACCATCTTTTCAGCGGGATGACCGTCCTGATTTCCGTGAGAGGGGAGATAGGGATCGCGAGAGGGGGCCCGAGCGCGATTCGCAGCGAGGATATGACAAAGGCTTTGATCGTGATCGTGAGAAAAGGCCAACCCGTTTTGCGGAAAAAAGTGGAGGCGCACGCCCATGGGAAAAATCTGATCCCCGTGGGTCATCGAGGGATCGCAGTGACAGTCGTGAAACGTTCTTGCAAAAACCATCTCCGGGCAAGCGCTGGGTATCTTTGAGCGTTGGGCGCAATGCCGGCTATGGGCCAAGGGAAATTGTGGATGCACTCGCCTCGGGGGGAGGCTTGGATGGGCGGCGTGTGGGCACCATTGAACTCACCCCGGATAGTTCCTACGCGCAAGTTCCCGAGGAATTTGCCAAGGCCCTTTCGGGTTCAGGAAATACGGTTAGCCACGGAAATGAACAGATCACGATCCGCAAGGTTGAAGCGGCTCCTGAACCTCGCACCTTTGCAAAGAAGAAACCGCCCTTCCGTGACAAACGCCGATAAGGACTGTTAAAGAATTTTGATAAGAGTCTCCGCCATATCGGCGGGTGACTCGGACACGGCAATACCGGCCGCTTGGAGAGCCTCAATCTTCCCAGCGGCGGTTCCTTTGCCGCCGCTCACGATGGCTCCGGCATGGCCCATGCGTCGTCCGGGAGGAGCCGTGGCCCCGGCGATGAAGGCTGCGATGGGTTTATTGCAGTTGTCCTTGGCCCATGCCGCGGCTTCCTCTTCGGCTGTTCCGCCGATCTCGCCGATCAGGATGATGGCATGGGTGTCGGGATCATCGTTAAAGAGTTGAAGAGCCTCAAGATGGCTTGTGCCATTGATAGGGTCGCCTCCGATCCCAATGCAGGTGCTTTGTCCGTAACCTCGGGTGCTGAGTTGCCAAACGGCTTCGTAGGTGAGAGTGCCAGAACGAGAGATCACACCGATGTTTCCGGGTTTGTGGATATAACCCGGCATGATGCCAATTTTGCACTCTCCTGGGGTGATGATGCCCGGGCAGTTTGGACCAATCAGGCGGCTCTTGCTGTTAAGCATGGCCTGCTTCACTCGCATCATATCAATGACGGGTATGCCCTCCGTGATGCAAATGACAAGCTCCACTCCGGCGTCCACAGCTTCCAGAATGGAGTCTGCGGCAAACTCTGCGGGCACAAATATCATGGAAGCATTACAGCCGGTTTCTTGGCGAGCCTCATAGACGGTGTCAAAAACCGGGACCTTGTCCTCGAAGGTTTCTCCGCCGCGGGCCGGGGTGACACCTGCCACAACATTGGTTCCGTATTCCATGCAGGATCGGGCATGAAACCCGCCGGCTTTTCCAGTGATACCCTGCACAAGCAGGCGTGTATTTTTATTGACTAGGACAGACATTTCTCAGAGATGGGTGATAAAAGTTGATGATGGAAAACGGCTGGTTCAGGCTTTTTTCACAGCGGCGACAACCAACTTGGCTGCCTCGGTGAGGCCCGTGGCGGCTTGGACGCTTAAACCGGATTCCTCGATCAGTTTGCGTCCGGCTTCGACGTTTGTGCCCTCAAGTCGAACCACAAGCGGAACGAGACGTTGTTCTTGAGATTCAAGATATCTGATCGCGTTGATGATCCCTTGGGCGATGATGTCGCATTTCATGATCCCGCCGAAGATGTTGACAAGGATGGCTTCCACCTTGGGATCGGCCATGAGAATTTTGAAGGCCTCGGTGACCTGCTGTTCATTGGCACCGCCACCAACATCAAGAAAATTGGCAGGGTCTCCACCGTAGAGCTTGATGATGTCCATCGTTGCCATGGCAAGACCGGCCCCGTTCACCATGCAGCCGATGTTTCCGTCCAAGCCAATGTAATTGAGATTAAATTTTGAGGCTTCCACTTCGCGGGGATCTTCTTCCTCAATATCTCGGTACTCCAAAATTCCTGGCTGACGAAAAAGCGCGTTGTCATCGAAGTTGAACTTCGCATCCAAGGCCAACACTTCTCCGCCTGTGGTGACCACGAGGGGATTAACCTCCACCATCGAGCAATCGGACTGAATAAACAGCTTGTAAAGCGACGTAAAGAGACGGCAGGCCGCGCGCATTTCTGTCGAAGTGAACCCTAGCTGGCGGGCAATCTTCCGGGTTTGGTAGGGTTGGAGGCCAAGGGCGGGATCGACGGGTTCACGGATGATTTTTTCGGGGGTGTTGGCAGCGACCGTTTCGATCTCGACCCCCCCTTCGGTGCTGGCAATGATGAGTGGTCCTGAGATGGCACGATCAATGAGAATGGCAAAATAGAGTTCGCGCTTGATTTCAACAGCCTCAGCAACAAGCACCTTGCGGACCAGACGACCATCTTCTCCGGTTTGATGAGTCACCAGCGTTTGCCCGATCATTTGCGCTGCCAAATCGCGAACTTGGTTGGCTGTTTTGGCGAGATGCACACCACCTTGGAATCCGCTTTTAAAAGTTCCTTTGCCACGACCACCCGCATGGATTTGCGATTTGACGACGAGGTTGTTTTTTCCAATCGCCCGTGCAACCCGCTCGGCCTCTTCGGGACTTCCTGCGACAGACCCGCCAGGAACGGCGACTCCGAATTTTTCCATTAACTGTTTGGCCTGATATTCGTGAATATTCATGGATGAGCAGACTTGGTTACCAGTCATCGGCCTTCACTGCAAGGGTTCCCTCCTGAAACACCAACCTTTTCGACCTCCAATTGGGCAAACGCAGCAATCCCAAGGCGTTCTCGCAGAACCAACTCCAAAAGAATTGCGTACGTCGCTCGCTTCAGCAAAACTGACGTTATGGAAGACCACATTGATGCATTGAGGCGGGAATACACATCCCAAGGTCTCCATCGAAAGGATTTGTCTCAAAATCCTGTGGATCAATTCCGGGGGTGGTTTAATCAGGCCAGAGAAGCGGGTTTGCTGGAGCCCAATGCGATGACGCTGGCCACGGCGACCGCCGCAGGTCAGGTGAGTGCAAGGACCGTGCTTCTCAAGGCTTATGACGAGAAGGGGTTTGTCTTTTTCACCAACTACGGAAGCCGCAAGTCCAAGGAAATCGAGGAAAATCCGCACGTGGCCCTGCTTTTTGCCTGGCTTCCCTTAGAGCGGCAGGTCTCGATCCGCGGCAAAGCCACTCGAATCTCCCACACCGAGTCCCTGGCCTACTTTATGAGTCGTCCGGTTGGCAGCCGCGTGGGCGCCTGGGTCTCCGAGCAGAGCCGGGCCGTCTCCTCCAGAAAACTTCTTGAAGCAAAATTTCACGAAATGATGGAAAAATTTCGGGATGGCCAAGTGCCTTTGCCTGATTTCTGGGGTGGCTTTCGGGTAGAGCCAGAGAGCATGGAATTTTGGCAGGGGGGTGCCAACCGCCTCCATGATCGTTTTCTTTACACCAAAGATGCTGAACGCCGCTGGGAAACTGAGAGGCTTCAGCCGTGAGTAAAAATGTTATGAAAGAAATTCGCGTAGTCTTGTTTGCTGTACTGATCACGGCTCCTTTGCTGCTCAATGCCGAGGAGACGGAGGAAACGGTCAACTTTGGTTTGGATACGCCCGTGAATTCCAAAGAGTTTTTGCCTGACAGCTCGGAATTGGGTTTGTCAGCACCCTCTTTTGAGAACACCAAAACCACCAGCAAGGATGCCTTTGATTTGTCCGAGACCGAGCGGCGATCCACCAGCCAGCAACGGGAATATGAACAAGCCCTGTCTGCCATTGAAGAAGCGAGAAAAGCAGTAAAACATCGTCAGGAAGTTGCTGCCCAAAGCCAGGCTTTCAGCAAAGAGTTTCTGTCGATGAACCTTTATACACGCGACTTTCTCAAACGATTTGAGGAAATCCAAGAAAAGTATCCGCTTGCCGGAGAGGAAGAATTTTGTGCCCGCCTGATTGAAAAAGGAAAACGAATTCAGGCCGCCGCCGAGGCCAAAGAGGCTCTGGCTGGTGAAGGAGTCGCCGAAAATCAATAATCGCCGCCGGGAAAATGAAAGATTCATTGGCGATGAGCGACAGTGAGCGTTGTCTTAGGAGACCTTTACAGGATGATTCAAGCATGGTAAGCAAAACATGATATGAGAGGCTGCTTAGCGGTTACCCCCGTTGAGCCAACACTCATTGTTGATCTGCAAACGTCCCCATAGCTCAATCGGATAGAGCAGGGCTCTCCTAAAGCTCAGATGGTGGTTCGATTCCACCTGGGGACACGCGGATTCTGGAATTTCCAAGCGAAACTCACTTGCGCGATTTCCTCAGATGGCCCATGAGTTGAAGGATGTGGGTTCATTGGTTATTGGTCGCGCTGTCGTTGGTGCTCCTATATGCTGGAGCAGAGGGACTAGTTAGGGGAAGCTCATCGTTGGCCTTGCGCTTGGGTCTTACTCCCTTGGTTGTGGGGTTGACGATGGTGGCATTTGGCACGAGCGCCCCGGAGGTTTTTGTGAGTGTGAAGGCAGCCTTGGCAGGAAGGGGCGACCTTGCTGTGGGAAACGTGATTGGCTCGAACCTTTTTAATGTCGGAGTCATTCTGGGAATCACGGCCGTGCTTTCGCCCATGAAAGTGCAGTTTCAGCTTTTGAAGATCGATGCCCCGGTGATGGTTGGGGTCGCGCTTTTGGTGCCACTCCTATTATGGGATGGGGTGGTCAGTCGATTGGAGGGGACCTTCCTTGTGATAGGGATTCTCATTTATGTGGCGGCCAATGTCCTTATCGCCCGTCGGACGGCTCCTCCAGAAGTGCAGGCCGAATTTGCGGAAAGCATGCCCCAGCGTCACGGCTCGGTGATTTTGGATGTGGTCCTTATTCTGGCCGGCCTTGGAATCCTGGTTGTCGGAGCGCGCCTATTAACTGACCACTCGGTGGCCTTGGCGCGGTCGTTCGGAGTGAGTGAAGCTGTGATTGGGTTAACCATTGTCGCCGCAGGCACCAGCGTTCCGGAACTTGCAGCATCCGTTGTGGCAGCATTTCGAAATGAGCCGGATATTGCGCTTGGCAATGTGATCGGATCAAACGTTTTTAATGTCCTTGCCATCCTTGGCATCGGTGCCTTGGTTTCACCGCTGCATGCCCCTCAGATCAGCCAATTTGATATCTATTCCATGGTTGTCATGTGTGCTGCGTTGCTACCGTTGTTGTGGACGGGCCTACGGTTGCAGCGGTGGGAGGGGGTAGCTCTCTTTTTAGCCTATGTGGCCTATGTGATGATCATGTGGCCTGCCGGCTAAGCGATTTCTCACTCAAGGCCCGGTTGAGGGCGAGGACCGCGAGG
>JBGTLQ010000034.1:0-3145 GCA_041744075.1 Terrimicrobiaceae bacterium
CACACTTCAAAATAGAGATCTCCTAACACGCCGGGTTCAGAAATCGTAGCCGCGACGGACTGAACCGCATCATCACCGATGATATCGCAATTCTTGCTCAAAAGTCCGTGTTCCACCAGCAGTTGAAGCGGGGCGCTGCCGAACACCACGATTTCCTGAGATGGCTCAGCCGGAAGTGCTTTGGCCAATTTTTGAAGCAACCTGCCGACGGGAGTTTGCCAGGCGGAGATCTCGAAATTCATAACCTTTCAGTGCTTGTTGGATGAGCCTCGATGACACTGCGGGATCGTCACCCAAAATTTTTCCGATGCGAATGTCCCTGGCCAACAGCGTCCCCGCCGCCTCGCGTCGCAGAATACGCGCGGCAATGGAGGATTTTCGCCATGCCCTTGCCAGCTGTTTGGTTTCTCGATTCATCAGAAAATGAAAAGATAACAGGCTCCCCGCACCGTGGCGAGGCGAAAGGTGGATGGTGCGCTCCGTCGCGCCAAGTGAAGCACAAAACGCGAAGCGTCACTACCTAACACTGAGGATCGTCACCTGAAAACTCATTCCCACCAAACGTGAATCCGCCCCTCAGGAGGCCCCGGCAGCATTATTTCTTGCGCCGCGCCGCCAAGTGAGAGCCACGAGCCAAAAAGCAAAAAGCTGAATAGGCTCGGGGATTCTCGCGGAACATTCAATGCTTGCCCGTCGCGTGAAGGCATGCGCTGGCCGAATGCACCCCCTCACTTGCCGATCCACAATAATCTGAAAAGCTCTCGTAAAAGCAGACTCCGGTCGAAGCGTAAACTCCACATCCTCGCCAGTGACCACAAAGTTCCGAAACATCGCCGAACCTTTGTGTGCTTCAGCCACGACCGCACCCGCGCGTTCCAAAGTCCACCGTCCACTGAACGCTCCATGCTTCCTGATTTCGTACCCTGAGAACGCACCCCCAATCCGCCCCTGCTCCGTAAGCCAATCAAACTCCACCGTTGCGGAACCCGAGGCAAGGCCACTCGCCACAAAGTTCCCTGAAAATAGAGATTTCGGCGTGCACGAGATCATCGTCGGGGACCAGTTTGAGAGGCGTGTCATAGAGCAACGCTAGAATTGCTGGGCCAGCTCCAGGATCAAGTTTTTTGGGAAGATTTGAAGTGGACGTGTTGAAATCGCCCCACGCTGCGGACAGGCCGTGATTGTCCAACGCCTCTCAGTCCCTCACCTTTCAAACCTCGCGGTGCCATAGCCGGTGCGGTGCATCGCCCAGACAGCAAGGCAATCCCATTTAAAATAATGTGTAGGAATGGCTCGCGCTAAGGTCGCCAAGCCCTCCAAGAAGAGAATGGATATATTGCGAAAATCATTGTTCAGGCCGCCTTTTATGACCCTTCCCTCTGAATCCTTGGCGTGCTTTGCGGACTTGGCGCGAACCTCTTCCCTTTTTTCCCCTGGCCCAGACAGCCTGATCGCTTGCTTTTGGACCCGGTTTTCGGCAAGTTCGGTGGGTGATGAAACCCGCTGCGACATTCCCTGAACGGATTCCTGCTCCTCCCGAATTGGTGGAGAAAGCGGAAGAACTGATCCGCACCTATTCCGGTTGCTTCTGGTTCTGGCATCCCGAGGCGAGGGTGCGCTATTGGGATGATCTTCCGCTGGTCGTCGAACACTTGCGCGATTACGGTGACAAAAAGGCATGGCGGGCAGCACAGGATTTACAGCGATGCCTTTAACAGAATTCCAGCGGAAAGTGCTTGGCCTCATTGTCGGCAACCGCAGTGAATCCAGCCATTTTGCCGGTGGCCTCGTCCTAAATGCTGCGGATGACTCGGCGCGTTTTTCTCACGATTTCGATATGTTTCACGACGCTATCGAGGACCTGGCTCAGGCCAGCGAACACGATGTGCAAACTTTGGAAGCCGCCGGCCTCGAAGTGATTCGAGTCAATCGAGAGGGTGCCTGGGAAAAACCTGTCTCATTCCGCAAAGCCATCGTCAAAGAAGCGGGTGACAAAGTAGAGCTCGATTGGGCGCACGATTCCGCTTTTCGCTTTTTTCCCATCGTTCCCGACCCCTTGCTTGGCTGGAGGCTGCATCTTTTTGACATGGCCATCAACAAAGCGCTCGCACTATCCGCCCGCACCGAAACCCGTGATTATGTCGACATTGTCGAACTCGGACGCCGCTATCCGCTGGAAGCGATCCTGTGGGCCGCGTGTGGAAAAGATCCCGGATTTAATCCGCTCTCACTATTAAAGATGGTCATCCGTTTTGCAAAAATTGACCCCATGGAATTGGATAAAATCAAAGCCCGAAATCTCGATCCTTTCGCGCTCAAGGAAGAGTGGATTGCCATGCACGACAAAGCCCGTGAGGAAATGACCCTGCTCGCCAACGAACAACTCGACCTGCCGATTGGGGTGGCCTTCGTTGACGAAGATGGCGAACCCGGATGGCTCCGCTCCAATCCTTCGCTGAGGATCCATCCCCCTTCCCTCCGTGGCTGTTTCCCGTCCTTTTCGCCCTTGTCTCTTAGTGACTTTGCTAACCGTCTTTAAAAAAGCCCCTCAGCAAAAGCAGTCGAAAATCTTGGCCTCTCAGTAGCCAAAGACGCATAGATCGCTGAGGCGGCGGATCCGGTGGATTGGGCACTCCGCCGCACGATGGGACCAAACGCGGCGAAGCCACCATTGATTTGCAGAGTTCATTTTCATCCTGAAAGGCGGCCGGCATTATTGGCTAGCCCTGCCAGGCTAGCCATGAATTAACTCAAACATGCCAATCCCCGATTTCCAGACTCTGATCTGCGTAGGCTCTCGTTTAAGGGGTGCCTTGATACAGTTCGGGAGTTTGCGAATGCAATGCAAGGGGTTGAAGATAAGCCTAAACGCCTATCAGCACTGATCGATGAAATGCTTCTGTCCATCGCCAGTGATTTGAATCCAGATCGTCCGGGAAGAAGTGAACCCAGAGCTAAAAAACGCAGGCCGAAGAATCATCGCCTGTTAACTAAACCCAGAAGGCAAATGGGCAAATTACCTCACCGCAAAGTCGGGATCGAAAATCATCCCAAACCTTCCTTAACTTAGTGCCATTCTGGACTGACCCCGATTTCATGACCCAACCCCGTCATTTTGTCAAGATTTGTGGACTGACCCCGATTT
>JBGTLQ010000035.1:0-2438 GCA_041744075.1 Terrimicrobiaceae bacterium
ATACCTGCTGAATGGTTCCCAACTGACCAATGCCTCAATGGTTCTCTTTGCGAGCGACCCACTGGTATGGTCTCCCAACCTTACGCTGCGCATCATCTCCTACGACGGGGATAAACAAGGGCGCTCGCTCCATGAACAAGACTTGCGGGGACCGGCAGTTTCCGTTTTGCGACAGGCAATCAGTGTGATCCAACAGCAAACTGGATTCACTGGACGATTCAAGCCCGGCAGGCTGGAGCGTGAAGACCAACCAGCCTATGCGCTCTATGCGCTACGAGAAGGGTTGGTCAATGCGATGGTGCATCGCGATTACGAAACTATCGGTGGACAGCTTCGGGTTGAAATTTTCCCGAACCATCTCGTTATCCAAAACCCCGGGCGATTGCCCGATGGATGGAACGATACAGACATTGTTGAGAAAGAGGAATCCCATCCGACCAATCCGGACATCGCTCGCGTGTTTTATCTTCGCGAATTGATGGAACGTCTTGGTCTTGGTGGTCGAAAACTGGATCGGGCCTGTCGGGCGCTAAAGGCGAAAGCTCCAAAGTGGAAAGCCGCTGATGGAGTGGTATCCCTGACATTATTTCGGGCTCCGCGCCCCAACACCGCCGCGCAGCTGAATCAACGGCAGGAAGAGTTTCTAAAAACATTGAAACCAGGTGCCAGATTCAAGGCAGGCGACTACTCCGAAGCCACCGAAGTCAGCATCCGACAAACCCGCCGTGATCTCGGGGAACTTGAGGAAATGGGACTCTTGGAACGTCGGGGCAAAGGACCTTCCACCACTTATGAATTTATGGGAAAGCGTGCCCATGAGTGAAATCCGGCCAAAATCCGGCCATATCCGGCCACCGCTCTTAAATCTGGTTCTCAGATACAAGATTTATGCCTACATAGGAGGAGAATATCGATCCGGCCAAAATCCGGCCATATCCGGACGCCCTCTCGAATAGGGCCGGAAATCATCCGTGTATCCTCAAGATTGTCATGTCTTACATTAAAGAACTCATCAACATCCCCGACCATGTCGGAAGGGGCGATTTCGTGCTTCGACTCAGCGAGGGTATCACCGACCCGGAAGGAACGGTCAGGCATTATCAAGTAACGCCTCAACTGGCGGAGTGCTTCGATCAGGCCCTGAATTTGGTGAAGGGCGCATTGCAGGGGACCGGAGGTCGCAGCACCAGCAAAGCAGCTTACTTGCACGGGAGTTTCGGGAGCGGCAAAAGCCATTTCATGGCGATCCTCCACCTCATCCTATCGGGTAACTCGCACGCACGGTCCATTCCTGAACTCGCCAATGTGATCGCCAAACACAGTGAGTGGATGGAGGGCCGGAAATTTCTCATGGTGCCTTACCACCTGATGAACGCCAAGAATCTGGAGTCCGCGATTCTTGGGGGGTATGCAGACTTCATCGGTCGCATCCATCCCGAGGCACCGACTCCGCCCGTGTTTTTAGCCGAGGGACTGCTCGCCAATGCAGAACAACTGCGGGAGAATCTAGGCGACGCGAAGTTCCTGGAGATGCTCAACAAAGGGAAAAGCGGAGGGACAGGAGGCTGGGGAAACATCAGCGCCGCATGGGATACCGAAGGATACGAGAAAGCACTTGGGGCACCGCACAACTCCGAGATGTGTCGTCGGCTTGTGCGGGACCTTGTGGACACACATTTCCCGGCGATGAAGAACACGGAAGAGTTCGTCGATCTTGACGATGGACTGGCGGTGATCAGTGCACACGCCAAGGAACTCGGCTACGACACTGCGGTGCTTTTCCTTGATGAACTCATCCTGTGGCTGGCCAGCTACGCTGCGGACCAGATTTTCATCAGTCGCGAGGGCAACAAGGTGGTGAAACTTGTGGAGTCAAATCGTGCAGATCGTCCCGTGCCGCTCGTGAGCTTTATTGCGCGTCAACGCGATCTGCGTGATCTGATTGGCAAGCAGGTTGCGGGCGCGGAGAAATTGGCGTTCTCCGATGTGCTGAGTCACCACGAGGGTCGCTTTGGAGTGATCAACCTTGAGGATCGCAATCTGCCCGCCATTGCTGGCAAACGCATCCTGCTGCCGAAGTCGGATGCTGCCAAAGCCCAGATGGACGCGGAGTTTGATCGAACGAAAACGATCCGGGAGGAGACCATGAAAACCCTGCTGACTCGCGAGGCGAACCGGGAAGATTTTCGTAAATTGTATCCCTTCAGCCCGGCCTTGGTTGAAACCCTCGTGGCGGTTTCCTCGCTACTCCAGCGGGAGCGCACAGCGCTCAAGGTCATGGCCATGTTGCTTTCGGAGCAGAAGGATACGCTGCGCTTGGGACAGATCGTGCCTGTGGGCGATCTCTTTGATCAAGTGTCGCAGGGCGACGAGGCCTTCAGTGCAGACATGAAGGTGCATTTCGACAATGCCAACCGACTTTACCAGCAGCACCTGAA
>JBGTLQ010000036.1:0-17897 GCA_041744075.1 Terrimicrobiaceae bacterium
GTGAAAAATTACCTTCTTGATTCCAATGTTCTCATGGCCTCCGGGCAGAATGCTCACACCCAGCAGACTGTCGATTTTGTCGCCCGCAACAACATTATCGGAGGGGCCTCGGCAAATTCATTCTTCGTAAGCCAAAGCGAACCGGACCGCAAAAACACGGGCACGGAAAAAGAAGGCGGCGGGTTTTTGGTTGAAAACAATACCTTCACGCTCAATGCGAATGGGGCCATTCCCGTATACGGCGGTGGACACACTTTCAAAAATAATATCTTCGACATACGTGGCGGCAAATACGCATACGGCGGCAAAATCACGCCCGCTGATCTCACCTCCACCAACAACCTGTTTTGGCAAACCGAAGCCCAGACAGACCAATTGGCAGCTCTTTCAGGCGATGGACGCAAGGTCTTCAATTCGGTTGAAGATTTCCAAGCGGTCGGCCTTGAGGAAGGCTCGATCCACGAGGACCCCAAATTTGCTCAGGTTCCGCTCAGTGTTGTTTCTCTGGACGGAAAAAAGATTGCTTCCAACACGGAATCCCGTTTGTTTTTTGAGGGAGCGAACCGATTCGCCGTCGGTGACCATGTCGAATATAACTTTGATGGAGTGGATCGTGTGGTGCGCGAAACCGATAGCGAATCCATCATCATCGACCCCCCTCTCCCCCAAGCCCCAATCACAACCGTGCTCCTGCTCAAGTGGGGTCCTCAACCCGTGGGTCCCATGGATTTCACAACAAACACAACGCATGGTGCAAAAATCAACTTTGAGGCCTTTATGAGGGCCGATTTTGACAATGATGGGAAACGTGATGTTCCCGAATGGCCCGCAGGCATTCAGAGTCCACGTCGCACATTTCAACCTTGAATCCAAAACGACGCCCTGCCCATTGGAGGCGGGAAGTCGCCGATTTGGCAGAGAGACCTATCAAAGCATCGATGATGCTTACCTTGTCAAAAGGAGGTTTTTATCATTATTGAATGCCATGACTCCAGATGAGGAAATCTTTCTACCTGAGACGAGCTTGGAATCCCTTGTTGCGCAACTTGCGGAAGAGGTGAAGCACCTACGCGCACGGGAATTGCCAACCGCCGATGAATCGGGATTTTTGGATCAGGACAGCTTTCGGCGCTTTGAGAATCTGCTTCGACTGGCGTTGGAAAAAGCCCATGCCTCTCCGTCTCAGCGAGAGGCACTCAAGGTGAGCAACAGTTGGCCGGAATTGCACGAATTGCACCTCCTTCTGTTGGAATTGCTCACCGTCTTTTTCGAAGCTTATCGCACGCTGGCGTATCGCGTCTCCGATCAAAGACAGTTTATCCACAAGGAAGTGGCTGACCTTCGCCGCTGTGTGTTAGATGCGCATATCAGGCAGGAGGAGAAAATTGCCCGGCTTGTTGAACGAATCGACAAAGAAATCCACTAACAATGTCATTGCGGGTTAATTGGTTCTCGCCCCTTCCCCCCACGAAGTCCGGAATTGCTTCGGACTTCACCGCTCCACTCGTCAAGGAGCTCGCATCGCTTAGCGATCTCACCCTATGGACATCGCAAGCGGGTTGGGATCAGGGGCTTGAATGCCATACTCCGGTGCGATATTTCAGCAGCAAGGATTATGCTTTTGCTGAGTTCGAAGCTCCCGCAGTGAATATCTATCATCTCGGCAACAATCCCTTTCATGCGGAAATCTATAAACTCTCGAGGCGAATTCCGGGCGTTGTGGTTCTGCATGAGACAAATCTTCTCATGTTTTTTTCTGGCCTCTTCCGAGATGTCCATGGAGGCGTGGCAGAAATGACACCACTTTTTGAAACCTCCGAGGAGAACCTGGGGCGGCACCTTGCGAACAGGTATTGCCGGGGCCAATACGAAACGCATCAGCTTTTGCAGCTTTACCCTCTCACGATGGCCGCGATCTCCGGCGCTTGCGGGGTGGTCACACACACCCGCTCAGCATTCACACCGCTTGCAGCGGAGGGGCGATGGCCTGTTCAATACCTGCCGCTGCCGTATCCCGAGAGGACCCCTCCCGAGCGCAGATCAAAAATCAACGATCCACTGCGACTCATCGTTTTTGGCTATCTTGGCACCAACCGGTGCCTTGATCGCCTTCTTGGCGCGATTGCCAGCTACCACGACCGTGACAGACTCCACCTTGACGTTTTTGGGGAAATTTCTTCTGACAACCCGGCGATAGAAGTCGCCAAAAATCTCGGCATCAACGGAAAAAATGTCCATTTTCACGGATTTGTGAACGATCAGGACCTGGACGACGCCCTTGCAGCAGCCGACCTCGCGGTGAACCTGCGTTTCCCCACCATGGGAGAGTCCTCAATAAGCCAACTCCGCATCTGGCAAAGCGCCCTCCCCTGCCTTGTCACTCCCATTGGTTGGTATGGCGAACAGCCCAATGACACGGTTGGCTGGGTTCGACCAAACTGGGAGCGTCAGGATCTGCACAAACATTTTGACGCCTTTTTTGCAGAACCCGAAAAATACCACGCCATGGGCCAACGAGGCCGGGCTCACTATCTCAAGCACCATCAACCAGCCGACTATGCGGCAGCGATTGTTAAGTTTGCAGGTCAGTGTGCCTCCCATCGCAAACGGGCCACTGCGGATCGATTGCTCAACGACCTTCTGCCAAGCTTGAGAGCACTGAAAAATCAAAATGGGCTGCTTTGGGAACCCTGAACCACTGCGCCTTGGGGTCAGTCCTTTTTTCTTGCTTTTTTTGCACGCGATTTCTTTGTGAAAAGACCGCCAATGGCATGGCCATTGAGCGCCATCAGGATTTTGTCTCTGTTTTTGGAGCGCCAAATCCAAGAGCTAGCAACGAAGATCCAAAGAATAAGGAATTGATGCCGTAAAAAAGTCCGATCACCCAAGCCGCATCAGAGGGCCAGCGGTTAAAGATCATGACTCCGAGCACCAACGCGGCCACCCCATTTAAGAGAGTCCAAACCCAACCGCTGTGGCTGCGGAGTTTAAAAGAAAAAGCCACCGCAGAGATTCCCTCGACGATTAGGAAGATTGCGAGCACAAGGGTCAGTGCAGCCACGCCGGAGACCACACTGGTGAGGATGATTACACCAGCGCCAATGCGGATAATGGCAAACAAGGCATTGAGAAATCGATGGGTCTGGTGCTTCTCAAAGAGGGAGAGGCCCAAGGAAATGATACCTGATACGATGGCGAAAATACCAATCACTTGGGCAATGACTGCGGAGAACAGATAGGGGCTGCCGATGGCCATGAAGCCGACGATGATGGAAAGGATTCCTCCGGCGATGAGCCAGCCACGACTTTGCGAAAGGGTTTCGAAGGGGGAAGCTGCCGGGGTGGTGTTCATAAGTGCTGAGGGCTAACTGGATTGAAGGAATGCGTCAAAAGAAAAAGTCGGCGGGCAAGGGACTGCCCGGCCCTACCCAGAATTGGAGGAACTAGCGCACATGCGAAGTATCCTCTCAGCTGGTAATTTCTGTCCCGATCCCAGCGTTTGTAAAAATTTCCAGAAGGAGGCCGTGGGCAGTCTGACCAGCGATGAGGTGAACCTTGCCAACACCCTGGCCGAGGGCGGCAGCTGCCGATTGAACTTTGGGGATCATCCCCCCGCTGATGACCCGTTGTTTGATGAGGCTTTCGATTTGGGAGACGGAGATGGTAGGGATTAAAGATTCCGGAACGGCAGGATCCCTCATAATCCCGGAGACATCGCTCACAAAAATAAGCTTGGTTGCTTTAAGCGCAGCAGCAAGGGCTGCGGCTGCGACGTCTGCATTAATGTTCAAGGTTGTGCCATCCTGCTCGGCACCGATGGGGCTGATGACTGGGACGATTTCTTGAAGGATGGCCTCACGAACCTTTTCAGCATTGATTCTCGCTGCCTCGCCCACAAATCCAATATCGATATCCTCACCCGTCTCGGTGCGTTGAGGGGGCAAGCGACGCGCAACAAACACCTCGCCTCCTGAAACACCCAAAGCCTGCCCCCCAAACCGTGTGATTGTTTCGACAATCTTAGGATTAATTTCCCCATCCAATGTCCCTGCCACAATCTCAATGGTCCGCGCATCGGTCACCCGCAGTCCATTCACAAAGTGTGCGGAGAGCCCTTCGGCTTTCATCTTTGCGGTGATCGCCTTCCCCCCGCCATGAACAAGCACCGGGTTAATTCCCACGGCTTCCAAAAAAACAATGTCCCGCAAAAACCGGTCAACAATATGTTCCTCCTCCATCGCCGCCCCACCATATTTGATGACAAACGTGCAACCCCGGAATTTTTGAATGTAGGGCAGCGCCTCAACAAGGCTCTCAGCATGTGATTCGGGGGTGCGTTTTTCGGTCATTTTATTCTCCCAAATTTAACCGCACGTATTCCTCGGTCAGATCGGTGGTCCAAACCTCATGGGATGCATTGCCAAGTCCAAGGTCGATGGTGATTCGGAAATGGGGCTGTGCAGCAATCTCTTTCAATTTTTTCCACGGAGTGGATGCCAGAAGCCCCCTTTGAACGATGGGAAGTCCGTCGTAGGCAATTGCGATTTTTGACTCTTCCAATTTTGCACCACTGTAGCCGAGTGCATCCATCATTCGGCCCCAGTTTGGGTCATTGCCAGCCCAAGCACATTTTACGAGGGTGGAATTTGCGACGGCCTCTGCGGCGGCTTTTGCGTCTTTTTTGGTGGCGGCCCCGCTGACTTCGATCTCCACAAACTTGCTCACCCCCTCCCCATCAAGCACGATCGACCGCGCTAGCACCTCCGCCACTTGTTGAAAAGCAGCCGTGAGCGCATCCTCATCCGGTTTGACGCCCGAAACGCCATTCGCAAGAGCGAGCACGGTGTCATTGGTACTCATGTCCCCATCGACGGTGATCCGATTGAAGGAATTCTCAACCACCTGACGCAGCACTCTGCGCAGCATGGGTGCCAGCACCGCCGCATCCGTGGTGATCACGCACAACATGGTCGCCATCGTGGGATCAATCATCCCGGCTCCTTTGGCAATGGCCCCCACATAAAAAACGCCGGCATTGGTTTTCACCTCAAGTGCAATGTGTTTCGGAAATGTGTCGCTGGTCATGATGGCGTTCGCAATCGCCAGCGGCTCGACTCGGGAAAGCTTCATTGCCGCAAGAGCTTTGGAAATCCGAGGCACCGGCATTGCCACTCCGATGCGGCCTGTCGAACACACAAGCACCTCGCTGGACTTCGCCCCAATTTTTTTGGCTGTGTCAGCAGCCATGGCTCGCGCCGCTTTCAGCCCATCAACTCCGGTGCAGGCATTGGCATTCCCGCTATTCAAAACCACAGCTCGAGCCTTTCCGTCTTTGATGTGCTCCATGGAGACCAAAACGGGTGCTGCTTTGACTTTGTTTGTTGTGAAGGTGCCTGCGGCAGAACACACGGTATCACTCACGATAAGTGCAAGGTCCAACCTTTCCGCTTTTGGGTTTTTGATGCCTGCTGCAACACTCCCGCCATCAAAACCGCTTGGTGCAAGCACTCCTCCCTCACTAATTTTGATGGACCATGACGGTTTGGCAGGGCGTTTTGAGCGGATTTTTGATGGCATGGCTGATGGCTAAAATCTTAAAGCAATCCCGTGGTTTCTGGGAATCCTGCCATAAGATTAAAATTTTGAACCGCCTGCCCGGAGGCCCCTTTGATGAGGTTATCGATCACACTGAGCAGAATGACCCGTCCCGTGCGCTCGTCGTGACGGATCGCGATATCGCAGAAATTGGTGCCAGCCACATTTTTGGTATCAGGCAGCGCATCCCCGAATCGAATGAAAGGCTCAGAAGCATAGGCCACCTTCAAGCAGGCATTGATTTCAGCAAGGGAGCCACGAGGCTTGGCAAAGATGGTGGTATGGATCCCTCGGGTCATCGGCGCAAGATGAGGGACAAATGTGATTTGGATGTCCTGCCCTGCGGCCAGGGTGAGTTCCTGTTCGATTTCCGAAAGGTGACGGTGCTTTGGCAAGCCATACGCGCGAAGGCTCTCATTGCACTCGCTGTAAAGCAGCGTGGCGTCTGCCTTGCGACCAGCGCCGCTCACGCCGCTCGCACTGGAGGCAATCAGGGAATCTGGCTCCAATAACCCAGCCTTCAGCAAGGGGGCCAGAGGAAGCAGAATGCTCGTTGGATAACAGCCCGCCGAGGCCACCAGGCCCGCGACGGCAATCTCCTTCCGATGCAATTCCGGCAGCCCAAAAACCGCCTGGTCCAATAACTCGGGAGCCCCATGCACCTCGCCATAAAATTCCAAATACCGTTCAGCACTCCGCAATCGAAAATCCGCGCTGAGATCAATCACCCTCCGCCCCCCAAACACCAATGGCCGTGCAAACTCCACCGCCAACCCATGAGGCAACGCCAAAAAAATGTACTCCGCATCCGTCGCAAGCAGAGCCTCTGCGTCCGATGACAAAAACGCCAGCCCCTCCAACCCGGGATGTCCTCCCAACCGTGGCAAAACCTCCCCGACCCGTTTCCCTTCATGCTGCCGGGACGTCACCGCCACAATCCGTACCCGAGGATGCCCCGCAAGAAGGCGGCAAAGCTCTTCCCCGGAATACCCATTGGCTCCCACGATGGCGACAGATGTCATGCATAGACTTTTATCGCCCCAACAAACTTTTCAAAGCGCAAAAATTTGTCGGGAACCGAGGACCCGCAAGATTTACGCTTCCCGTTTGCATGATCCACCTGGATCATGCAAACGGGAAATCAACTACGCGATCAATGGGATATCTCAAATCGTCAACCTGGTTTGGCACGCTTACAAAGAGGATCGCAAACATGCTTTCTGATTTGCAAAAAACGATTATTCCTCTGAAAAATGCTTTTCTAAGTCCATCGCATCGTGGAGGTAGCGCAGGATTTCCAGGTGGGTTGGAGTTGTTCGAAACAGGATAAAATGTCTTGGGTTTTGGACATGGGGGCCGTGGCCCCGCTTCCGGCTATGGCGGAGGTGGTAAATATAAAGAGCATCAGCGGCATGTTGGGTGCCCGGACGCTCAGGGTCTTGCGCCAAGTCCAGCAGAGCCTGGCCGATAAGACGGGTGTAGCGCTCCACCGCCGGAGGACCAAACACGTCGAGGGTCCACTCAAGAATGGCCTTGAGATCAGAATCCGCCGTCGCCGTGTGGCGGATATCCTTCATCTCCCCGCAGAAGGTTTCTGCAGAGCGGATGCGGTAATTTTTTCCAAGTGGCTGGAAACTTCTGAAGCGGAAAGATCCGTGAAGCGACCGGCGGCCACATCGTCAATTCCGGTTTTCGCCGCTTCGCGAAGCCGCTGAATTTTCAGTTGTCGCACAGTCTGTTCGTGTTCGAGAAGCCGCAATCCGGCACGAACGACTTCACTGGCGTTGCCAAATCGGCCATCGCGAACATTTTTCTCAACAAACTTTTTAAAGTGTGGCGGGAGGTTGACGTTTTGGGTCGGCATTTCTTGACCATCCTTTATTGGCAATAATTGTCAATTGTTGGTTTTGTGGTATTGAATCAGACAGAGCGGGACATTTTTGAAGCTGCCTTGATTGGCCCAGAGTTGGACGCCGGCAATTACGCGGCCACTCCGTATTGCCGTGTCAAGAACCTGTCCCAAGCTTTGCGGGCGAGGGCCGGAAGCTCCTTGGCCCCCACGAGCAGGCCCTCAACACTCAGTTCGCAATCATGAGGCTACCTCCCGAGCGAGAGGCGTTGGGCGGTAAATTTGGGGAGCTTGGCACGGAGGATTTTCCTCATGGTTTTCTTGATGTCGTATTCCACGCGGCGGAACTCAGCCGTGTGTTGAACTGGCCGGTAAATCACGTAACAAGCACGCGGTTCTCCATCACGAGGCTGTCCGACGGACCCCACATTTATGAGGACTTTACCTTTCGCGGGAAGCGAAATCCCGTCGATGCCTGCCTGTTGAAGGCATTCAGTCCCCGTTGATTCCTGCCACCACGCCATGGGCTCATGAGTATGACCACAAAAGGCAAGTGGGGTCGATTGATTGACAAAGTGATAATGGGCATCCTCGGAGGTGAGAATGTATGGCCAGTCGCTCTCATCTTCCAAGGATGCATGAGTGAATGTTGAACCCTCGATTATTAAAGATCGTGGAAGAGATTGGAGCCATGCAATGTCGATTTTCGAAAGGCGTGCGGAGGAATAGAGGATTCCGGCCGTTGCTGTTTCATTGAGGTCCTTGGGCGGAGATGGCAGGCAGGCGGCCTCATCGTGGTTTCCCAAAAGCACCGGGCAACCGAGTCCTCGAACTGCGCGCAAACACGACCTCACGCCAGAAGCATAACCCACGGTGTCACCCAAGCACACGATCTGGCTGATTTCTTGCGATCTTATGTCGTCCAGGACGGCGGTCAACGCCTCATAATTCGAGTGGATGTCACTCATAATGGCCAAGGCATTCTGCATAAAAAACCCTACGAGTCTGCGCGGAGAGCGTCAACCGTCATGAGAATGACTTCCCGTTTACGCGGTACAGCTGTACCGCGTAAACGGTGCGAACGGGTTTGGGGCAAAAGCCGATCTGAGGCATTGGGAGGTTTTTGGAGTGCGGATTTGGATTCTTTTTTTGCTCGGGAATGGATAAGGTAGGACTATGAAAATCCTTATTGTCGGTGCCGGGATCGGCGGGATGGCACTGGCGGCTTTGTTGCGTCAGCGAGGAATCTCGGTGTCTTTGATTGAGAGGAAGAAGAGTCTCGCGGAGGCGGGGTATATGCTGACTTTGTATCCGATGGGCAGTCGGGTGCTGCACGGGCTGGGGACATTTGATGAGTTTGTGAGTCGCAGTTCGGAGTTTCGCTACTATGAGGTCAGCAATGGTCACGGGGAACTGCTGCACCGGTTTGATCTTTCGTCCGTGGGTGAGTCGGTGGGCTATACGGGTCAAATCCTGCGCAGGGATCTTTTGGAAATCCTCCAATCCTCGGCTCAGGATGTTCCGCTGTTGCTGGATACTGGGGTCCAGTCGATCACAGAAACCGGCGAAAAGGTGGTTGTGACGGATACCAATGGGGCATGCGAAGAATTTGACGGCGTGATCGGGGCTGACGGAATCCACTCCGCCACGCGAGACTTGGTCTTCGGAAAAAGCCCGGACACCGAGACGGGGTGGGGCCTTTGGCTTTGGTGGGGTCATTTTGATGACCAGCCAAGAAACACGGTCAGCGAGTTTTGGGGGCGCGGGCATTTTATCGGCGTGTATCCGATTCCCAATCGGACTGGCTGTCTCCTTGCTGCCCCGAAAACGCTGATCGGCCGAAATGTGATTGGCAATGATGGTGTGGGAGTTCGCCGTTTGTTTGTGGAACTTGGGGGACGGGCGGCCGAAGTTCTTGCGTCATTTCCCGATGAAACACGCGGTCTCTATTATTGGAATCTGGAGGATCAACGGGCTGAGCGATGGACAAAAGGGCGTGTGGCGTTGCTGGGTGATGCGGCTTGCTCATTCCTTCCTGCGGCCGGGATTGGTGCCTCAATGGCGCTGGAGTCGGCAGCCGTGCTCGCTGATGAACTCTCACGCACCGATGCCAAATTCCTGCCGAAGGCACTTGTGCTCTACGAAAAACGGAGAAAGCAGCGCGCTGAGGCCGCGCAAAAAGAGGCTCGAAAATTGGCGGCTTGGCTGACCACCGACTCGTCGGCGATGGCTTGGACGCGGGACCAATTTATGAAGGCAGCAAGCATTGACTCATTGGTCGGAAGCATTCGGAAAAGCCTCTCCGAGCCGTTGTAGCGTCGGCAAGCCATCCCTACCGAAATCGGTAGGGGCACATCGCCGAGGTGCCCGACTTTTTTACCTATCCCGCTGTGTGTTTGGTATTACCGGTCCGGGAAGAACTGGGGAGCGGGGCTTTCCTCGGGAGTGGGCGCAGGTGTCGATTGCTCGACAGGTTCTTTTGCCTTGGGTTTGGTTTCGTTTTCGGCTTGAGGGAGGGGGTGCTGTTCGCAACCAACCCCGATGGCCAGACCGGTGAAAATGGAAAGCAGGCAGAGGGAGCGTTTCATTCGATGATTTCGAGTGTGGCAGTTCCGCCATGTTTTTTGGCGGAGGCAGAGAGGAGGGTTCGGATGGCTTGAATGGTGTGTCCGCCCTTGCCAATAATTTTTGGAAGATCGGATTTGCGGGCTGCCACAAAAAACGCGGACTTGTTATCCAGTTCCGTGCGGGTGATCACCAATTCATCGGGGAATTCCACAAGCTCCCCCAGCACAAATCTGAGAAACTCCTCCATGACCGGTTATCGGCTCAGGCGGTGGCCTCAGCGACTTGCTTGCGGGCCTTGTTGATGATGCTGCCCACGGTCTGCGAGGGACGAGCCCCCACACCAACCCAGTAGTCAGCACGATCAAGTTTGATCGTATAATTTTCGCCTTGTTTCTTGGGATCATAGTTGCCGATGATTTCAATGAATCGCCCGTCGCGGGGCTTCCTTTGGTCGGCGACCACAATTTGATAATGGGGATGATTTCTTGCCCCTTCGCGTTTGAGTCGGATTGCTACAGCCATGTTGAGAATTGAGTTTAGGTGGTGCGGTCTGGAATTGCAACTCAGTGCATTCGGGGAATTTTCATTCCCGGCATGCCGCCTCTGCCTCCTTGAGACATCAGCTTTTTCAGGTTGCCCATTTTTTTCATCATCTTCCGCATTTGGTTAAAACGCAGAAGCAGGTCATTCACCTCGGTGACGGTGGTGCCACTGCCGCGGGCCACACGCTGTCGGCGGCGCGCGTTGAGTGAGTCCGGTCGCGCCCGCTCCGACTTTGTCATGGAGAGGATAATTGCTTCCACCCGCTTGAGTTGCTTCTCGTCGATCGAGGAATTGGGGAGTTTATCCATTCCTGGGATCATGCCAAGCAGATTTTCAAGGGGTCCCATGCGGCGGATCATTTTGAATTGCTCCAAAAAGTCTTCGAGGTCGAAGGAGGCATTGCGCATTTTGGCTTCCAAGCGCTTGGCATCCTCCTCGGTGATGGCCTCGGCGGCTTTTTCCACCAAGCCGACCACATCCCCCATGCCCAGAATCCGGCCAGCCAGACGGTCCGGATAAAACGGCTCAAACTGGTCAGGTTTCTCGCCAACACCAGCAAATTTGATGGGTTGTTTAGTGACTTCCCTCAGAGAGAGGGCAGCCCCACCGCGGGCGTCACCATCCAATTTGGTGAGGATGATGCCTGTGAGGCCAAGGGCGGAGTGAAAATGTTCGGCCACACTGACCGCTTGCTGGCCGGTCGCGGCATCACAAACGAGCAGGACCTCCTCTGGAGAGAGAAAATCGCGAACCTTCGCCAATTCTGCGACGAGGGGTTCATCGATTTCCTGGCGGCCAGCGGTGTCAAAAATATGAACATCCCCGCCCCCCTCCGACGCCCAGAGAGCGCCTTCTTTGACAACCTTGAGGACATCGGTCTCTCCTGGTTGCGGACAGAAAACCGGCACTCCAACCTGCTCGGCCAGCTGTGCCAATTGCGCGACGGCGGCTGGGCGGTGCAGATCACAGGCAATGAGGCGGGGCTGCCGGCCTTGAGCTTTCAATAATCGCGCCAGTTTGGCGGAGGATGTTGTTTTTCCGGCTCCATTCAGACCCACAATCAAAATCTTGAGAGGTCGTGCTGAAGCAAGGGGCGCTGCATCCCCCCCAAGAAGAGTGCACAACTCATCATGAAAAATTTTAACAATTTGTTGGCCGGGAGTGACAGAAAGCAAAACATCTTCTCCCAGGGACTTCTCGCGGACTCTTGCGATAAAGGCCTTCGCGACATCAAAGTGCACATCCGCTTCGAGCAGTGCCATCCGGATTTCGCGCATGGCATCCGAGACGTTCTGCTCGCTGATCTTGCCATGACCCCGAAGGTCCTTGAGCACCCCTTGGAGTTTGTCCGATAGCCTAGAAAACATGAGGCGCAGAGATTATGTCAGGATTGACGTTTCGACAAGAGCGTTGGCGCGAGAAACATCTCTGGCAAGTTGAGAAGGCAAGCCGCAGGTTGTGAGACCTCGGGCTGGAAGAGCCAGATCCACCATCTTTGGTGCGGCTCGGGCTTTTATTGCCACAGTCTCTGGATGGCTTGGGGCTGAAACAATTCTCCATGAGGAAAAAATGGAGCCTAGCGGGATCGAACCGCTGACCTCCTCAATGCCATTGAGGCGCTCTACCAACTGAGCTAAGACCCCTTACAGGATGGGACAGAATAGCGGCTGCGGCCTGAGATTCAACAATAAATTATCCATGAAAAAACCTCCTCCCGCACGGGGAAACCCGGGGTCGGATATCGAAAACGCGGAACACGTATCCAAATTTTTTCAGGGATCTGTCTCCCATTGCTGCAAATTTCCAAAACAAGGATGATTCACAAAATCACGGAATTTTGTTTTCCAAGTTCTGAGGATTTTTTTCAAATTCTTCGTCGAGGTGAGCAGGCTGGCAAAAGAGTTGTCGCATTTGTTGTTGCCATGATGTTTTGCCATGGTAATTTTTGGGATCGTTCACAAATTGGTCCCCTAAAGCACTGAAACTATGCCCGGCTGGCACGATCACCCTAGTTTTTTGGAAGCAGAATATGCTCAAAGCCTTGAGGAAGGCCGTGATCCTGCTGCGATTGAGGCGCTTCGGGCGGAGGCGGCTGAGAATCCCACTGATTTACCACGTCTTGAGGCGATTCATGCGCGTCATTTCGAAGTTCCGATCCTGCCGGATTTTCCATTTCAGGAACCAGATGATCTGGGTGCCATTCGAGCGCTGAGGAGCGCTCGCCCGGAGCGCGGACCTGTGGAGATTCCAGAAAATCTTCCAGATCGGATGCTGGGAGCTTGGTTGGGAAGATGTGTGGGATGTGCATTGGGAAAACCTGTCGAAATGTTTATGGATCCGTTCAACGGGCTCTCTTCACGTCAGAGGCAGAAGCGCTACCTGCAGGCAATATCCCCATCAGAGTGGCCTTTGCGGGATTATTTTCCCGGCCACTCTCCAGCGGAGGAGGAAACCGGGAAGGTGCTCGCACCGGAATCCACCCGGGAGCGCATTGCTTACATGGAAACGGATGATGATATTCGGTACACTGTTCTGGGGCAGACGATCCTTCAGGCACAGGGAACCAGGTTCGACACGTGGCATGTGGCCTGGGCCTGGATGGAATATCTGGGCTACAACAAGGTCTGCACCGCAGAAAGCCAAGCCTACCGAAATTTGGTCGATATCTGCGATTTCCATCAAGCCGCAACGCAGGGCCCTCCCTCCCCGGAACTCTGGCCAACGATTGCCACCCGTTTGAACCCCTACCGCGAATGGATTGGCGCCCAGATCCGTATTGATGCCTATGGTTACGCAGCTGCGGGCCAGCCAGAGTTGGCGGCAGAACTTGCCTACCGGGATGCCCGGCTCTCTCATGTTAAAAATGGCATATACGGTGCCATGTTCTGCTCAGCGATGATTGCTGCCGCTTTCGTCAGGAAGGACGTCCATGCGGTTGTTGAGGCTGGGCTCGCAGAAATTCCGGTCACTTCGCGATTGTATGCTGCCATCACACAAACAAGGACTCTCTGCCAAAACGCAAAATTCTCGGACTTTGAAGCAATTTTCGATGAACTCGAGCGGCGGTTTGGGCACTATCATCCAGTTCACACCATCAATAACGCCGCTCTCTGCACGGCCGCACTTTTGCTGTCCAAGGGGAACTTTGAAGCCGGAGTGACTTTGGCCGTCATGGGCGGCTGGGACACCGATTGCAATGGTGCCACAGTGGGGTCGATCTTGGGAGCCTTCAATGGAGCGCAAGGCATCCCGCCCTTCTGGAAAAACCGACTGAACGATTCCTTGCGCAGCGGCATTTGCGACTACCACCCCATTGCCATCAGTGAATGTGCTGCCCGCAGCTGCGAAAATTGGGAAAACCATCATTGCACCGGGCTTCAGCCCATACCGAAATGACTCCAGTCAGAGTCTTTCGTAAACGCCTTTATCCCGGCGTTTGAGGACGCTGAAGCCGGCCTTTTTTGCGTCAGAGACGGAGAGAGGTTTGGAAATTTTGGGAGTGCTGGGAGCGGTAATAACTTTACGAACGGCCTTTTTGCAGAGGGGACAGGCTTTGAGCTCGGGGCGGTCAAGGGGACGGCGCAACTCGAATTTTCCTCCGCAGGCTTTACAGGAATCTCCGTCGAGGATTTCGTATTCGTAGATGGGCATGGTCAGAGCAGTTCGGAGGAGACCAACAGTGTCAGGCTCAGCCGAAAAATGAAATCTCTGGAGTCCCGGAAGGGGAAGTGGTCGGAAATTGATCTTTCCAGCGTTACCAACTGTTACCAGCGATTACCAACTAGACTTGGTGACTCCAGGAATCATTCCTGAGGAAGCAAGCTCACGGAAGGTGATGCGGGAAATTTTGAATCGGCGCATGAAGGCGCGGCGACGGCCGCTGACGACGCAGCGGTTGACGAGCCGGGACGGGCTGGCGTCGCGAGGAAGCTGCGAAAGTGAAGCGTAGTCCTTCTTTGCCTTGAGTTCGGCACGAAGCTCCGCGAATTTCGCCACAGTCCGACGCTTGCGAGCGTCACGTTCTAACCATCCTTTTTTTGCCATAAGTTGGAGGTGAAACAGTAGGGGGAAAAAATTGGGTGGCAAGCCTTTTTTGTCATTTTTTGCGGGCTTTGCAAAAAATGGGCTTTCGACAAAGATTTTTGATATTCACCGTTGCCAATGGCGGGAAGATTCGTTCACTTCTCGTGCTTATGCATATTCGAGCTCTCCTGTTTGATTTGGATGATACATTGGTGGTGGATGAGGCGGTTTCGAAGGAGGCCCTGGCCTCCACGGCGGCGTTAGCGGGGACTGTCCATGGGGCGGACACCAAAAGATTCCACCGGGCGGCGGCTGAGGAAGCGCGCCGTCTTTGGGCAGCGGGCCCGAGTTATCCCTACTGCCGGGGAATTGGAATTAGCGCGTTCGAGTGTTTGTGGGGAAATTTTAAGGGCGATTCGACAGAAGTGACGCAGCTTCGGGAGTGGGCGCATCCGTTTCGCAGGCAGGTCTTTGATGCAGCGCTCCGGGAGCAACTCTTGGATCACTCGGATGGGGCAGAGGAACTGGCCGATCATTTTTCCACGACCCGCCGCAAGCTGCAGAGGCTCTTGCCGGATGCATTGGAGATTTTGGTTCGTCTGAAATCGAGTTTCAAACTGGGCCTTTTGACCAATGGGGCTCCCGATCTCCAACGGGAAAAACTCGCGGCCAGTGGGTTGGGCCTTCACTTTGATGCGGTGGCGGTCTCTGGCGAGCATGGGATTGGAAAGCCACGGCCTGAGATATTTGAAATTCTTCTTAAGGAATTGGGGGTTGAGGCCCATGAAGCGGTGATGGTTGGGAATAGCTTGGAGAGGGACATTGCGGGAGCCAGGAATGCTGGCATCCTCCCGATTTGGATCCAGGTCGCGGGTGCAGAGGAGCATGCGGATGTGGAACCCGCCGCCACAATCACGGGGCTGGCCCAACTCCCGGATGTCCTCGCAAAACTCGAGAATGAAGCACAGTGAATATCCGGGCTTGCGGACACCCCCTTCCTTGCCGCTAGTGTGGTAATACGATGAAGGCATTGCTGGCACTGGAAGATGGGACGATTTATGAAGGCGATTCGTTTGGGGCACCTCCCCCAACCGAAGGGGAGATCTGTTTTAACACGTCGATGACGGGCTACCAAGAAATCCTGAGTGATCCGTCTTATCGTGGCCAGATTGTGGCAATGACGTATCCTTTGATTGGCAACACGGGGGTCAACGCTTTGGATGTGGAAAGTGCAATTCCCCAGGCTCGCGGATTCGTGATCGAGGAACTGAGCCCGGTGACAAGCAGTTGGCGGGCGACGGGCTCACTTTCAGATTGGTTGCTTGAGCATGGGGTGACTGGCATTCAGGGCATCGACACGCGGGCCCTGACAAAAAAGCTTCGCACCTCGGGTGCGATGCGGGCCTGCATCGCGCCAGCCTCGGAAGGCGCGGAACGGGCGGTGGAGCGGGCAAAGTCAGCGTCTTATGAGGGAGTGGATTTTGTCAAAGAAGTCACGGCCCCAAGCAGCTTCGACTGGGATGCAGATGGGGAACTGAGCGGCATGTGGATCCCGGAAAATCCGCGTTCAGCAATTGGCGATAAAGACGCGGTCGGCAATCTCTTTCGTCGTCCTCCCCAAACCGAACGCCGGATTGTTGCGTATGATTTTGGGATGAAGCAGAACATATTACGTTCCCTGCGGCAGACCGGATTTTCCGTGGAAGTGGTTCCGGCGGAAACGCCAGCGGCCGAGGTGCTCGCAAAAAAACCCGATGGGGTCTTTCTTTCCAACGGCCCTGGAGATCCAGCGGCCTTGGATTACGCCAAAGACAATGTGAAGCAGATCGTGGGGCAACTGCCAGTTTTTGGAATTTGCCTCGGCCATCAAATCCTCGCACTGGCGCTGGGTGGCAAGACCTTCAAAATGAAATTTGGCCATCGTGGTGCCAACCACCCGGTCAAAGATCTTCGCAGCGGGGCCGTGGCTGTCACCTCGCAAAACCATGGCTACGCCGTTGATGCCCAGTCACTTCCGTCGGATGTTGAAATCACCCATTTGAACCTGAATGACGGCACGGTGGCGGGGCTGCGTCATAAAACCCACCAAGCCTTCAGTGTCCAATATCATCCCGAAGCCAGCCCTGGGCCACATGATGCCCTTTATTTTTTTGAGGAATTCGCCAAAGAGGTTGATGCTGTGCGCTCGGCGAGGTAAGAATCAGCCATGGCAAAACTCCAGCTTATCCTCTCGGAGGACTCCCAGCCCTTCCATGAATTGACCGAGGACAAAACCACCGTCGGGCGTGTTGATGACAACACTCTCCAAATCGATGACGCATCCGTCTCCAGTCACCATGCGGAAATCGTCTCAGACGGCACCCTGTATCATCTGCATGATCTTGGCTCCACCAATGGCACCTTTGTGAATGGCGAGCAGATCACAGATGCCGTTCTGAACAGCAATGATGAGGTTCGATTTGGGGCTATTGCCGCCATTTTTCTTGGTGGGGCGGAGGAGTTGTGGGACGCGCAGCCCCTGCCAAAAGGTTCCGCTCCTTCCGTAGAATTGGCCAACCAATCCGCGAAGCCTACCAATTTTGCGAGTTCTTCCCCCGTTCCGCGCAACGTGCAAAAGAAAGATCCTGTGGCCATTGCAGCGATTGCGCTTGGAGTGATTGGAATTCTGGGAGCTGTGGCCGCTGCGGCACTCTCGTTGATGATGGAAGTTTGATTGGCGATTGACGCGCCAGCGCAGCTATCACTTCAGATAGCGCGTGTTACCCACTGGAGCAAACCGCCCCACGGCAGCCTTGGGGGCTCTGCGATCCCGTGTCGATTCATCAATCGGCAAAAACCCAACATTCCCAGACGCATACGCGACCATGGCATTTCCGCGATGGCGGAAGTGAACCGTCACTTCGCGATCATCGAGCCCGTAAAATTCCTCGATCATCGGATTTGAAGCACTGGCTGGCGCTTGGAAGGAATTCACTTGGGCACTTGTGGCAAAAACCACAATTTGATCTGGGTTGGGTAGTTGACCAAGCCGCATGGGAGTGCCTCGGCCACCAATCCAGGCGTCATTGCGATTTCCCGTGGAGGTTGCAAGAAAGACATTGTACGCCACTCCGAGGTAACCCGATTGAAACTTCGGTTTGAAGGCCTTGCCGCTGAAAGCAAAGCTGGGGTCAGGCCGAAGGCTTGCAGGAACATAATTGGCGAGAGGTCCCCCTTGCGGGTCGAAGCTCCGGTTTCCCTCACCTGCCGTCAGGCTTTCCGTGCTTTCAAAACCCCACCACCACCTCACGCCTTCGCCCGCCACAGGTTCGCGATACGG
>JBGTLQ010000037.1:0-3098 GCA_041744075.1 Terrimicrobiaceae bacterium
GCGAAGGAACTCGATCTCGACCCTGCTGCCATGGTCGTGGCCGGACAGTCAGCGGGCGGTCATCTCGCCCTTCTGCTGGCATCTTCCCAAGGAAAATATCCCAAAGGATGGGGGCCCTCTGTGCCGCGCGGAACCTTGCGCGCCGTGGCGGCGATGTATGCGCCGACTGATCTTCTCCGCCTCGTTCCGCCGGAGGCCCGCGACAACCCGCTCCATCCCGTCGCGCTGCTTCTCGGCGACAAGGTGAACAAACGCGTCCGCTTGGCCCGGGAGGCCAGTCCCATGTACCATGTCAATGCGGGTGATCCTCCCACCATGCTCCTCCACGGGGAATCGGACAAGATCGTGCCGGTGGAGCAAAGCGTTCTGCTTTCGAAAAAACTCAAATCGCAATCGGTACCGACTCTACTGACTGTGACCGACGGTGGCCATGCCTTCCGGCTTTATCCGGACAAAGTTGACGATCTGTTGAAGTTCTTCGATTCCGTTCCTGCCCTGGAGGGACGGGCCAAGCGTCTGCCCTGATCCCTCAATTCCCGCAGTTGCCTAAAACTTCCCCTTTGCCTACTCTGCAGAGATGTTTCGACTGCTTTTACCCGCTCTTGCTTCCATATTTCTGATTGGTTGTGCCGGCCCTGCACCGGTGGACTCCCCGCTTCGTCCTAAAACATCCCGATTGGATTGGCTGGGGCATCAGTCGTTTATGTTGACGACTTCTTTGGGTACAAAAATTCTCACCAATCCCTTTGCCCCAGGGGTTTCTTCGCGCTCAGTTCCAAAAAACCTCACCCCAAGTGTGGTCCTGATTTCCCACGAAAAACGCGAGGCCAACAACACGGATGTCTTCGAAAATGCCCCAGTCGTTTTCCGTGGAGCCGTTGGCATGGGCTCAAACAATGCCGCAGGCACTCGCATTCGCGGAACCGCCACATTTCCCAATCCCTCCGCGCCTGATGTTGTTGGCATGAATCTTGTGTTTTCGTGGACCTCTGACGGGATACGATTCTGCTTTCTGGGGGATGTGCCGTCACTCTTGCCACCCGCCGAGGTCATCCAAATTGGCACGGTGGATGTGCTTTTTTTACCAGTGGACGGCCGGCTAGGCCCAACTGGCCGCAATGCCGTCATCGCCCAACTGAGACCAAGAGTCATCATCCCCATGGGAAACACCTCGGCCATTTCGTCATGGGCTTCCAGTTTCCCAAAGGTCCACCGTTTGGCGGGCCATTCCGTGTTGCTTAACAAAGTGGCCCTGCCCACGGAAACCACCGCTTTGGTGTTTTCTCCATGAGGAAGCCAATCAATTTTACCATGAAGGACATGAAGAGCATGAAGGTCAGACGAGAAAGAAAGAAGCTGGCAGTTTCATAAACTCGATGCGTACTGTCCAATCTCATTACTGATCCGTCTTTTTTCCTCCCTTCATGTCCTTCATGCTCTTCATGGTAAATTTTTTCTTCCGGTCACGGGATTTGAGATTCATCCGTCCTTGTCCATCGATTTTCATTGCTGCGTTTTTTATTTTACTATCTTGTCACCCAGCCTCCGCCCAACCAATGACCCCTGCGGAGACAAAAGATCTCTTAGCCCGTGCCGTGGCAACCCGCGGTTCGGGGGGATTGACCGTCGATTATTCGGAAGTTCGAAAAGTGGCCATGCTCAGGGAACCAATCAGCGAAGAAGGTCGTTTGGCGTTCTCTCCCCCCAATCAGTTTCGCAAAGAAACTTTGCGTCCCCGCCGTGTGATCAACGTGAGTGATGGCACCACGCTCTGGGTTGTTTTCCCTGATGACAAACAGGCCGAAAAATACCCCCTCAAAGCCAATCGCAACCTCGCCAATTCCTTTGAGGCCCTGGCGAGTGCTTTCCGCCTGAAGGACTTGGACAAACAGTTTGAAATTTCCGCAGAGCGCCTCCCCAAAGGATATCAACTCCACTTGGTGCCACGTCAGCGAAGTCTCAAAACCAGCGTCTCTTCCATCGGAATCACCCTGGCCCCTACCCTGACCCTTCAAAAAATCACCATCCAAGCCCCGAACGGCAACCAATCCACCCTCACCCTCTCCAACGAAAAATCCGCCCAACTGCCGGACGAGCATTTTCAATATGTCCCGCCTAAGGACATACAGGTTTCATCACCTTTGGGGTAAGCAGATTCAGGTGACGTGCCGTCGCCCAACCGGTGGATGTCACGCATCCCTGAAGGTCGACAGGAAAATATCAACCGAGAATCGGCCATGATCCGCCTCTTACTGAGTTTTCCCCCGCTCTGGGGTATCAACAACGCAGGGCTCTGCGCCGTCGCGAGAGGGTGGCGAGAAGCTGCACCTGCCGTGAGAAGCCATGTCGGAGTCGTAGGTTTGTCGGCCTCAGTCATCACCGCCTCGATGGCATTCGTGAAGCTCGTGATTGTGGAAGCGCTGTTTGTTCCTAGAGTGGAGTTTCCGGTAATGTCGAGAAGAGCCATTCCGCTGACGGCCTCCCAATTGCCTTTGCTCTTCCAGGCCTTGGATCTGGAGCATCGGTTATGGATTTTGTTATTTGATCAGTTTAGTATTCTTTAAACCGGGAATCATTTCCTGAGGTTCAGGAAGTTGAACATTGTTCGTCCATGGGTTCCATCATCCAATCACCCTAAAATCCCATCAAAATTAGGTGCTTTATGCCCGATCACCGGAAAACGCTTCAGATTTTTTGATTTTTTTGTTTGCAGAAATGTTTTTATTGTTTACTTGTTCAATAGACATTCAAGTATTTCCAATTATGCTACGACAATCACATCACTCAAAGCCTCCGACACTTCAGGAGGCCAACCGTGCCCCAGGCCACGAAAATGATCGGAGGAAGACTCGATGAGTCAATCTGGAGACCGGAGGAGCATTTCCCCGGAGATTGTTGAAGAAATTCTCAAAGCGCTGGGGGCGTTGAAATTTGGCGTTGTGGAAATTGTTGTCCACGACGGCCGGGTCACCGAGATCCGCCAGACGCGCCGTCAGCGATTCGAAAGCTCAAAAACCGTATAGCAAAATTTTTCCGACCAAAACATTGGAGGACTTCATCAATTCATTGTCCCATCAACTGTACAAGCGGAGACCGGG
>JBGTLQ010000038.1:0-50385 GCA_041744075.1 Terrimicrobiaceae bacterium
ACCCGTCTCCCGTCACCCGTCACCCGTCACCCGTCACCCGTCACCCGTCACCCGTCACCCGTCACCCGTCACCCGTCACCCGTCACCCGTCACTCGCTACCCGCAACTTGTCTCCGCTTCAGCTTTTCCCATGCTCCCCCATTTCTCTCCTTCCCCGAATCCCTCGGAGCAGGTATGTAATCAGGAAGTGTGTGGGTAACCAGTTCACCGTGGACGGAATACGAGTCATTCGCGGGAGATTTCAACCAGAAGCCTTGAAAGCCCAACCGACCCGCTATAGGATATGAGCAATGAGCTGGATCGAGAGCGTCAACAGTTGGCGGCAACTCCCGGCGGAGGAAAAACTCCTGCGCCGATGGAGGGCGATCCCTCACGACGTGGCCCAGAGCATGGCGTTCGAGAGAGAACCGGTGGAGATCAGCCGCCTGCAAGAGATACTCGGCCAGATCGGGCTACCCGATTCATCGAACAACATTCGGAACCCTCTCCTACTCGGAGCTAGCTCCGATTCTGGCAGAGCGGGTCCTTCGCGCTGAAACCCGCATTTACGGAAGGGATTTTGAAGATCACGACCTCGACGGGCACCTCCTATCGGAGTTCCACCGACTTATCTGTGCTGACCTTGTGCCGGATTGGGCCGGAAAGTGGAGGGCAATCGAGGTCCGGGTCGGCAATCTTGAGCCGCCGTTGCCGCATAAAATCCCCATTTTGATGCGTGATTACGGGGCAGACCTCTCTGCCCGGTGGCCCGATGCCTCAGCTGGATTGAGCCAGCTCACCCTGGAATTCCTCGCCTTCGCCGAAGGGCGCTTCCTGACGATCCACCCGTTCACCGATTTCAATGGGCGCACGATCCGCCTGTTCCTGCTTGAAATCCTTCGCCGACTCGATCTCCCCCGGGTTGTCCTCGCGCCGGAGAGCGAGGCGGAGCGCCAATCCTATTTCCAGGCGCTGGAGGCGGCCGACCCCGCCGACTGGCAGCCGCTGGCCTCAATTTGGGAAACCCGACTGATCAACGCGAACGACTGAATGCCTGCACGAGAACCCATTGTTCGCCCCTCGCGACACGTCTCCGTTCCGGCTTTCCCCCAATTTAAAATTCACGTGTCCCGCCGGAGGGCCTGGCGCAGGCGGATCATTTAAAATTCAAAACTACCGCCCCCCTCTCTTGTTTCCGATTTGAACTTTCAGGTTTCAGCTTTTCAGTCCCCCCCTCTGACACAATGCAGGCGATATGATCCAAAGACCCATGACCCATGACCCTTTACCCGCCACTCGCGACATGTCTTCGTTTCCCTTCCAGAACTCCCTCAGATCAGGTAATGAACTTGGAGGATTTTCCCAGCAAATGACCCACCTCCCCATCAGCTTCGGCCATTCCCCGATTACCGATGGTAAGACCACCCCTTCCATGATCCGAACGACCCGACACGCATTCAGGAGTTTTGGAAATGTTCACCCGCGAATTTACCAATCGGGGGATGGGGCAGATTATAAAAATGGAACCGACCCCTTCAAACGCGGACTGGCAATCGAGAGAGAATTTGCGTATCCTGCCAATCGCAGTGAATTATCCGAACCCACAGGACCTTGCCCAAAAGTTCAACGACGACGAAGCCGTCTGGACGGCCTTCGAGCGCAGGCGCTGGCTTCGGATGCTGCTCGGTTCCCCTCTGCCCGATTCCGAAAAATCCCTCGACGCCCTCGACTGGATCGCCGCCGAACGTGAAGCTCGCCCAGTCCGAGCCATCGGGTTCTTTCAAACATGAATTCTCCCACTCCCCTCGACTCACTGATTCTCACTATTCGGGGCCAGAAGGTCCTTCTTGATGCAGACCTGGCAGCAATTTACGGCGTCCCGACCAAGGCTTTGAACCAAGCAGTCAAGCGCAACGCCGTCCGCTTTCCAGAGGATTTCGTTTTTCAACTCTCCAGCAAGGAAAAGCAGGAGGTGGTCACAAACTGTGACCACCTCGGCAGAATAAAATTCTCCAAAACATGCCCCTACGCGTTCACCGAGCACGGTGCGCTCATGGCTGCCAATGTCCTCAACAGCCCGGAAGCCGTAAAGATGAGTGTTCATGTCGTCAGGGCATTCATCAAGCAGCGTGAACTTCTGGCGGGGCAGGCGGAAATCCTGAAGAAACTCGCCCAAATGGACGCCAAGCTGCTCAAACACGACGACGCCCTGCGCATGATCTGGCGGGAACTTCAACCGCTGATCGCTCCCCCTCCGGAACCGCCCCGCCAAGAAATCGGCTTCCATGTTCACGAGGAAGCCCCTGCCTTCAAATCAAAATCCAAAAAACCCGACCGCCCCAAGAAAACGTAGGAAGCCATGAGTTGGCAATTGGCCTCATTCTCTCCCCGTCACCCGTCACCCGCCGCTCGTTATCCGCGACGCCTTTAAGCTTTCAGCTTTTCAGTCCCCCCTACCCCAGCCATTGTCCTATCCCCCTGTATAGGATCGGATCCAGAATCATGCAAAATCCGAATAGGTTGCGATTAAGTTGGTGGCGCTCATACGTAGTGACTTCCCATTGCCTGAGGTATTCTGAAAATCAGCCTGAATGCTCGAAATTCGGAAATGAAATCTCAGGAGTAAAAGGTTTCCGTTTTGCTGGTTTTATATCCAGATCAAGATATAACCCACTGAGAATGTTTGTGACAAAATGATAGCCCTCCCGAAATACCGCTTTTCAGGGCACGAAACCTTCGCTTGCCGCTATGCTTGGTTATCGAAAGCCGTCAGGGAAATTTCAGAAGATTCATACATCTTTTCTGCTTCGAACGAAAACATGGCAATGGTGCGGCTTGGGGTCGGCAAAAACATGGTTCGCTCGATTCGCTTTTGGGCTGAAGCCGCTAGAGTCATGGAGCTTGGTGAAGACGGTCACGTCCCTACGGACTTCGGATCTCAGATTTTTTTGGGATCGCATGATGAGCAAGGTCATACTTTGGAAGAGGCCCTGGATCCTTTTCTTGAGGACATTCAAACTCTCTGGCTCCTTCATTGGAAACTGGCCACGAACGTTGAGAATCCGATTTTTGCATGGGACTTTCTTCTCTCCCGGTTTCAAGAGCCGGAATTGACGGCATCATCAGTCTTTGATGCGGTCAAAAAAGCCACGGTTGCCAGCGAGAAACCGCTCTCTGACAGCACCCTAGAGCAGCAATTTGAGATTTTCCTTCATTCTTACGTCCCAACCAGAGGACGAAAAGGAGAAGTTCGCGAAGACAATCTCGACTGCCCCCTCGTCGAGTTGGGCCTATTAGAACAAGTGGGCCATAGATCAGGAAAACGCAGTGCTGGCAGGCCTGAACCAATCTACGTTTTCCGACGTGAACCAAAACCTGAAATCTCCCCAATGCTTTTTGCATACTGTGTGGATGAATTTTGGCGTCTCCGCCATCCCGGTGAAAAAACGCTTTCATTCCAACTCCTTTCTTCGGGGCATGGCAGCCCGGGCCAAGTCTTCAAACTTCCCGAGGATGACCTTCAACGTCGTGCCGAGTCTCTAGCTCTGGATACCGATGGGTTTTTTGATTTCAGGGAATCGGCATCGATTTCGTCCCTTGTTCGCAAGGACCACAATGAGACAATCCCACTTGCCGCAATTTACGAATCGGTTGCCACCTATGCCTAGCAGCGACTTACTCCACCTCATTCGCCCTTCCGAGCGGTTCCTCCGCTCGGCAGATCTTGTTCGGGATTACGAAGACCCGAAGGCACTTGAAGGTTACCACCTGACTCCATTCACTCGGCAATGCCTTGCGCGGATCGGCGAAGGCATGGAAACCAATTCCAGTAGGCGTGCGTGGCGGCTTACTGGCCAATACGGAACGGGCAAATCATCCTTTGGCCTTCTCCTTGCTTCGACGCTTCGTGACGCAAGCAACAGACTTCCAAAGTCCCTCTTCAAGGAGGTCGCCGAAGTTCTACCTCAGATCCGCAAAAGCCAATACCTGCCTGTGTTGGTGGTGGGCAGCAGAGAGCCGATGGCCGCAGCCATTCTTAAAAGCTTGGCAAACGCTCTGGCGGAAAATTCCAGCAAAGGTCGCAAATCAGAACTGGAGATGGAGATCTCCCGACTCGCCGAAAGCGAAGAAGCTATATCCGAGGACAAGCTCGTATCACTTGTGCAGCAAGCTTCTGCAAAAATCGTCACATCCGGTAAAGCGAATGGATTGATCCTGATTCTGGACGAAGTTGGAAAATTTCTCGAATACGCAGCCCTGCACCCAGACCGGCAAGACGTTTATCTCCTTCAGCGCCTTAGCGAGTCTGCCCAAAGAAGTGGAAAGCACCCCTTCATGCTCGTTTGCTTTCTTCATCAGGGATTCAATGCCTACGCAGAGCAGCTTTCTGTCACCTCCCAACGTGAATGGGAAAAGGTTGCTGGTCGGTTGGAGGAAATTGTTTTCGAGCAGCCGTTGGATCAAATCGCAGCAATTGCCGCATCGGCTCTCAACACGCAAAAACAAAAGCTTCCTGAACCGCTCCGCAAGCAGGCTTCGGCATCCATGGAACAGGCCATCCGGCTTGGGTGGTATGGCACAGCCGCAGGAAAGGCAGCCTTGCGCGACCACTCGCTTGGCATTTTTCCGCTTGATCCGCTTGTCCTGCCAGTCCTTATCCGCACGTTCCAGAGATTCGGGCAAAACGAGCGGTCCCTGTTCAGTTTCCTTCTCTCCTTCGAGCCTTTTGGTCTTCGGGCCTTTTGCTCAAATTCTCCCATCGAATCTGCCCGCCCGTACCGTCTGCACAATTTCTACGATTACGTTCGTTTGAACTTTGGCCATCGTCTGGCCGTCGCCAGTTACCGCAGCCGCTGGAGCGTAATCGAATCCTGCATCGAGAGTTACCAATCGCCGGAACCGCTCGATCACATCGTTCTCAAGACCATCGGCATGCTGAATGTCCTTCAGGCGGACGACATGGCCCCCACCGAAGCAGCGATCCAATGGGCAGTCGCGGGATCGAACAAGACCGGACAAGATCAAGTCGCCTCTGTTCTGAAAAATCTACGCAAGCGCGGTGTCGTCCATTATCGCGGCCATGCCCAAAGCTACTGCCTCTGGGCCTATTCCAGCGTTGATATTGAATCTCGTTTTGACGATGCAAAGCGGAGCCTCCCGAATCTCCCAAATGTCTCAAGTGCCATTCTCGACAAACTCGACAGCCGCCCTCTTGTTGCCCGGAGGCACTACATCAACACCGGCAACCTGCGATTCTTTCAGATCCAATACTGTGCAACATCAGAGCTTGAGGAAAGCCTCAAGCAGACGAGCGGCGAATCAGATGGCACGATCTTCGTTCCGCTCTGCGAAAATGAACAGGATCGCCAGGCGTGCTTGAATATTGCGCTGGCCCAAAAAAAGGATCCCACTCGCTTGGATCTCATTGCTGTTCCTCAGCCGCTCCAGAAGCTATCTGGTGCCGTCCTCGAATCGCTTCGTTGGGATTGGGTCATGGCGAATACGCCGGAACTCAATAACGACTCCTACGCGCGGGAAGAAGTTTCGCGTTACCAAGATCAGGCATCGAATCAACTTCAAAAGAACATTCAGGATTACATCGGCCTCAACCGCTTGGGTGCCAAAACATCTTTGACTTGGGTTTACCAAGGAAAAAAACTGCCTATTCAGACTGGCCGAGAACTTCTCACCAAGCTCTCAGACCTCTGCGACCAAGTTTATCACTCAGCACCACGAATCGAAAATGAGCTAATTAACCGCCGCTCCCTGAGTTCGGCAGCAGCCGCTGCTCGCATGCGCCTTGTCGAGCTCATGTTTGCCAATGCGGACAAACCTCTTCTTGGATTTACGGCAGACAAGAACCCGCCTGAAAAATCAATGTATCTCTCGGTTCTCCAGCAGGCGGGGCTCCACCGCGAAATTCAAGGTGTCTGGACCATCGGTGATCCAAGCCCCGAGGATCCATGCAAGATTCTTCCGGCTTTGAACAGAATTCGACAGATCATCAGCGAGCAACCCGACACGCGTGTTCCCATCGATCACATCTTCCGCGAGCTGCGCCAGGCACCCTACGGCTTGCGCGACGGATTGATCCCGCTCCTACTTGCCGTCATTGCCATTGCCGATGAGCAGGAGGTCGCCTTTTACAAAAATGGAACATTCCTCAGCGAACTCCACCAAGAAGCATTTCTTCAACTTACAAAGAATCCCCAGGATTTTGAAATCCAATACTGCAAGATCGAAGGCGTCCGCTCGGAACTCTTCCAGAAATTGACCGAAATCTTGGCGCTCAAACCCGCAGGAGAAGCCGAAATTGAGTTGCTCGACATTACCCGTAACCTCTGCGTTTTTGTCGCCAACCTACCCGAATACACCCGCAATACGAAACGTCTCAGCAAACATGCCCTAGCTGTTCGCGAAGTGATTCTCTCCGCTCAAGAACCCATTCGCATGATCTTCCACGATTTGCCCACGGCGTGCGGTTGCGCCAAGTTTGTAATTGGAGCCCGAGCAATCGGCAAAGAGGCGCAACAGTTTACCAAGTCTCTAAAGGCAGGCCTTGAGGAGCTTCGTCTCGCCTTCTCTCAGCTCCAGACACGCCAGCGTGACGAAATTGCAGCGGAGTTCGGCTACCAAGATCAGGAATTCCCCCGCACCCGCCGCGAGATTGCAAATCGCGCCGAAAGCCTTCTCCTTCACGCCACGGAACCCAAGTTGAAAGCCTTCTGTTTCCGGCTTCTTGACGAGAGTATGGATGAGAGCCAGTGGCTCGAATCCGTCGGCAGCCTTCTAGCCCTCCGCCCTCCCCAGCGATGGCGCGATGAGGAAGAAGATACCTTCGATCGCGAACTTGTAGCCCAAGTTGGTCGCTTTTTGCGGGCCGAAAGTGTGATGTTCCGCTCAAACAAAGTCGGTAAACCGGGTCTGGGTCTCCGTATTGCCGTGACTCAAGCTGACGGGCAAGAAAAACAGGAGGTCATCCACTTCAACGTTGATGAGGAAGCCCAGCTCCGCCAGTTGGAGGAAGATCTCACTAAACTGATAGGAAAAAACAAGCGCCTTGGCTTGGCCGCTGCCTCCCGGGCAATTTGGTCTCAATTAAAGGACACCTCCAATTGATGAATGAGCCACGCCACATCTTGGGTCTCTCCGGCGGCAAGGACAGTACCGCGCTAGCACTCTTCATGCGGGATAAAATTCCCGAGATGGAATACGTGTTCTGTGATACAGGGAGCGAACTGGACGAGACCATTGACTACCTGAACCAAGTCGAAGCCTACCTCGGAAAAAAGATCATCCGACTCAACCCGCGCGCGAATTTTGACCATTGGCTTGAGGTCTATGGAGGATATCTCCCAGCCCCAAACATGCGCTGGTGCACCAAGATGCTGAAACTCAAACCGTTTGAGGAATACGTCGGGGAAGGGGAGGTCATCAGCTACGTCGGAATTCGAGCCGACGAGGATCGAGTCGGTTACATCAGCACAAAGGAAAACATCAAGGCTGTCTTTCCGTTCAAAGATCACGGCATCGACTACGCTGGAGTAATGAAAATCCTGACTGAAAGTGGAATCGGACTCCCACCCTATCTGAATTGGGGACGCACCCACTCAGGTTGCTATTTCTGCTTCTTCCAAAAACCTATCGAGTGGGTTCGTTTACTCGAAACCCACCCAGATCAGTTCGACAAAGCTCAAGCCTACGAGAAACTCAGCACCGATCCCGGGAAAACTTTTACATGGAACCAAGGCATGCCGCTGAGTGAACTTCGGAAGCCAGAGAATATCGCAAAGATTAAAGCGAAAGCCGATGAGATGAAAGAGCGCTATCGTAAATCTCGTCCAAACAAAAAGCTTGTAGACGTTTTGGCAGGTCTGGAAGAAGAGGACTCAGGGCCGAAAGCGTGCTTAATCTGCCAACTGTGATTTCTATACTATGAACTGGAAGTGGATTTCAAGCTCACACCCGATATCTGATATCCGAGATTGGAATAATCAACAGAGGGTAGAAATAAGACCTGATTTTCAACGCAAGGCGGTGTGGTCGCCCGCTGCCCGTGTGTTGCTAATGGACACAGTGCTTCGAAATATTCCAATGCCGAAGATCTTCTTGCAGGCGGTGATCCGGAATAATGACACCTATCGGGTAGTTATCGATGGGCAGCAGCGAATAAAAGCCATACTTGCTTTCTTGAATGACGAATTAAAACTCACTAAGCCTTACTCAGGAGAATACTTTGGACTATATTTTTCTGAGCTTCCTGCGAATGTGCGTGAAGACATTCTTTCCTACAAAATTGACATAAACGAAATACGTAATGCTCCCGATGACATTGTTCGCGACATCTATAGTCGCGTAAACAAGTATACTGTTGCGCTAAACAAACAGGAGTTGAGACGCGCAGATTTTCCAGGGGCATTCCTTCGCCTGTCTGAGGAGCTTGCTCAAATCCCATTCTTTGAATCAGGACGTGTATTTACAGTAACGAACAGTAAACGAATGGGGGACGTTGAGTTTGTCTCAGAACTGTTGGCTCTCCTGCTGAGAGGGCCGCAAGACAAGCGAGAGACGCTTGACGATTTTTACATGGACTTCGCGGAGTGGCCGCGAGAGGAAGAAGAAGCAGTCAAGAAGCGTTTCATGAACGTCCTTCGCGACATCGAGCAATTGTTTGTGGGGCCGAAGCTTGAGTTCCCAAAGACGAGATTTCGCCAGAAGGCAGACTTTTACAGCTTATTTGCAGCAATTGACGATTGCCTCACTCAAGGTGGGACCATTGAAAATAGACCAATCTCATTGTTGGAAGAGGATCTGGCTTTTATCGATCAATTTACAGCGCCCGAAGCGGACATTCACCTTTTGTCGCGCTATGCAATTCAATGCGTGTCCCAGGGCAACTCATTGTCTAGTCGCACGTGGCGACGAAACTTTTTGAAACATTTTCTCCATGGCACCTATTTCGCCTCGCCACCCCCTCCTTCTGGAGTTGAACAGTTTCGATCAATCCTGCTCGATGGTTACATCCAAGACATGTGCCCGCCAGCAGAGCTTGAATGCCCGGTTTGTTCCAACGAGTTGAAGAATTATGCGTCTGACGAAGAAGCGCTTCTCACCTGGCGAAGGAACGCGGAGGTTTTCCAGCTCCATAATGCGGAGTTTGTTCATGTGACTTGTCGAGAGGCAGCAAAAGCCGAATTTTTTGTTTTGGACACTGAGACATGCGGCGAAGTTGTCGCAGACACTTAATTGACATTAGGATAATGGCTATCGAATTATTTCTGGATCACCGTCCGCGGCAAGTCTTCAGGATAAATGAACAGATTCAAGCGGCGTCGGGAAATTCCTACGAAATCTCAGAGCGTATAGCCTGCGGTGGAAACGGCGTAGTGCATCAATGCCTCGATCTTGTTTCTGGCGATGCATTAGCGATAAAATTCCAGTTATCCAATGACGCCAAAAGGCGCAAGCGCTTTGACCGCGAGGTTGAGTTGCTTAAACAGACTAAACACGATCAGTTGATTAGCTATATTGATAGTGGTGAAACCGTTGCCTCGCTTCACGCGCCTGACCGAAGCAAGAGACCTTGTCAAATTCCCTACGTGATCATGCCGCTTGCGGACTCGAATCTATTCAATGTTATGGAACGAGGGTCCAGCAAGCCTAAGTATGAAGAATACATAGGCCAATTCAAAGGTTTGGCCAACGCCCTGAGTGTTTTACATGAGAAGGCGATTCACCGCGATATCAAGCCGGAAAATATTCTTGTGAAGGGAGAAACGTGGATACTAAGCGATTTTGGGCTTTGTAAGTTCAATGAAAGCGGCGGTGAACTTACTGATGAGGATGAACCGGTCGGCCCTCGTCTCTGGATGTCCCCTGAAGGCATTAATCGAATTCTTGGCAATGGAGATACAATAACCAAGCAGTCTGACGTCTACCAGCTATGCAGCATCTTTTGGTTTGTCGTCACTGGGCGTCATCCGTCCGGTTGTCTCTGCCGCGAGGATTGGACTGGTCCAGAGAATCTTTTTCAAATCTTATTTGATGCGCTGTCGCACGATGGTGCTAAACGACCCATAGATGGCGCAAATCTGGTTGAAGCGCTTGATGCAGCAACCCTTCCCGCTGAGTGAGTCTTCGGCGTTGCTCTCTAATCCACCACGGGCCTATGCTTCGGAATTGCAATAACTTTTCTGAGGCCATCAAAGTGGCGGCTCGCCAACGGATCATTCATTCGACTGACTGCGAGCATTCGACGCGAAAAAATGGTGATCCTAATCTTTGACAAAGCTTGAAAATATCAGTCTCACAATCCGCTTTTTATTTAAATCAATGATTTCAGAATTCCCCGAGTCGCGTGATCTTTTTGATAGCGCCTTCTGCTGTTCTTCGGAGCAAGAGGTCGCGAACATAGTTCTGGAGTTAAAGAATCACCCGAATTTCTCTTGGTCTCCACTTGGCGGAAATGAAAACAACTATGGAGTCATTGAGAATCAGCAATCTTCTCCGATCGCTGCATTGATTGAGAAGGTTACCAATTCGATTGATGCCATTTTGATGAGAAAGTGTCTGGAACAAGGCATCGATGCCAAATCCATTCAAGCTCCGCAGTCAATGGACGATGCAATAAAGAGTTTTTTTCAGATCGAGCATCATTCATGGCATCTCGGAGAATTCCGTCAAAAACAAGCGGAAGACATTCAAATCCTTGCCGATGGCCCCAAATTGGCTCCTTCTCTGACCATCTACGACAATGGGGAGGGTCAGCACCCGGAGAATTTTGAGCAAACATTCCTTTCCCTGTTGCGCGGCAATAAGAACGAAATCCACTTCGTCCAAGGCAAATACAATATGGGCGGCACGGGTGCGATTGTCTTTTGCGGCAAGCACCGCTACCAGCTCATTGGCTCGCGTCGATTCGATGGAACAGGCAATTTCGGCTTCACCCTCATACGAAAACACCCCCTGACCGAGGAGGAGGCAAAAACCAAGAAGAACACTTGGTATGAATACCTCAAAATTGATGGTCAGATTCCGAATTTTCCAATCGACTCCCTGGACCTCAGGTTAAAAGGTCGCCAATTCACCACCGGGACCATCATCAAACTCTATAGCTACGATCTCCCATCTGGTTCTCGATCCGTCATTTCCCGTGACTTGAACCAAAGCATCAACGAGTTCCTTTTCGAACCCGCCCTTCCGATTTACACAATTGACCGCCCCGAGCGCTATCCCGACGACAAGAATCTGGCGCGAGAGCTCTTCGGGTTGAAGCGACGCTTGGAGCAGGACGATTCTAAATACGTCGAAACGCACTTTTCCGAGGAACACGAAAGCGCGGAAATCGGGAAAGCGAAGATCACCTGCTACGTCTTCAAGAGCCGGATTGATGACAAAACAGCCAAAGAGACGAAAGACTCCATTGATCGCGAATTTTTCAAGAACAACATGACCGTTCTTTTTTCACAGAATGGTCAGGTGCATGGGCATTACACGAACGAGTTCATCACCCGGACTCTGAAAATGCCGCTCCTGAAAAATCACCTGCTGATCCATGTGGATTGCACACAGATGAAGCAATCGTTCCGAAGCGAGCTTTTCATGGCATCCCGCGACCGGCTCAAGGACGCCGAGGAAAGCCGCCTGCTGCGAAAACTGGTGGGAGACGTGCTCTCAAAGAGTAAGCTCAAGGAAATCTACAAACGTCGGAAAGACTCTCTGACCCTCGAAACCGGTGAAACAAGCGACCTCCTCAAATCTCTGAGCAAATCGCTTCCGCTCAACAGCGATCTTCTCAAATTGCTCAAGGAGACGTTCAAGCTGGAGGAGAACAAGCCGCAGCCCGGCACTTCAGGAAAAGGGAAAAACTCAAAATCTGACGGGGACGATTCCAAAGACCAGAACGAGTCCGATGACAATCATGACAAGGATGACCGCGAACAGCCTCACTTTAAGGGCAAACGGTTCCCCTCGTTCTTTAAACTGAAGGGCGACGGATCAGAATCCCATCCTGCGGCCAAAATCCCACTCGGAAGCAAACGCACGATTAAATTCTCAACAGACGCCGAGGACGAATATTTCGACCGCAGCGACGATCCGGGCGACTTGCGGCTCTCCCTTTTGAGCTTCAAGCCGAACCAGACAGAAGGCGGCACGGAGCAAGGGACACCGAAAGGATTGTCAGAGCTTCTGAACGTCACGAAATCCAGTCCTAGCCTGGGAACAATCCGGGTGAGCTTCAATCCCACCGAAAACGTCGGCGTGGATGACATGATCGAAATTCAGGCCGTGCTGGGCGGCCCCGGCGTTGAGCTGGAACAAAGGTTCTGGGTAAAAGTCCTTCATCAGGAGAAGGAAAAACCGAAGCCCCAAAAAGAAGAGGAATCCAAACAAGACACCATCGGTTTGCCCCCGCCTGTGCTTGTCTTTCAGGAAAAGAAGGACGCTGAGCATCTCTCATGGGATGAGGTCGAATCCAGTGGCGCTGGCACGTTCGATTACCAGACCATCATGCACCCATTCGTCGAGGGAGATCAGATTGAAAAGATCTTCATCAACATGGACAGTGCCGTCCTAAAAAACTACAAGGCCAAGCTCAAAACCCCGACCGAGGAGCAACTCGCCGCCGCCGACAAACGCTACATCACCTCCGTCTATTTCCACACCCTCTTCCTCTACACGATCTCCAAGAAGAAGAATTACACCGTCAAACAAGACGACAAAGATGCAGACATTGGAGATTATCTCAAAGACGTGTTCGCATCCTACTACTCCGAATTCCTTCTCAATTTTGGAATGGAGCAATTGATGACAGCGCTTGATGCATGAGTTTATTCAAATTCTCTAAATGGTATCGAGGATAGATAACCAGCAGGTATCTTTATAAACATCAAGGGGCCGCTTGTGGTCCAGATGCGGTCCTTTGTAGTGTTCTCCAGCCGTGAATGACTTGAATTTCGGTGTCCACAGATAGCAGCGTGCGACGTCAACTTTGCCAGCTCGACAATGCAGTAAGGCCATTTGGTAAAAGTCACGCCCTCGGCCCGTTAAATCCCAATTATCCCGCGGCAGACGATACATCATACCTCTTTCTACCATGTCCTTTCGGGACCATGCGATCAGTGTTTTCCATCGTGGCTCACGAGTGGTCGCTTCAGCGGACCAATATGGCACTAAGTCCTCTGCTTGGACGTTAAAGAACTTTCGATCATAAATTTCACTTAGTGCTTCTGATTTTCTCAAGCCGCCCCTGATTTCGTTGAGAACGGAAGCCAGAAGAAAAATGCACTGCCAGCGTGTTCCATACTGTGCAATTCCTGTGACTGAAGCAAAGGAGTGACGGTGGTTTGCTGCGATTTTTATTTCATCAAGCATTGAGATGTCCTCTACAAATGTTGGAATGCTTGATAAATGCAGATTTCTAGGGCAGATACTGGTTGTGCTGATTGATGAATTTGAACGCTACTTATGCCGCAGCTCTTGCTGGATTGATGGCTTTCCAACGCATGCGAGCAACAGGGGACAGAGGCAATGCCCGTATTGTCGTAGAAAATGGAGCTATGGCCGAATCGTCAAACAATGGGCAATTGCAAAGATGTATTGCATGGGATCCAGCCGAAAAGCAGCAGCTCAACTGGCAGGGGTTGACGCTCACTCTGCTGGCATACACTTCTCACGGTTTGAAGGCGCGATGGAGGAGGTCTTTAAGTTGAAATTGCAACGGCGAGATCCGGATATCGAGCTGGAGGTTTTAAACGAGGCGTTTGAAGGTGCTCTGCGCATCAAGTCACGAGTAAGGCAAATCGAGTTTGTGACAAACGCTTGGTATCGAGAGCTCACCTTTGATGATCGAATCGACTTGCTGTTTAGAGTTTTTTTTGAGCCTCGAGTCCGTGAGTTGACGCGTTCTGCTCGCTTAAGACCCGGTTCACCTGGAATTACTGGCCACTCGACTCCAGGGATTGACGCCGAAATCCGAGGAGGCACCGAATTGGTAAGTAGTCCTTCGCATTAACGCACGGGATCTTGGACGCAATGCTCAATGCCCTCCGAAAACCCATCCACGGTGTAATTTGCGCGAAAGTAAAAAGCAGGAATGACAATAGATTTATAAAGGATGCAACGAAGGGAACAGAGGGGCATTTTAAGTATGAATTGGCAGAGGTGTCAGTCCCACATATTGAAGCCTTCAATAATTCAGAGGTGCAATGTTTTGGGCGGCCCTTGCATTGAATCTTTCCAGCATTAAACGTGAGGACGGTTGACTTCCTCCTGTTTAAAAAGTGCTCGGTGCCGAGCAAGGTAAATCTTCGAAGCGGTAGATGGTAGCTTTCTGAGTTTTCTATGATCCAAGCCGAGCAGAGATCTTTCGCTTTTTGGAATGGATTTCGATATGAGCATCTCGCCATCATTGTTAAAGGTGACTAAGCAGCGGTCGAAGAGGGCATCGATGCCAGCATTTAGGAGGATTCCGTTTTCGTCGTCCAGTCTCTCCTTGTTGTCAGACAGTGACCAAGGCACAATATGGCTTGCCCGGAGGGCCTCGCCGATCGTCGATCCAGTAACCGCACATCGACTGTCCCATTTCGCGAATAGCCTGGCACGGAACTTTCCTTGACCGAGACGGGCATCGACAAGCCTTTGCTTCGTCGTCTCGTCTAAGGTTTCATCGTCGCTAATTTTCTGAACATCATCTTTGACGGCAGCGGGCATTCCAGAAATCTGCATCAACTGGGCTAGTGTCACCTGATCCTCAATGGTGGCCCAAAGCACACCATTTTCATCCTCATGCATCGGCAAGCCCAGTCGCAGGAATTCCTGTTTCTCAAATTTCTTAATCGTCCTTTTCTTACCGCCTGTGTTGGTTTTAACGGCGGTGCAGATCACACCAAAGGTGGGACGTCCTGACTTCATTAAGTCCAAATGTCTCCTCCGCTCCAGACCGCCGTTCGTTTTTGCAACCCATGGCCATGCTACTTGGACACTACCACCATCGATATGATCGACCCAGATTCGAAAGAAAAGAGCTCTGCTTGTCTGACTTTCTGCACCCCATGACCATGCTGGGTTTACAACCGGCGCATGAAGGATCTCCGCAAAGTAGCGGGTGATTTTCAGATGGTGGTAAGGGGCGTCAGGCATGGATTTTATCTATCAGCAGTTTTCGCCATCGTCAGTATTTGATTGAGCAGAAGAGAACAGGCAAAGGGTTCACATAAAATATCATTGGCAAGCCCCTCACTTTTCTAGATGGCGTCACCCTCCGTCCAGCGAAGGCCCATCTTGCCTGGCACAGGGCGAATGTTTTTTGTACAAGTGGCTAACCTGTGTTCTGACCCGCTTGTAATTCCAATTCGATACTACAACCCAAATGCCTTCCGATGAACAGATAGGAATTGAGGTTCTGGCAGTTGGGCGTCATCGGGGAGGTTGAGTGCGAGCCCGACAAAATCAGCGAAATTCGTTTTGATGGCTGAGGAGGAGATCTTCTTTTTCAGCCGTGGTGAAAGAATGAGCCGGAGGCTCTCGTCGAAGGCGATGAGGCCAGTATCGAAGGCGGCGTCATGAAGCCGGGAAAGGGCTAGGCCATTGCGAACATTGAGGCGTTCTTGGGGGTGCGTGCGCCATGGCAGGATGTGAGAAGCAATGAGGAGTTCGCGGAGGTCGAGACCGGTGATGCCGCATCGCCCACCGAAGTTGTTTAACACGGCTTCGCGGAAATAGTCTTGGCCACGGCGTTGCTTCACGGTTGCCAGCGTTTCGGTGATTTCTGGGGCAGATTTCTTTTTGATTTTGATTCCCTCCTGCGGGTTCACTTCAATCGAGCCATAGGACGGAACCGCAAAGAGTTTCCTGAGTTCCTCCTCGCTTGCAGGGATGGATTCGTTCGGGGTCTCGTGGAATTCCTGCCAAACAGTGCGATCCAATTTGCTGGCTCCCGCGAGTCCCTTGATTCCCCGAAGTTTTAAGGCCGGGTCGAGCGAAGCAAAATTACAGAGCTTCATGGCCAGACTGCTTGAAGATCTCCCAAGCTTCTTGGCCAGATCAATGATGGCAGGCTGACGTCCGTGCATCTGACCGAACCGCAACTTGTGGTAGAGGTTCAGGGCAATGAAAAGTTCGTTCTTGGTCCAGCGTCTTGCGGCAGGCATGCCCCTCAGAATATCGTGGTTGCAAAAGGATGCAATCCTGGCCAGGTAATGATGCCCACTATGGGCAAAGATTACACATTCACACTGAACGAAAACGAAGTCGGCCAACTCCTTGATGGGTTGAGCATTCGCGCAGAATCATGGGAGAGAACGGCGGATTTTTTGCGTTCAGGCAGCATGCCCGAAGGCAAGCTTTTCATCATTGAGGATTGCAGTGACCCGGACGAGGCGGAAGCCATCGCGGAGGAATACCGGGGCATCATCAGGAAAATCAGAAGTCAGATGGGGTCACAGGAATGAACGCTTCCCAAGAGAGCCGAACGCGGAATGGTTTCAGCATTTTCCTCAACACATTTTTTCAGGGCTCGGTGCCGGTTGTGAGCGATGGAGATGACAAATTCGTGGTGTTTGAAACGGAATTGGAGGCGCAGAAAGAAATTGCAGACTTCATGATGATCCGGCTGCAGCAATTCCTTGATGGCGAGCGGGATTTTGATGATGCCATCACAGTCGAAGAATACGTTGTTCCGGTCACAGTGCTCCCCGACGGCACGATCTGCGATAAAGATGGGAACCGGTTTGGGCCATTTGTGGAATAGCAGAGCAGAGAATGCCCACGAAAGGCGCAAAAGCCACGAAAAGGAACCTGAACCGGAAGGGATGGGATAATGGTCTTGTCGCTCGTTCCTAGCGAGGGTGATTGGGATTTTTTTACCACTGATGAAAGCAATAATTGCCGGGCCAATGGCCCCGGCGGATATTCGCAAAGCGACTGCAGGTTGGAATGAAGCAGCTCAGGGGGCGGGATGGAACATCCCGGGGTTCAGCATGGCTGATGTTCTCGCAAGCGAGCTTGTGGAGACATCCGGCATGCTCAATCCATGGGCAGCAAAGCTGCCATCCCCCTGGGCTCCTGTTCTGACAGCCCGGCGGATCGGGCCATTGGCCGATCCTGATCAGTGTCCATAAGTGGTGAACTCTTCCTGATCTGCTCCCGCCGCCTTGTCACGCCGGAAGGCCTGCCGGAGGCGGATGGCGGCTCGAAGTATTGTTTATTTTTGGGCAAGGCTTGGGCATGCTTGGGGTGTGGTTTACCCCTCTGCGCCATGGCGCAAGGACAATTGGAGGATCACCCGCATCTGGCAGAATGAACTCACGCAAAAACACCTTTCCCGTGCCTTGAGAAAGCTCCGCAAAGCCGGTCTGATTGCGTGAATCGCCTGCCGCTCAGGCGGCGGCGAGTTGATGGGTTCGGACGCTGAGGAGCTCGTCTTTGCGAAGGGATTCAACTTGCGATTCGCGGGCGGTGATCAGCGCAAACGTATCACCCAAGGCATTGAATACCTCCAACTCGTAGCCCGGCTCCTGACCCGGGAGTCCTTCGTAGTATTCCACCACGGTGGCAATGTCTCCCCGTCGAAGATTCTCCTGCGGGAAATCTTCGCTGAGAGCGACGCGGATATAGAGCGGGAATTTCACGATGGGTCTGGATATAACGTGATGAAGCGGGTTTCGCCAGTTGATTTTAAGTTAGCCCAGATCGAAAACACCCGCAAGCTGCGACCATTGGGACAGGACAAAACGCCCCGAATCGCATATTTTACACCATAGTCGAAGGGTCCAATTCGAAGGGCATCCAGAGGGAGCAACTGCGAGCGAATATCATCCAGGAGTCTTTCACTGTTTTCTCTGCTGTAACCAGCCATGGCAAGGAATGCGGATTTATCGCTATCCTCCAGTGGCCGCAACAAATAGTGGGAGATCTTTCGGGGCTCAATAATGGAATCCTGTGAAAGCTTCATGAGGTGCGCTTTTTTTCTGAAGTGAAATTATTCACTTTTATCGCAACAGCGGACGGCGTTCGTTCCATCTGCGGCGCAAATTCGACAATCTGCGGACACGACTCATGCTGCAGCCCAAACGACGTGCGGTGACTGATGAGCGGCTCGCGCACATCTTGGAGCATCCGGAAATGCTGGAACTGGCGTCAGAGCTGGAAAAGGTTCTGCGGCGGCCACAGTTGGTAAGGTGTTCCCGCACCGACGACACGGTTCTTTTGTTTTATGAATTTTACGCCGAGACAATTGTGGGTGGCAAGTGGCTCTGTGTTGTGGTTAAATATTCAGAGAGTGATGCGTTTGTCGTCACAGCATACCTGACCGACAAACCCAAAGCAGGAGAAACCCTATGGTCGACAAAGTAAAAGTGTGGTTCGATGCCGAAGCTGATTTCCTGGAAGTCAGATTCTCGGACGGGATTGGCGTGATGAAAGAAACCGGGAATGACGCCGTCATGGAACGTGTGGATGCGGGCGGGCATGTCATCGGGTTCAGCGTCATCGGGGTAAGCCGCTTCAATAAAGACAAGCCGCTCGTGGCGGAACTGGCAGCAGCCTGATTTGAGGTTTGGAGTTTCGAATCTCCGGTGCCTCTGACATTCGTGTCAATTCGAGCAATTCGTGGTACAGGGTTTTTTCGGCATTTTTTGACCACAACCGCAGGCGAAGCCGGAGATAGACGGCCACTATTTGTTCCAATACTGCCGTCAAATTGCGCGGATGATCACGGATGGATGAAATAATGGTCTTGTCGCTCGTCCCGAGCGAGGGTGATTGGTTTTTTTTCACCACTTATGTAAGAAATAAACCCACCGCAATGGCGGTGGGGGAGAAGATGCGGGAACCGGCTTGCCGGTTCGAGGGAGTGAATCTTAACGACTCTTCAAGCTCGGTTGCCTCCCGGCGGCACAATGTGTTCCCCTGTTGGTAGAATGCGCTGTCGCGCTGGTGTTGGGAGATCGTTGCGAATCACTCCTGCGGATCACGCGTGATCCCCGCATCTGCTCCTTCCGGCAACCAGGCGGCGGGGCAGCCGCTCGGTAGACTGACGCAGTCAGCCCGAAGGGCGCAACGCCGGGGCCGGCGGGCGTCAAGCTGGCGAAAGACCCCATTGGGTCTTTCCGATCAGTGTCAATTAGTGGTCAAGTCTTCCTCAGACGGTCCCGCTGCAGGCGGCTCGAAGCATTGTCTCTCTGTCGGCTTTCGTCTGTTTTGCGTGTTTGGCGGGCAACCTCTGGTCTCCGTTATTCGTATTCGTGGGATTCGTGGTTGAGGCCTTTCTGAGATTTTTGACCACGGATTGCGCGGATTATCACGGATAGATGGCGGGATGGATCAATGGTCTTTCCAAGGCTATGAGGAAGCCCAAGACAGTGGGGCTCATTTGAGGATTTGAGGTTTCAAATCTCCGTTGCCTCAGCCATTCGTGTCGATTTGTGGATTAGTGGTTGTCATTTCTGCGCGGCCGTTTTTTCTGACCCTCGTTTTTCAATGACTTAGCTCATATTTGAGACGTTTTGACACACCTCTCTTGTGGTGTGCCAACTTCCAATAAATCTTAGCCGCTTACCCATTTTTAACAAAGAAGCTAACTTAGCCAATTATGATTCATGATCGTGGAAGATGCCAACAAACCATCGGTCCAGCGAGCTTTGATGCCATTTGCCGCAGCGAGGAGAGAGCCCACAACAGCTCCTCGATGGCAGTTGTCACCGCCGACCATGGCGTTTGAGATGACGCCGGCGTCGAATTTGTCATGATATTTCCAAGCCAGATAGAGGGCGGCAGGAAAGGCCTGATCAATGTAACAAGCAGGGCTCAGGACTCTGCCGATGATCTCCTCATCCGGTCGCAATGCCCATCGCTCGGCTTTGCGGCTGGAGAACCAATCCCCGGCTTCGCGGGAGATAGCCTCGCGCAGCGGGGTGCCGGATGTGATGGATTTCAGCAGCCGGGCGAGGCAATCCGCGGCCCGGCGGACATTGCTATTGCTATGGGTGAGGGCGAGATGGGCACGGGTGGCCGACCGCGAATCAGCACCCTCCGGCAAGGCAGCTAGCAGGGCAGGGATTTGGGCGAGTCCACCGATATGCACATCGGAAATTGCGCACTTGCTGGCAGGCTTGCCCTGCGCGTAGCGGGTGAAAAAGCCGCGATGATACTCTTCAAGGTAGGTATCGCAATGCCAGCCCGGCGTTAACATGCATTCGATATAGCGATGTGCCCAGCGCTCTGGATCATAATCACCGTACGATCGGATGTGAATATACAGCTCAGTGGCAAGCCGGAAGTTTACGGTGTTCTCACCGGCTTTAAGAAACTGGTGATAGTGGATACCGTGCTGCCCCCAGAAGGCGGCTTGTTCCCGAAGGATGTTCCCCCTTTCATTGAGGGATTGGTATTCCGATCGCCAAAGGATGCTGCCGGGGTGGGGGTTTCGTGGAGCCTGATAGTGGTCAAGAATCCCATAGTCCCGTCGGAGCGCTTCCCGGTCATAATACCAGTGCCCGGGCATCGCGAGCGCATCCGCGACAAGGGATCCGAGAAAGGCATGCTGAAGATTCATAGAAATAGTTACGAGCTCAAGTTGCGGAATGTTTCGGTTTTTCTAATACATTCAGAGATGAAGACGGCGAGAATGACCAGCAAGGCCCCTGTCACAACTGCCTCAATCATTTCATTCTCATCTCCGACGGACAGCCTTGCACCAAAGAGTGCAAGTGCAGCCGTAGGGATTATCTGTCGGAGGACCGACAGCTTTGCATTTTGGCTGCGCTTGAAAAGTTGCCTCGCAAGCGAGACGGGCAATCGAACGGCGTTCTCATCTCCGACGGACAGCCTTGCACCAAAGAGTGCAAGTGCAGCCGTAGGGATTCGAACCCCAAACCTTCTGATCCGTAGTCAGATGCTCTATCCAGTTGAGCTACGGCTGCTTGATTGGAGGGGAGATTGTAGCGATTTGGCAGGAAAGGTCAAATGGGAAGACTCAAAAACTTTTGTGAGGGATGCTGGATTTTCCTGGCGAGGTCGATAGGATGCTGCTCCATGAAATACATTTTCGTGACAGGAGGCGTGGTGAGTTCGCTTGGCAAGGGCCTGGCGGCGGCCTCATTGGGGACATTGCTGGAGAGGCGCGGGCTGAAGGTGACACTCCAAAAGCTGGACCCCTACTTGAATGTCGACCCAGGCACGATGAGTCCGTTCCAGCATGGGGAGGTGTATGTGTTGGCGGATGGTGCGGAAACGGATCTCGATCTGGGGCACTATGAACGGTTCACAAATTGTGTGCTCACGCGGGAGAACAATATCACGAGCGGTCAGGTCTATGAGACGGTCCTCGGGAACGAGCGGCGCGGGGATTATCTTGGGCGGACGGTGCAGGTGATTCCTCATGTGACGAATGAAATCAAACGCCGCATCCGCGAATTGGGTGAAGCGTCAGGGGCCGATGTGCTGATTTGCGAGATTGGGGGAACGACGGGCGATATTGAGGGGTTGCCATTTTTGGAAGCGATCCGTCAGTTTCAATTGGAAGTGGGTCCCACGAATTCGATTATCATGCATGTGACCCTGGTTCCTTATCTCAAGGCAGCTGGGGAGTTAAAAACCAAGCCGACGCAGCAAAGTGTGGCGAAATTGCGTGAGATTGGACTTCAACCTCATGTGTTGATCTGCCGAACGGAGATGCCGTTGGACAGGGAGGTACGTGAGAAACTTTCGTTGTATTGCAATGTGCCGGTGGAGGCGGTGATTGAAGGTGGCGACGTGGAGAACACGATCTATGAGGCCCCGATCAACCTGCATGCCGAGGGGTTGGATGAGATTGTTTGCCGGTCCTTGGACTTGCACACGCCTGAACCAAACTTGGCGGATTGGTCAAAATTTGTGAACCGGGTCGTGAATCCCAAGAAGCGGGTTCGTGTGGCGGTCGTGGGGAAATACATCGAGTTGCAGGATGCTTATAAAAGCATCTATGAATCGCTCACGCATGCAGGCGCTTCGCATGACTGTGCCTGTGACCTTGTTCTTGTGGATGCGGAGGATCTGGGCGCAGAAGGGGCAGACAAATATTTGAGAGGGGTGGCCGGAGTGTTGGTTCCGGGAGGATTTGGAGACCGTGGAATTGAGGGCAAGATTGAGGCTGCTCGTTTTGCGCGGGAATCCCGTACACCCTTTCTCGGCCTCTGTCTTGGGATGCAGATCGCGACCATCGAGTTCGCACGAAATGTCTGCGGATTTGAACACGCCAACAGCACCGAGTTTGATCCAGAGACCCCCCATCCCGTGATTTGCATCCTGGAAGATCAGCGGGATGTCACCCACAAAGGGGCATCCATGCGCTTGGGAATGTGGCCGACTCTTCTTGGAAAAAATACACTCGCTCATCAGGTCTATGGCAGCACCGAAATCCATGAGCGGCACCGTCATCGCTACGAATTTAACATGGCCTACCGTGAAGCGATGGAACAAAAGGGTTTTGTGATTTCTGGAACATCCCCGGATGGTCAATTGGTGGAAATCATTGAAATCAAAAAGCACCCGTGGTTTTTGGCCTGTCAATTCCACCCCGAGTTTCAGTCCAAACCCAATGCGCCGCATCCGCTCTTCCGGGGTTTCCTTGCCGCAAGCTTGGCGCATCAGGACTGACAAAAAACAGTTCCGGATAGCGGGTAGCGAGTTTGGGCCCCACGTCGTTGAGCACGTGGCGATGGTTTGCATTCATAATTCACAATTCAAAATTCATCATTCCGCCCACGGCGGGTTGGTGCTGGCATCGGGTCGGGGAGTTGTGTATTGAAGAGGGCCATGAAAATTGTTGTCGCATACTCCGGCGGGCTTGATACGTCCGTGATTTTGAACTGGCTGAAGGAAACGTATTCCGCCGAAATCATCGCCTTCTGTGCGGATGTGGGGCAAGCCGAGGAGTTGGATGGGTTGGAAGAAAAAGCTCTGACCACCGGGGCCAGCAAGTGTTTTGTGGATGATTTGCGGGAGGAATTTGCGCGGGATTTTATTTATCCAATGATGCGGGCCGGGGCGATTTATGAGGGTCAATATTTTTTGGGTACGAGCATTGCGCGGCCTCTGATCGCGAAGCGGATGGTGGAGATTGCCGAGCGGGAGGGAGCGGTTGCCATTGCCCATGGGGCCACGGGCAAGGGCAATGATCAGGTGCGGTTTGAGCTGACGGCTGCCGCTTTGGCCCCGGGGCTGGAGGTCATTGCCCCATGGCGGGATGCCCGCTTCCGCGAGAAATTTCCTGGTCGTTCCGAGATGATCGCCTATGCAGAGGCGCATGGCGTTCCTATTATGGCCAGCGCCAAAAAGCCATACTCCATGGATCGGAATCTATTGCATATCAGCTTTGAAAGCGGGATTCTTGAGGACCCCTGGTTCGATGCGAGTGCGCCCGAGAGCCGCGACATGTACAAACTGAGCGTGGCTCCTGAAGATGCGCCGGATGAGTCGGAGTTGGTGGAGTTGGAATTTTCGCAGGGAAATTGCACGGCTGTGAATGGAAAGGCCCTCAGCCCGTTAGAGGTCATGAATGCCCTCAACACCCTTGGTGGAAAACATGGAATCGGGCGGGTGGACATGGTCGAGAACCGTTTTGTTGGCATGAAGAGCCGTGGGGTTTATGAGACCCCCGGAGGGGCGATCCTGCACTTGGCTCATCGCCAAGTAGAATCGCTGACCATGGATCGCGAAGTGATGCATTTGCGCGATTCCCTGATCCCCAAATACGCCGAATTGGTTTACAATGGATTTTGGTTTGCACCCGAGCGTGAGAGCCTTCAAGCGTTTGTGGATCATTCCCAACAAAATGTGACCGGCACGGCCCGCCTTCGGCTTTATAAAGGAAATATCATCGCCGCTGGCGTCAAAAGCCCGAACAGCCTTTACAATCCGCACATTGCCACCATGGAGGCCGATCCCACCCAGGCTTACAATCAGGATGACGCGACCGGCTTCATCCGTTTGAACGCGCTGCGGTTGCGTCAGTGGAGCCGCACGCATGCGGGGTAAGATCGAAAATCGTTCCGATTTCCGCTACGCGCTGATGCTCAGCTGATAGACAAAACATGAGCCGCGATGCTTCTTGCATCGTCAACGTCGGGTTCTTTCCTTGGAAGCGGGGGGGGAGCCTCAAAGTTCTGTCTGCGGATTTCTCCTCCCTGCCAGAGCCATGCGGATTCGTTAAAAGGTCCCACGCTTCTTGGGTCGCTCCACGTGTGGATCGCGAGGAGAGGGGTTCCGACCGCGGCAGCGATGTGAGCCGGACCGCTGTCCACACTGATCATGGCGGTTGCCTGTCGGATGAGGGCAGTGAGCTCCAATAGACTGGTTTTTCCAAGCAGGTTGGTGATGTGAGGGGCTTGTGGAGCAGTGGGATTTGGTCCCCCGGCGAGGACAATTCGCTGCGGCGCCATGGCTTCGCAGAGGGCAGCCAGAACTTCGGGAGCTAATGATTTCCCCTGCCCCCTTGCGTAAGGGTGAATCAAAAGATATGGCTCTTGCGGGGTGCCCGAGGGCAGCGTTCCTTCGGGTAACCAAAATTCCGGGTTTTTCGGGGCTGGTAAATCAAGGACCTCAAGCACCCGGAGGTAACGTAAAACGCTGTGTTCGTTGTTCTGGATGTTCGCCACTTTGTTATACAAAAGGGCGGCTCCCTCTCGCGCGTCAGAGAGCCCCACGATCTGGGAGGCCCCCGAGAATTTTGCCATCAATGCACTCCTGAGGAGGCCCTGAAGATCGATGCAGAGTTCGGGTTTTCCTTCACCGAGTGCCGCCATCCATGGAAGCGCTTTGAGCATCCCTGACGGTCCCCGAAAATCTTCCCGTGGAAAAATGATTGCCCTTGCGATGTGTGGATTCCCATCCAGCAGGGGTTCCCAGCGTTGATCAATCAGCCAGGAAAACTCGGTCGTGGGCCATGCCTGTTTGAGGGCTGCCGCGACAGGCAGGGCATGGATCACATCGCCCATGGAGCCCGGCTTGACCAGAAGCACCCGCTGCGGAGGAGACGTCATCGTTCCCGAACCTCCGAAAAGATCCTCACCTCCCGGCGACGAGCCGTTCGGCAAGCTTCTTTGGCAGACCCGCGGCAAGCACCGCTTGCTGGGCACCGTGAACATCATATTCGATGCGGCGAAGCGTCACCTCGGCGGTGTTGGTGTCATAGACCGCATAAGCCGCTCGCCAGTCCCCATCCCGCGGTTGTCCGACGCTGCCCACATTGATCAGATATTTCCGACCGGGGGTGAGTTGGATGGTTTCAAAGGGGATTGTCCGAACGCTGCCATCCCGCACATAGGCTTTGGGGCTGTGCGTGTGGCCGATGAAGCAAAGGGCCGTCATTTGATAACTAAAGCTCGCTGCGGCATCGAGTTGGTTAAAAATGTAGCCCCACTTGTAAGGAGTGTCCAAGGTGGCATGGACGATTGTAAAATCACGAACCTGCCTCTGCAGACGAAGGGAACGGAGCCACTCTTTTTCTTTGTCGGAGAGTTGATGACGGGTCCAGTTGATGGCCTCTTCTGCGAGTGCATTAAAGCCCTCCTGTTCGCCAAGCATGGAAGCTTGTTCATCATGGTTGCCTTTGACGACGGGACACTCAAGATTGCGGATGAGTTCGACGCAGTGGTGGGGGTAGGCATTGTAGCCCACCACATCACCCATGCAGACGTGGTGGGTGCAGTTCTGGGATCGGCTATCCTCCAAAACCGCTTGGAGGGCGTGGAGGTTGGCGTGAATATCGCCGAAGATTGCAAAGCGCATGGGAGAGGTTACTGCGGTGATTCTATGCGATCAGCAGGTGGAACATCCAGATTCTTTTCCATTTCTTGCAGAAGGGTGAGGAGGGTTGGGAGTCGCTGAGTTTCCCCTTTTTCATAAAGCGCCCTCAATTGTTGATAGGCCTCGCGCTCGCGACCGGGGCATTTCGCCAATTCATAGGCAGCAAATCTCTCCACATAAGGTGCCGCGTTGGGGAGCTCGGCCGCTTTTGCGAACGCATCAGCCGCCCCACAGTGGTCCTCAAATTTGTCCCGCAAAAGAATGGCCATCCTTTCATGCAGGAATGAACTCTCAGGGTTGTTGCGAATTCCGCGTTCCAAGATCCCCCGGCCCAGTTCAAAGTACTGACGCTGATTCCTTTGGCGCAGGGCCTCGCTTTGGACCGATTCATCATTGAGGGCAGCCACGCTTGCGTTCCATGCCATGTGCCAGGCGGCCATATCCCAATACAGGGTTGAGCGTGGTTGAAGACCGGTGACCGTATCAAACAAAGACGCCATGCGTCCCCACTCGGTGCTCTCCCAGGCTGTGTGTGCTTCGATCCAGAGAATCGCCGCCAAGGGCGAGCGAAAACCGCTGAGAGCTGCAAGGAATCCCATTTGCCCCACCTGCTCGCGCAAGTCCAAATCAAGAGGCGTGGTGCGCAGAAGGGCTGACTTTTGGGCCGCGTCGAGGGCTGCCTCCACGGGCATCTTCGCGGCTCCAAACACCGCAAGGATCACAAGGGCAATCAGACGGCGAAGAATCATAACTCCCGAATGGAAAAAACAAACGAGGCCAACAAGAAATAAACGATCACATAGACGACACCGAGGGCAAACGTCTTGAGGAAAAGGGCGAGGGGAATCACAGCCCCGGCAATCACATCATCCGTGAGGTTAAAGGCCTGAAGGTCGGGAAACATGAGCGCGACAATGCCGATCATGATCGTCTGCCACCACTCCACGGTGGCCATGCCCTGCATCCAGTGCTCCCTCGCCGTGGCTTGGAGGTGGCCGATAAAATAAATCGCCGCGCTGACCATCACCGTAAACAACGCCGACGTGGCAAATGTTGAGACAAAAAGCGTCATGGAGGCGAGAAGCGCCGATTTGACAAAAATGATCAAAATTCCGGGAACAAGGTTCAGATTGAACGTGGAGTCCCTCACAGACTGAATGGCGGCCACGGCTTCGTCGGAGGTTTCCACGCCTTGAAATTGGCCCTGAATTTCTGAAATCACCGCCGTCTCCCGCAGCCAGAGAACCAAAACAAACACCGCTGACATCAACAACGTGAAGAGCCCTAAAAGAATGAGAATCCCCCCCAACTTTCCCAAAAGGTAGGCAAAACGGGGAACCGGTTTTGAGAGCAGGGTGTAGATCGTGCGGTCTTCCATGTCCTTGGGCAGGAAGTTGGCCGTGGCAAGAATCGCAAGGAGCGAGGTGAAAATTGACATGGCCCCCAGGCAGACATCTTTGAGCATCTGGAATTCTTCCTGAAACGAAAGCTTCGCCATAAAGATCGAACTCCCAATCGCACAGAGAGCAAAAATCAGCAGGATGTAAAAAACCTTCTGACGAACAAGTTCAATCAGAGTGTTTCTGGAAATCGCAAAAATCCGGGTGATCATATCGCAAGGGACATTGTCCCTCTCCAAAGCGCTGGCATCAATCCCTTTTCGAATCATTCTGAAATCTTGTGGAAGCCCAAAGCGGTGTTATCCTGTTCGTGGTAATCGCTCATCAGTGACGAATTTTTCCGACATCAGCCCATCTGCCCAAGACCCCCACCCCAGCGAAGAAGCCGCTTCTGAGAAGTGGTTGGACGATCCCCGGACAAATAATGCCTTTGAAAGCTCGGAGACTGGCATGGTTTTTGTGTCCATGGAGGGAGCGATTTTTGATGTGAATCCGGCCTTTTGTGAGTTTGTGGGCTACACACGGGACGAACTCCTCGCCTTGGATTTCCAAGCCATCACCCACCCCGATGATCTTGAGGCGGATTTTCACGAGGCCCGGAAGTTATTGGGAGGCGAAATTCAGGCCTACACCCTCGAGAAACGGTATCTCCACAAATCCGGGCACGCGGTGTGGGGGCTTCTCACCGTTTCGGGGGTTCGTGACCACACGTCGAATATCCACTACTTTGTCTCGCAGATCCGGGATATCGACGAAATCAAAAATGCCCAAAGCGATTTGGTTGCAAGTCAGCGCCGTTTGGAAGCCGCGACGTTGGTGGGGAGAATTGGCATTTGGGAGATTGACCTCGAAAGCGAGCGCTTGACCCTGAATAACGTCGCCACGGAAATCTTGGATTTTGATGGATCCGTGGAACCCACATTGGATCACTGCAAGCAGAGGATCCACCCTGATGATCGGGAATCGACAAGGGAAATGGTGCGACGGTTTTTTGAGAACAATGAATCTTTTGAATCGGAACTGCGCATTGTCCTCCCCAGCGGTGATGTTCGGTGGGTTCAGGTCTCTCAAACTCCCCTGCGCGGGCCCGGCGGCGATATCATTGGCGGAGCGGGAACCATCATTGACACCACCTCCAAAAAGCAGGAAGCCGAACAGCGTCGGATTGCCTTGGAAATGGCCGAGGCGGCAGCCTATGCAAAAAGCGATTTTTTAGCCCGGATGAGCCATGAAATCCGAACCCCGATGAACGCCATCCTGGCACCGGCGCAATTGATTTCAGAAACACGGTTGGATCATGCCCAACGCGACCTCGTGACGATGATCCAGCGGGCTGGCGAACACCTCTTGGACGTCATCAACACGATCCTGGATTTTTCCAAACTTGAGGCAGGCAAGATGCCCCTCAATGAGGAAGTCTTCCACATGGAGACTGTCCTTGGTGAGGTTCTTGCGCCGTTTTCTATCATCGTGGACAACAAAGAAACCACGCTCACCCGAGTCATCGACCCCGATGCCGGCGGGTATTGGGTGGGCGACATTTCCCGCATCCGTCAAATTTTGCTGAACTTGGTATCCAATGCCGTCAAATTCACCGTCTGTGGGGAGGTGGAAGTTCGCGTGTCGCGATGGCCCGGCGAACAGGACATTGGGGCGGGGCTGCAAATTCAAGTTCGAGATACCGGCTCCGGCCTGTCTCTTCAGGAGACCGAACGCATCTTTTTGCCTTTCGAGCAAAGCCCGGTAGGAGCCTCCCGAAGACCCGGTGGCACCGGCTTGGGCTTGGCAATCTGCCGGGAATTGGTGGACCTTATGGGCGGAATTCTTGGAGTGGAAAGCACCCCCGGCGAAGGTTCGAAATTCTGGTTCTGTATCCCACTTAAGGAAGCCGATGGCCTGCCAGCATCCTCGGAAAGCCCGCCAAAAACTGGTCAGGAAGCGCCGCTCTGGAAAAACCCTCCGAACGTGATGGTTGTTGAAGACAACCCCTCCAACCGAAAGGTGATCTCCCTCCTCCTTCGCAAAATGGGCTGCCTCGTCTCTGTCACCGCCGATGGCCAGCAGGCCCTCGCCGCGCTTTCCCTCTCAGATTTTGACCTTATTTTCATGGACTGCGAAATGCCAGTTCTCGATGGCTACGACTGCGCCAAAGAGATCCGCCTCCGCGAAAAAGGCTATTCCCAACACATCCCCATCCTCGCCCTCTCCGCCCATGTCACTCCCGAGCATAACCAGCATTGTCTGGAATGCGGGATGGATGAAGTGCTGGCCAAACCGGTCTCCCTCATCGAACTCCGCAGCGCCATCCAGCGCTGGGTGCCTGCTGATAACTGAGTTGTTGTCGAATCTGCCCGGGGTGGCCCGCCGCTTTGAACATGACGTGAGCCATGCCTGCTGTTGGTTCAATCTGTTATTCTCCCCAGCCTCGAACGTCGTTGCCGCCGAAAACCATTCTCCGAATGAATGGCGCCGCAAGGCTATCGGTGAAACCAGGCACCAGCGCGCTCGCATCATTCAAGCGTGTCATTTGGTCGGCGGTCAGGGTCAATTCCACTGCGGCCAGATTGTCCTGCAATTGCGCCAAAGTGCTGGCACCGATGATCGTCGAGGTGACGCCTGGGCGAGCCATCACCCAAGCCAGTGCGATCTGCGAAGGCGGACGGTTATGCTCGGCGGCGATGGAGTTGACCTCGTCAAGGATGCCCCAGTTGCGATCCGTAAATTTGCTGTCACCGAAAGGATTGGGACCGCTCAGCCGGCCGGTCTCATGCGTGGTATTGCGGCTGTATTTGCCGGATAGGAAGCCTCCTGCCAGCGGGCTCCAAGGAATAACTGCCATCCCCGCCTCACTTGCTGCTGGAAGGTGCTCGCGTTCGATGTCCCGGGCGACCAGCGAGTATTCCAGCTGCATCGCGATTGGGCCGGGGATGCGCCGCTCGGAAGAGATCGTCGCGGCTTTCATCGCCAGCCATGCAGGCATATCCGAAAGCGCGTAATAACGAATCTTACCCGCCCTGACGAGGTCGCCGAGTGTCTGCACGATCTCTTCTACCGGGGTGACTCCATCCCATATATGCATCCAGTACAGATCGATGAAATCAGTTCCCAGTCGTTTCAATGAGTCGTGGATGGCGCGGTAGATGTTTTTGGATCCGGCTCCCCCTGCGTTCGGATTGCCTGCGACTTGTGAGCCTGGGTTCAAAGGGCTTGAAGAGCCGTTGAAAGCGAACTTGGTAGCCAAGACGATTTCGTCGCGCGATCGGGTCTCGGCGATGAAGCGGCCAACCATTTCCTCACTGGCACCGCCGGAGTAGATGTCCGCCGTATCGATGAAATTACCTCCAACCTCGCGATAGGCATTAAAAATGGCGCGCGAAGCGACATCATCCGCACCCCATCGCTCGGTGCCAAAAGTCATGGTTCCTAAGGCAATCGGGCTGACGACAAGACCGGAACGGCCGAGGGTGCGGAAATGGGAAAGTGTGGCGCTGTGGATTTTCATATTGATCGATACGTAAGTTATCTTTGCTTGAGCCATCGTGTCAATCATTTTAGTAGTGATCGTTATGGAACATTCAGAAATCACTCCGTCGCGCAAAATGGGCAGACCGCTCTCGTTTGATCGGAATGCCGCCTTGCGGGCCGCGATGTTGACGTTCTGGCGCCACGGATATGAGACCACGTCGATTCGTGATTTAACCTCAGCCATGGGAGTCACGACCCCCAGCATTTACGCCGCATTTGGAGACAAAAAGCGGCTTTTCCTCGAGGCCATGCGGCTTTACGTCGGCGATCCTGACTTGATAGACGCATCGATCCGCGATGCTCCTACGGCCAAGGAAGCGGCCCGATTCTTGTTAATGAGTTCTGCGGAAGTTTTCACTGGTGTGAGAACGCCGCCGGGATGTCTGCTTGCCAGCGCCGCAGCAGGCGGCTCCGAAGAAAGCGCGGATGTCAGAGCCGAGGTGGCAAAAGTCCAGCAACGGATCGAGGGTGCCCTTCGCCAAAGGATCACATGCGACATGGTTGCCGGTATTCTGCCTGAAACGACTCCCGCGGATAGCTTGTCGGGAATGGTGATGGCCGTCATCCAAGGGATGTCACTCCTCGCGCGAAATGGTGTCGGGCGGGAAAAACTTCAGGCCATTTCAGAACTCACCCTGAAGGCATGGCCATTGTCGTAGAACTCTCCACATGGTGGAACATCCGAGGGGGCGGGCCTAGGTTACCTACAAATGCAGCGTGATGTATATCCGAACACGACAGTCTTCTCAGATTCGCTGCGAGCCAGCGGGGTTGTCTGTACATGCCTGTCTTTCTCTGTGATGAACCTCAACGATCGTCACATTCTTGATCTGTCCTGCCTCAAGCAACTTCGCAAACTCATAATACGCCCGCTTTTCCAACACTACCTCTTCGAATCTCGCCTGATCTACCCCGTGAAACTCAATCCAGCAGAGAGGATACTTCAATAGAGCATCCAGATACGCCGAGGATTCATAATGCCCGCTACCTGACAGAATTCGCTTCGCACGTTCGAGATGGGTCCGCGTCGTACATGCCTTGGCCTAACGACTGGCGGTCACCGACACCTAACTGTGGCGCGATCCTTGCCGGGATCGTAACGACCAAGAATCAGGCGTGACGCGGGTTGTTGTTCGGTGCATCGCATTTTAGTTTAGATACTTCTTTAGCATTAAATCAATGTAGGGTTCTCTAACATTGTCTTCAACAATTTTCCCATCAACCACCAATGGGTTTGTGGGAATACCGGAAATGCCATATTGGCGGGCTATTTCATTATCCCAGCCCTTATTTCCGGCAAATACCGGCCAAGGAATCTGATTATCCTTTGCGTAGCGTTCGACGTCAGAAGTATTGTTGTCTAGAAATACACTCACTATCTCAAATCCTTTATCTTTGTTCTCCTTGTAAAACCGAAGCAGTTCCGGATATTCTTTCTTACAAAGCTGGCTCCATGTAGCAGTAAAATTGATCAGCACTACCTTATCCTTAAATTCATGCAGGCTGATTTGCTTCCCATCTTGTGATGTCGCTGAGAAATCTGGTGCAAAGTCACCAATCTCTAGTTCTAATAATGATGAGCGTCCTCCGACCTGTCGGTATCCACCCGTCTCTGTGCTAAAGTCTCCCTGCCTCTTCTTCTCCATTTCTACTTTCTTTTCATCTCCCTTTTTGGGCAATAGGGTGAATGAAAATACATCTTTCGATTCGAGCTTGCGTAGCAATTCGCTGGAAGAAAGTGCTGTCACATTTTCTTCGTCCACTTTTACAATCAAGTCACCTGGTCGAACTCCCGCCTTATCGGCGGGACTGTCAATAATTATAGACGAAACGCGATTGCCTTTGGGACCACGAATCAAAGTCATTCCGAATACTTTGCGCTCTGGATCTTTGCGAGCATTCGTTGTAGTAGGTTGGTAATCCAATTTCTTCTCAATGGCTTCAATGCGCTCATTCAGTTTTTGTAGTTGCTCCCGAATAGGTTGATCAATGGGCTTCTCCGCATAAACGGAAAAAGGGACCAAAGCGATGAGGGCGAGAATGCATGTTTTCATATTTTTAGCGCACAGTATTATTGAGCCGCACGCGGCAATTGTAGGAGATATGCGGCGCGCTGTATAACTCCTACAAATGCCGCAGTGAAGGGCAGACTTCGTCCATGGCGTCTCATTGGGCTTTTTTAGCGGCGTCGTAGGCCACTGTTCAAGAATAATGAGGATGTCAGACAGGCAAGGTGTTTGAGCACAGAAGGCTGCGCTCGCGGCTCGACACGAATGGCGTTTTTCAAAAGGAACTTTCGGATGCTGCCCTGTCAGGGCAGGTATGCCTTTACCAAAATACCCAGGTCGGCGCTGGCGCTTGCCCTGGGCAATGGGATGAAGCCCCATTTGGGGGCTTAACTTAAAGAGTTAGCGCTGGGCGATGGGTTCCGGGGTCATTCGGAACACGACGACCCGTCGGTCTTGACCACGGAGGGGTTCGGCGGCATCGGCGGGGTGACGCGCTTCGCTCTCGCCGTACCCGACGGGAAGAAGACGGTAGGGGGAGACGCCGCGGCGGACGATTTCTCTAACGATATATTCGGCCCGCTGTTGAGAGAGCACCATGTTACTTTCGTAGGTGCCTTCGGCGGAAGCGTGGCCTTCAATGACGAAACGATCTTCCTCGGGCATCTCTTTGAGCGCGTCCGCCAGAGCACCGACGACTTCATAGGAATAAGGATCGGAGAACTGGGTGGAGCCCTGAAGGAATAGAATGTCTTCACTGGAGATCATCGAGTTTTCATCCACCGGGTAGGAGACCACCCACGAGGTCTCGGTGCGGTAGCTTTCGGGAGGCATGGAGACAATCTCAACATTCTCCTGTCCATAGAAAATGGGGCCGATCTCTGGCGCTGGTTGGAAACGGACTTGGTTCATCGCTTGTGCGGCCATGAGGATCGCGGGGATGGATGCCCGCGAATCGTAGTGCACGTAGCGGCGTCCTTCATTAAGGTATTGCGGGCGGACAAACCGTTCCTCGACCTGCTGAAACCTCCTATTTCCCCGACGCTCGGAGCGGCGGAAAAATTCTGGTTCCGGGCCCTCAATCTCGCGCCCACGCAAACGTTGTTGGAAATAGGTTGTAGCTTCGCGGCGCTGCTGGGGTGACACTACGAACTCTCGCTCTCCGGTTGGGCGCTCACGCTGGATCCGGGGTCGGAATCTTTCTTCGCGGGCAATTTCGGCGCGGGAAATCCGGCTCTCGGCTCCGAGGATCTCGTTAATCACTGACTGAGCTTCCTCACGACCTTCGATCCGGGCCTTGCGTTTGTCCACGTCGCGCAGCACCTCACGGGTTGCTTCGGTGACTTGGGTTTCCGCCAAGCGCTCGGGCTCGGTTGTGGGAGGTTCGGCGGTTATGCGGTCCACAGAGGCATCGGGAGCAGCTACTTCTTCCTTTGCGGGTATCGTGAGGCTGCCACGAGGTTGAGTTTCTTCTCGAAGATTGCGAGCTGTGGAAGGAACCTCCTTATCAACCGGGAGTTTGCCGCCATCGATGGACGCATCCGGGGGGACTGTGGGGGTTGATGTCGTGCCGGGACTTGGCGTGCGTTCGCGACCATCGCGGGATTCCGGCGCTGGCCGTGTCACAGTGGGAGTCCTCGTCATGGGGAGATCTTCATCGCGGCCCTGGGCTTCGGCGGGTTGAACGGGTTTCTCGACAACTCTGGATTCTTCAACCTCTGGTTTTTCGATTGGGGGTTGCGAAGCTGGCTCGGGCGCTTGCTCCAAGGCGATGGGCTTTTCGTCCTCCTGCTTTGGCTCGACGGCCGGCTGTTTCGTGTTTTTTTTGCTCCGCTCGGCGGCTTTTGCGGCTCTAGCATTGGCTTTTTCTTCCTCTTTCTGCCTGCTCGTGGCCGCTTTGTCTGCTTCCTTGCTTTGCTCAACGGATTTTTTGTCACGATCTGAATTTTCTTTCGCTCGTTTGGCTTTACCACTTTCTTCTTCTGCTGCTTGGGTCGCGGAAATTTCAGCGGCTGTCTCGTCATTGGCTTTATCTTGGGCCTGAACGCCAAGATTTAGAAAAAGGAAGGGCAAGCCGAATAGGGCAAGGTAGAGGTACAGGAATGGATGTTTTGTTATCATGGTGGTTGGGACCGGTTTGATGTCGGTTGGAAGGGTAACCATAGCCCTTCGCTGTGAACGCACCATGGGGTGTAAACCTCCTTTCTAACGGAAGGCTGAAACAACACGATTGCTATACTTTCCATCTTTGGCAGCTCGGGGTTTCGACCTTCCTCAACTCCGCTCGTCGATCGATTCCGAATGGGAATCCGCAAGCCGAAGACATTTTTTAAATGAGAGGGCCCACCCCGTCGGCTGGTCCACTCGAGCGTTCGTATTAGATTTGGTACGGAACTCTTACATCCGGCCACTCTTGGTTCAGATCCTTAGTGTTACGTGAAACGAGAAGACATCCCTGACTGCGAGCGGTCGCATAAACAATCGCATCGGGAATCTTGAGTCGGAGATTCTTGCGAATCAAAATGGTCTCTGCCGCTATCTCGCTCGTCAATTCAAGGATCTCAAAGGATGACAAGAAGCCTCGTATAGCCTTCTCCTCTTCAGAATTTGTGGCTCCAACCATCACTTCAATGAACGTTATGATGCTGATTTGTCGGATGCTGAACTGAGCCAACTCACTCCTCGCAGCTTCGATCCCGTTCAGATAATCTATCAGAATATTTGTGTCGAAAACCGCTTTCACCGATCTTCCCACTCATTTCGGAGATCATTTTGATAACGGACCCCATCTGTGCGATTCTGCTTCCAGAGCCCGAATGCGGCCTCTGCCGGAAGAACAGACTTTATTCGGAGGTATTCGGAAATGGCCTCACGAATCAAGGCAGCTCGGGAGCGTTTCTCTGCTCCACTGACTCGGTCGAGGGATTCGATAATTTCATCAGGAACATCGATAATAGTTCGCATAGATGACATCATACATCGACATCATTTGTCTTCAAGCTTTTTCTTTCAACGCCCAAGCTGACCGATTTAGGCCGACCCCCTCGGAGGTTCCGGGAAATCATCAAAACTGACCGGCTGTAGGGACTGAATGATGCACCTCCTCGCATTTTTATTTTTTCCAGTTCAACTCCAGTCGTCTGCCCTCTTTTGCACAGTCGAGCAAATACAGATTAATGAGATTCTGGTAAGGAATACCGGTCTCGGTTGAAAGGGATTTGAAGTAGTGGATCACGTCTGGCTCAAGGCGGATGGTCACGGCCTTCTATAGCCTCTTAATATACGGGTTCCGCTCTGCCTTGGAAAAATCGTATTCTTTTCTCATTTTAGGTTCTCCCAATATGGTTGTTGTTCTTTGGTTCCGGCTCGCCGGGCTGAAACAAAACCCCTGATACCACGCCACCTGCTCCTCCATGCCGCAAATCCATCGTGGAAAACACGGAGTTCGGTCGGTGAGAAGTGCGCAAAAACATGTTGCGTTGCTGCGTGGAGGGTCTCAAGTGGTTCTGACTCTCCTAATCGCAAGTATGGAGTTCCGTAGAAATGGTTGTAGGTCCAGCCATCAGATTCATCCCAACCGGGAATCACCGAGGTAAGGATCTCATTCATTTGCTTCCGCCGGAGTGACTTCATGGATAATCTTGCCCAACAGTATTATTAAGCCGCACGCTGCAATTGTACGAGATATGCCGCGCACTGTACAACTCCTACAAATGCCTCGCAGAACGGCAGATTTCGTCCATGGCGTCTTAATGGACTTTTTTAGCCGCAGGGAGACCCCTGTTCAAGGGAATTGAGGATGTCAGTCAGGCCAGGTGTTTAGCGAGATCCAGAGGGCTTGGGCCCCTTGCACCTGGGCGGCTCCACGGCAAGATAGTCAAGGCGCCAGCATAAAGGGGGGGTGGGATGCTGCCTTTTGCCTCGCTCACCCCCGCAGAACTTCCATGTGGCAGGAGGTCTCCGCTCCGGCTCTGTTTAAAATGCTGTCCCAACCAAAGAAATTCGTTCCGAATTCCTCTACGAATATCAGTGTGAATCGGAGTTTACCAGTGGCTTTCTCTATTGTTTCGTTTGCTTCTGGTAAAATCGAAAAGCTGAAAGTTAAACGTGGGTGAGGTGGATCGGGCGCTCCGCCGCACGATGAGAAATCCTACGCGGCTCCGCCGCCACTTTCTCCCATCGCGCTCGGAGGTCGCGATCCACCCCCGTGTGAACTCCTCAACCTCACCCATTTTTAATCCCACCCCACTGCCATGGCCGTAGAACATCTTTCTTGCCTGCTATCACGGAACGGGCTACGTTTCCTCTCCTTTTCCGCACTGTTAGCTCAGTGGTAGAGCATCGCCTTCACACGGCGGGGGTCGTAGGTTCGAAACCTACACAGTGCACCATCTTTCCAAACCCACGTAAAATCATCCCGCTGACAGCACTCGCAGATGAACTTCGCTCTTTTGGGAGCGACACACTAGCATTCCCGCACTATGAGCGAAGACCCCAAACCCGAACCGGCCAATCTTGAAATTGACCTAGCCCTGAGCTTTCAGCCGTCATGGGTGAAGGAATCAGCCGGCAACGAAAAGCTGGCCCGCATGGCGGAAAAGTTCAAGGACACGCCCGATCGTCCTGGTCAACGCCGTGACGACCGGGGGGGGCCTCGCCCTGACCGTCGTCCGGCTCGAACCGGCGACCGTGCTCGCGGGGGCGGGGGAGATCGTCGGGACAAAAAACGTAATGGCAGGCGCGATGATCCCCGGGGCCCTCGCCGTGAGGCCCCTCGGCCTGACCCGGTGTTAGCCGGTTGGGAGATCCGCATTCTTGCCGACCCACGGGGAATCGACGGGCTGGCGCGTCAGATCAAATCAACCGCTGTGGCTTATCCGCTCTTTGATTTGGCTCAACTCATTCTCGAAAAACCAGAGCGTTATTTGGTGGAGCTTCAGCGCAAGGATGGCCCCGCCCTTTTCCAACTCACCACGGACGGATCGGTATGGCCAAGTGAACGAGCGGCGGTGGCCCATGCGATCAGCCGTCATTTGGAAACCTTCTATCGACGTGACAGGGTCACCATCGAACCTCCGAAGGGGTCTTATGCCTGTGTGGCGGTTTGTGGAATGACGGATACCCTTCTCGGCCCGCCCAATTATCACGATTATCAAGACCGCCTGCGGAAGCTTCATGCGGAGCGGTTTTCCTCCATGCCATTTGAGACCTACAAGAGTCGTGTGCGAATGGTGCGTGACGAGGAAATGATCCAGAAATGGAAAGACGAGCGGAGCGTGAAGGACGAGTTTTATCCCTTGGATTCCGTGGAAGGAACCGAACCGGTCAAGCTGGCCAACTTGGCGGAAGTGGAGCGTCATTTTCGTGACCATCATGCCGCAACTGTGGTTGTGGCTGCTGCTGACACCATGCAAATTGCTGGCCATGTGATCCTCAATGCGTCCTTTTCGGGGGTTCAAATTCTGGCCCGTCGTGCGGTGGAAGATCTTCGTCGATTCCCTCTTCCTCTGGCCCACACTTTGGGACAGGCCCTTTCCTCACGCGGGCTGCAAATCTTCAAGGCCCACGAAAACATCACCTACGTTTCTATCGCCAGGCCCCGCTTCCTAGATCGCGTGACAAACCCCGTCTCCGAAGGTCTCAGCAGCATTCTCAGCTACCTGGAAGAAAATCCCAAAACGCCACGCGATGAGCGCCGCAAAGCCATCATCGCCTTGCGGCCCCTGACTCCAGGAGGAGAAGCCGAACGCGAGGCCGCTGTTGCAAAGGACCTGTCATGGCTTCTGCACGAGGGCTACATCATCGACTACGCGCGGCGCGGCCTCGAAGCCGCCAAGCGCCAAAAATCCCGTCAGGAACAACCCCAATAATTTTTGACCCGAGGGGATTTGCCATTACTCTTTTTGTGATGAAAGTTCTGATTTCCTTATTTGCGATGTCCATCATTTCAACTGCGGTTTTTGCCCAAGAAAAAGACGTGTTTGATGTTAGCTCCGTGGAGTTCAAACATAACGGGACCACTTACGCTTCCACCGTGGTTGTGCCCAAATCTGACAAGCCACTCCCGGGAGTCCTCATGGTTCCCAATTGGCTGGGTGTCTCCCCGAACTCCATTGAAAAAGCCAAACGTGTCGCCAAGGAGGCCGGAGTGGTGGTTTATGTCGCTGACGTGTATGGCAAAGACGTTCGGCCTACCGGGCCTGAAGAAGCTGGCCCCATCGCTGGTAAACTTAAAGGGGATCCTGCTGAACTCACAAGCCGCACCCAAGCCGCTCTGAAACATTTTCAATCCCTCGCGAAAGAGGTCCCATTTGAAGGCGAAAAGATTGCTGCGATTGGGTTTTGTTTTGGCGGGTCCACCATCTTGGAACTGGCCCGCGACGGAGCACCATTGGAGGCCTTTGTGTCATTTCACGGAAGCTTGGATTCTCCGACTCTCGCAAACTCGGACAAAATCCAAGGCAGCGTCCTCGTTCTGCATGGGGACGCCGATCCTTTTGTTCCACCGACTGAAGTCCGGGCCTTTGAGGATGCCATGCGCAAAACAAACGTGGACTGGGAACTGGTCAGTTTTGGCGGGGTGGTTCATTCATTCACCAACCCTCACGCCAATGATCCTGGGAAATCTCTCTATAATCCCAAAGCGGCAGCACGGTCTTTTGCCGCGATGACGCAATTGTTCTCGGAGGTCTTCTAGCTGTTGACAAAACTCGTTCCGAGTTCTGCTACAAGCCCATTTACAGGCTAGAGCGTGATTTTCACTCCGGGCTCCGGGATGATCACTTCAGTTTCTGGGAGGTCGCGATAGAGGCGGAGGTGAAACCAATCGATGGCGGGCCGATCTCCGTGAACAAGAATAATTTTTTTGGGTTTGAGGGCGATGGCGTAGTTCAGCAGGCTCTCACGGCTGGCGTGGGCGCTGAAATTAAATTCCTTCACCTCGCAATGGAGAGGAATCGCAGGCAGCTTGGAATCGAGTTGGACCGGGTCTCCCTGCTTAGAGGCGCGAAGCTTGCCAGAGGGTGAGTCGGGATCGGAATAGCCCACAAAAAACAAACTCTGCTTGGGGTCGCCAATGATTTTTCTCGCGAAGATGTTTGAGAGGGTGTTTTCCGTCATCATCCCACTTGAAATGGCAAAGATACATTTTTTGCGGGCTGGCATGGTCACCACCTCATTGCCGGAGAGAACATAGGGAGCCATTTCCTGGAGAAGCTGAAGCTCGGGGTATTGGCGCTGCGTATCTTCGCAGTAGGAGTCGTAAATCGTGGTCAGCTTGGTGCTCAGGCCCCCGATGTAAATGGGCACCGAGGCCAGTTGGCCGGAGAGGCGCATCCGCCACAACATCGCGAGCAGTTCCTGGGTTTTTCCCAGCGCAAAGACAGGAATGGTGACACCCCCTCCTCGGTCAAACGCCTCATTGATGGAGTCCGCGAGACGTTCCTCCTCCTTGGCTCGTGTGTATCCCGGAGGGGTGGGGGTGTCGCCGCGGGTGGTTTCGATGATCAAAACATCCACGCCGCTTTCAGGAAAATCCGCTCCCTTGATGAGGGTCTGATTTTCGAAATTCACGTCGCCGGTGTAAAAAATGGTTTTCCCTTCCAATTGGATTTTTACTCCGGCTGCACCCAAGATATGCCCGGCGGGATAAAACTCAAAAACGGCATCCTCTTCGGCCGTGGCCCGCTCGCCTTTCAGGTCATAGGTGGTTCGATATTTACACGGATGCCAGGCTTCACGGGAGAGTTCCACACCCCGGTGGGTAAAAAGCGGATAACTTTGGATGTTGTGCTCCTCCTTCTGACGCATCATCACATTCACTGAATTGTGGAGCATCACATCAGAAATTCTGGCGGTGGCTTCCGTCATGAAGACCCGCGCATTGCGCTCGCGTCGCGTCAGGATGGGGAGGGCTCCGACGTGGTCTTGGTGCGAGTGGGTGATGATGACGGCTTGGGCGCAGCCTTCTGGAAACACGTCAAAATTCGGCGCGGAGGTGAGGCCCTCGCGTTTCGGGTGTGAACCCGCATCAAGGATCACATGCCGCCCTTTCGAGCGGAGAAGGTAAGAGTTTGCTCCGATTTCCACACCCCGGGCCATGCTCACGAATTCCATATCTCCTTTTATGCCTGCTAAATCGCTCATGGCACGCACTTTCCTACGCAACTTTTATGCGACGTTGGGGTTACTCAGATATGGCCACTGAATCGACTGTGCAAAACTGGACCCGTGGTCATGCGGTCCACCTGCTCGCGCGGGCTGGTTTTGGAGGAAGCCCGTCCGAGATTGATGAAGCACATCAGGCCGGTGCCGTTCGGACCGTGGACCGGCTTCTGGACGTCCAAGAGGACGATGATTTGTTCCCGGCACCGGAGACCTTTTCCGACAAAGAAACCTTCATGGCTCTTGCGATGAGCGTGAGGGACACGAGAGAGGACCCCACTGCCAACATGATGGCAAAAAAGCAGGCCCGCGAGGCAGAGCAAAAAGCGATCTTAGACCTGCGGGCTTGGTGGCTTCAGCGCATGAGGTATTCCGAAAACCCCACGCGCGAGAAGATGGTCCTTTTCTGGCACGGACACTTCGCGTGCAGTTTCGTGAAGGTGAGGAATCCCCGGTTCTTGTGGCGTCAGAATGAACTTTTTCGCATGCATGCCTTGGGCAGCTTCCGTGACCTGGCGTGCCAGATTCCCAGCGATCCGGCGATGATGCGCTACCTCGACATCGCTGGCAGCTCGAATGCAAAGCCCAATGAAAATTTTGCGCGGGAGCTCATGGAATTATTTCTTTTGGGCGAGGGGCAATATTCCGAAGAAGACATCCGGGAAGCGGCGCGCGCTTTCACGGGATATCGGATCAACCCGATGACGCAGGAAGTCATCTACCAGCCTCGTCGTTCGGACACCGGAGAAAAAACGGTATTTGGGAAATCCGGGGCTTTTGATGCGGAGGGGGTTGTCAACCTTCTCTTGGAACAACCAGAATGTGCGGCGTTCCTTGTGAACAAATTGTGGGCATTTTTTGCTGGTGGAAAACTTCATCCCGAAACCGCAAGGGCGCTAGCAGACACGTTTCGCGGCTCGAATTACAATACGAGCACCTTGCTTCGGGCCATGTTTTTGTCACCCGAATTTTATGAGCCATCCGTGATGCGCTCCCAAATCAAAAGTCCTATCGAGTGGATGGTAGGGACCTCCAAAAGCTTGGAGACGTCCCTCGCAGGCAACCGCGCCCAACAAAATGCCCTGCGTGACCTGGGCCAAACGCTTTTTGATCCCCCCAATGTGAAGGGATGGGAAGGAGGCCGTGCGTGGATCAGCGGCTCGACGTTCCTCGCACGCTGCAATCTCGCCGGGGTCTTGTTTTTGCCGCCACCAAACCAAAACAGTGCGGCCAATCTCAATAAGCTTTTCCCTGACGATCTCCGAAAGCGCCCAGAAACCTTGGCTGAAGCCGCAGCCATTCGGCTTTTTTACCAAACACCCACCGGCACGGAACAGGCTCGATGGATAACCTTCCTCCACGACAAAAGTTTTCCCGCCACCAATGAAACAATCGCCGATCTTCTCCGCGTGATGATGAGTTCCCCCAACTTTCAACTGACATGAACGCCACCTTCCAAACCCGCCGTCATTTTTTAAAAACCTCTTTCCTCGGAGGGGCCGCCGCATGGACAGTGCCCGTTTTCCTCGAGCGCACCTTCTTTGCGCTGGATGCCGCCGCCGCAGAAGCCAGCATCCAAACCGCCACCGGCCGCGATCACCCGATCCTTGTTGTGGTTCAATTGGCAGGCGGAAATGACGGACTCAACACAGTCATCCCCTATTCGAATGATGCCTATTACGCCGCCCGTCCTCGCCTCGCCGTTCCAGCATCGAGCCTCCTCAAACTCGATGATCACATGGGGTTGCACCCAAATCTGACTGGTCTCAAATCGCTGTATGATGACGGGCTTGCGGCCATCGTTCAGGGCGTGGGATATCCGAACCCCAACCGCTCACATTTTCGGTCAACCGACATCTGGCAAACCGCCACCGACGCCGACCGGGTGTCTCATCATGGCTGGATAGGCAAATATTTTGATGCCAGTTGCGCGGGGGAGGACCCAACCGTTGGCATCGCGATTGGCAAACAAGAACCCTTGGCGTTTGCTGCTGCCACTCCCAAAGGCATTGCCTTCAATCAGCCCAACCAATTCCGTTTTCAAGCTGCCGGTTCCGCCGATCCTCAAGGCGTGGAAGATTCCTTCCGGGAAATGGGCGCATCAAGTGACGACGAAAACATGTCAGGCGGATCAATTGGCATGTTGGCCGGCGCACAGCCCGATGGAGATGCGGCAGACTTTCTTCAAAGAACAGCCCTCGATGCTCAAATGAGCTCGGACAAAATTCGCGAAGTGACCTCCAAGTTTCAGGTCTCGAATCCGTTTCCCAAAACTCAGCTTGGCAATGGACTCGAACTCGTCTCGCGGTTAATTGCCGGGAACATGCCCACGCGCGTCTATTATGTTTCGCAAGGCGGCTATGACACGCACAGCAATCAGAAGGGCACCCACGAACGCCTTCTCCGGGATTTGGATGGGGCCCTCTCCGCCTTTCTTGCCGAGATGAAATCCATGAAAACCCTCGACCGGGTGGTTGTGATGACCTTCAGCGAATTTGGCCGCCGGGTTGCAGAAAATGCCAGCGGTGGAACCGACCATGGGGCCGCAGCCCCTCTCTTTGTGCTGGGTGGCGGCGTTCGCGCAGGCCTTCACGGCACCTACCCAAGTCTCACCAAACTCGATCGCGGGGACCTCGTTCATACTACCGACTTCCGCAGTGTTTATGCCACCCTGCTCGAAGATTGGCTTAAGGCCCCAAGCCAAACAATCCTCCAAAAACAATTTTCCAAATTACCAATTCTTGTTTAAGCGACGACCTCCAACATGGTGTGGGATTGATCGATCAATAACTCAATAATTATCAATCGAAAATCGTTCTCTTAACATGCAATCTGTAAGGCGGACGAGATTGGTGTGGTTTTGCATTATTAAACCGCAGCAGTTTCAACCCTGACTGAGAAACGCATCAAGAGGGCTGGTGGCCATGGCATGATCGAAACGGGAAGGCAGTCCGGACTCCACCGCCTCGCGGGCGGCTTCCACCGCCAATCGAAACGCCCGCGCCATGCGAATCGGATCGGTGGCTGCTGCGATGGCCGTATTCACTAACACCGCATCGGCTCCCATTTCGATGGCCTCGCAAGCATGGCTGGGAGCTCCAATCCCGGCATCCACAATCACCGGAACCGTCGCTTGTTTAATAATGATTTCAATTTGAGCACGTGTCTCGATTCCACGATTGCTGCCAATCGGCGAGCCCAATGGCATCACAGTCGCAGCGCCCACATCCTGCAATCGTTTGGCCAGCACCGGATCTGCGTTGATATACGGGAGCACCACAAACCCTTCTGCGGCGAGAATTTCTGTCGCGGCCAGCGTTTCGATGGGGTCGGGGAGCAGATAGTGGGGATCGGGATGAATCTCGAGTTTCACCCAGTTCGGAAGCCCGGCGGCCACCGCCAGTCTTGCCAGTCGCACCGCCTCCTCGGCCGTGCTGGCTCCGCTTGTGTTCGGCAGGAGGAGATACTTTTTGGGATCAATAAAATCCAGGATGTTGGCAAACGGATCGTGCTTGCCAGTCAGATCCGCGCGGCGAAGGGCCACCGTCACAATCTCCGCCCCACTGGCATCCAACGAATCGCGCATGACCTCATTCGAAGAAAATTTGCCTGTGCCCAGCAACAGGCGGGAAGAGATCTGGCGACCGGCGATCAGGAAAGGTTCGGGCATGGACTCATCACATCGCAGCAAGCGAAATGCTGCAAGGGCTAGTTTCTTGCTGCGGGGATGGCTCGCCTACGGCCTGCGATGGCAGCGACCGCTCCTGAACGAATGGTTCGCCCTTGAATGTTTCGTTTTCGAAAAAAGGTGGAGTTTTTCAGGAGACCCCAAGGTGCCTCGTAATCAGCCTCGCAATGGGAGCAGTGAAAATTGGCGTCGAGGCCGGGAAGCCATGGGTTCTGATCTTTGCAGGAGGTGCAAACCGCGACGAGCTCCGCCGAGCGCTCAATGGCCATTGCGCTGGTTCGGTCCAAGGGCACCACGATGTCCTCATTTTCAAGCTCAAGGTCAAACCGTCCGGCATGGGAACAGCGTTCCAAATATTTGCGACGCGAATCGGAGAATAAATCCGCCACCCCATCCACATTCAAAAAGCGGCGCTGTAATCGGTCATGAAGGCCATGAAAAATCACAGGGAGCTTCTTGGCAGCATCCAAACTGATCGCGATTTTTTCGCGCTTGCAGTGATTGGCAAACAACGTGGCGAGGTCTCCAGGGTTAAATGCCGCGAAGGGGAGTTCAATCGGGAATTCTCGCGCAAGCTCAACATTGGAGCGCAGCAGGGCATGGAGAGCCTCGCGATCTCCTCCGATTAAAATATAAGCGCGACCCTCCAAGGCTGCACTCAGACGCAGTAAAATCTCAGCGGCCTCGGCAGACAAAAGAGAAATCTCCGAAGGTTCTTCCGTGGTCACAAAAAGAAAACCTGCCGTCACCGAACCGATATCAATCACGGAAGCCTCTGATAATGAGAGCTGCAAAACCTCAGGTGAGGGGAGGTCTCCCAACTTGTGTAACAGTCCGGAAAAAATTTGAATGGCGCGGAGTTGGCCACTCAAGGGGGGGCCGGTGACAATGCCCGAGAATTGATGAGGTTCCTGCAAAATCCCCCTGCGGTTTCTCTCCTTGGCGGCAAAGGTCAGACGAAGGAGTCTTCGGAGCTCCGATTTAATGTCATTTTGCCCCACGATTTCCGATAGGGCCGCAGGGATCGTTTCAAGCGTGAGTTCAGAGTCTGTATCCGGAGCCTGCGGAATGACCAAAGCGTCAGCCACACTAATCAAAGAAACGGTGTGCGGATACGCCGGATCGATCGGCGGGTTGCCGGAGATGGCCCCCCCTTGAATCGAGCCCATGGTTTTTGAGAGTCTGATGGCAGGTCCCCTCTGGCTCACAAAATTGGAATCTTTGCTGGCAATTGATCCCCCTTCAAATTCCAAAGCCACCTCTGCCTGAGAAGAAATTTTGCAGGATTGGAATTCGATGGCTGTAGCCGTGATACTCAATCCAATTTTAGCCGTGGCCTGAATCTGCACATGGGCCAACTTGGCCTGCCCACCATCGATGGAAACCGTGGGATATTCGGATGTTTTAGCCCCATCAACCTGGCAGCCATACAATGAGAGAATCCCCTCGGCAGGTGTGTTCTCAGTGATAATGGCAGAGACCGAGTTGCCATAAAAATGCGATCCAAGAAACGCTGCCTGGGCGCAGGACTTCAGATAGACACCCACCTGATTGTCAAAAAATTCTGTTCCTTCGGCATACAAGGATGATGCATGCACAAACGCGCCAGCCCCCGTATCGCTGTCAGAATTGCCCAAGCAGCACTCCACCCGACAATGATAGAGAGCGACGGAAGATCCCCCCGACAAAACAACAGCCGCAGGCGTTCCGGAGATCCGGGTTGTGATGACCTCAGCGAAGGCGCCGCCATCCAAATCCAGGGCATGTCGATCGGACTTCACCAGACAGTTTTTGAGATAAAGCTTCGCCGTTTCCTTCACCTCAATCGCCCCGAAAAACTCGCAATCCTCGCAAAGCACCACGCCCGACGTCACGACCAGAGCTGGCGTTCCCGCAGCAGGCCGCACTGTCAATCCTCGCAGCAACAAAGGTCCCCCATCAACTTGAATGGTTCCCGTGACATTTGTTAGTCCCGGCTCGCGGCTCAAAATTTCGACATGACGGTCCACCCAAAAGCCTTCAAAATTCCCCGGCCCCAAATCCACAATCCCCGCTTTGCCGGCTCTCTTCATGGCTCTCAGCACAGCCTTGGCTCCAAACCCATCTTCAGCGGGAACCAACATGGCCTCCATGCGATTGGGAAGGGAAAAGGCCGCCTCTTGGAGCTTTTCGAAGTTGCGGGGTTTAAGAATAGGTTTCATTTGGCCAAAGACTCGCAAGGAAATTGTAGGGGGAGCTCAAACATCCGTGTTCCCTTCATTTTCCAACGAACCAGAATAAAATTCTACAACTTTATTTTTCCAAAGCCAACAACCTATTGCAAAAGAGGAAAGTGAATTTGTGGGGGGAACCGCTGCCCTAACCGGGTGGCCAACTGAGCGGGCGGCCACCGAGAAGGTGAACGTGGAGGTGGGGGACGGTCTCTCCTCCATCAGTTCCACTATTGATCACCGTGCGAAAACCCGAGGCTGCCACGCCAGTTGAGACGGCAAGTTTTTGCACGGTCAGCAACAGATGTCCCAACACAGCGAGATCCTCGTTGGTGGCCTCGGCCAGCCTGGGAAGAGGTTTCTTGGGGATCACCAACACATGGACCGGAGCCTGCGGGTTGATGTCCCGAATGGCGAAGCAAAGGTCATCTTCGTGAACAAACTCTGCCGGAATTTCGCGTGCGGCGATGCGCTGAAAAAGTGTCATAACCTTATTACGAGAGTTGCAATTTCACTTCGCCGGCGGCTGCGCTGGCGCTCAGTTCCCCGCGCACAAATCCCACCACTTCATCTAAAAGCCCCGAGCAATCGCGGCGCCAGATTTTTGCGGAACGCAGGATTTTGATGCCGCGGTGGGCATCCGTGATCTCCACTTTCTCTACGCGGGATTCGATGGCCTCGCGCATGCGGGTCCGAAGCAGATCGAAAAACACCAACTCGTAGCCATGGCCGGCATCCCTTGCCAACTCCGCAAGCGAGATGCGAGTGGGCGGAAGCGAGGCCCGGAAGTGACCGGCCACATCTCCGTATCCAATGACCTGCAAGACCGACTGCACGGCTTTCTCCAATCTCGCCACGGCAATCGTTCCTTCTCCAAAGTCTTTTTCCAGAAAATTGGTCACACTTTCTGTCACATGCGAAGCCAACCACCACTTTTTGTAGCCGGCCCTCTCAGCTGCCTCGGCAAGGGATTCAATGAGCCACGGTCGTTCGAAGGAGACAACCTGACCATCCTCAAATCGCACCAAGGGAAGATTGTCGCGGAAGGCAATCATGCCCCGAAGAACTCCGGTTGGGCGGGTGTCCTTACCACCCGGCGTTCCAACGATTGGATCTCATCAATAAAATCGCCGATTTCTTGAAACTCGCGGTAAACAGAGGCATACCGCACATACGCAATGGGGTCCATGGCGTGAAGACGTTCCATGACCTTCGCCCCAATAAACCGCGTGGTGACCTCTCGATCATCCCCCGCTTCGATCTCCTGCAGAATTTGTTCCACGGCGGATTCCATGGCTTCCAAGCTGATCGGACGCTTCTCGCAGGCCTTAACCAAGCTCCCCAGCAACTTCTGACGGTCAAAGGGCTCGTGACGGCCATCGCGCTTGATGGCTCGAAGTTCCACCCGCTCAATCTGCTCGTAAGTCGTGAATCTGGTTTCACAGGTCAGACATTCCCGTCGACGACGAATCTCAGCTCCATCTTTCGAGAGCCGGGAGTCGATGACTTTATCATCTACAGAGCTGCATTTGGGGCAACGCATTGTGGTTTGGAAGGTATCCGAGACGACTTTGACACAACATCTTGTGATGTCAAAAAAAGAATCATCCTCCAAATACGTATTTTCCTCAAATTGGTCCATTGCTTCGTAATCCAATCTGCTGTATGGTTTAATCAAATGCAGTCTCCTTCCGGGCCCGTAACTCCTCCCCCCGTTCGGCTCACCCCCAAACCGTGGATTCTTAGACCTAAACTCGATTCGAGTCCCCTCATTGGACTTCCGGGCTCCTCAGCACGTGCTCCTGTCCTGGAAATCGCCAGTGACGAACCGCCTTCCGTTTCCCAAGGGAATCAAGCTCCGGTGGAACCTATCTCGGAAACCCCTAACGAAGCCACTAGTCAACCAGTTGAGGAATCCGGCACCCCGTCATGGGTGACCACCTCTGATCCATCGCAGGCTCAAAAAGAATCTCCCTTCTTAAACAGTTCGGGAATGCTTTTTGTTCCTGTGCCGCGCTACAAAACCCTGTTCAGCATCTGCCTCGTGCGGCTCTACGATTACACCTTTTATTGCCAAGCCAAAAAAGTCCCGATTCCCGACTGCGACTTCCCACAGGGCCCCGATCATCCCGTGGTGAAAATCACATGGCATGACGCCACCAAATTCTGCGATTGGCTCACCAAAAAGGAACATGACGAAAAAGTCCTTCCCCCTGACTTGGTATATCGATTGCCAACCGATGCAGAGTGGAGCGCCGCCGTGGGCCTTCCGCAGGAGCCTCAAGGCTCCCCCAAGGGCCGCAGCGGAAAAGCGCCCGGTTATCCTTGGGGTATCGCCTTTCCACCTCCCGTGGGCGTTGGCAACTACAGCCCGATCCTGAAAGTGGACGAATATCATGAGACCTCGCCGGTTGCCAGTTTTCCGGCCAATGAATTCGGGATCTGCGACCTCGGCGGGAACGTCTGGGAGTGGTGCTCGGATCAGTTTGCTCCCCCTGACGAAAACCGAGTAGCCCGTGGTGCCGCTTGTTTTAATGACAGCGAAGAATTCCTGCGCTCTTCCCACCGTGACCAGATTGCCCCCGACAAAAGCCGCAACAATTTGGGCTTTAGGATCGTCCTTAGTGGCGAACTCTACAAAGACCCGCTCCACCGAGTTCACTACAACCCCTGGGCCTGATTCCAAAATTTCTTGAAGACGATCGCCGGTAGATTATTGTAAATCAATAATCTCGGGCCGTGGCTCAGCTTGGTAGAGCGCCTCGTTCGGGACGAGGAGGCCGCGGGTTCGAATCCCGCCGGCCCGACACTGATTATAAGTAACTTACAAAATTTCCCCTGGTGGGGTGTGCTAGACTGAGGTGTGCTAAAAATTAGGATTTTTCCGCTTCTATGGCTCCCGAAAAAGTCTGGTTGTGAGGTCATCCTGCCAGGTGCCATTCATTTTTTCCCCAAGAAAATTCAATTGTTGGCTGAAAAATCGAGTCGACACACGGATTGTTGGATGGCATCTGTGACCGCGTGAGCCCACGCCACGGCCAACATTGGCGTAGTTCCGGGCGGCCGCCTGCCAGTGAGGGATGTGTCCATCAACTTGCGAAACATCACGGCGCGGCACTCGACCTCGTCAGAGCACAAAGGACGGATTTCGTGAATCCAGCGTTGTGCCAGGGCTGAAACGTATTCTTCGCTGGTCGGTTGAGTTTCGTTTACGATCATGATACGGAAGCATTCGGTGTCTTGCATTGAGAGCTCGTAGGTTTTGATGTAATAGTTTGCGGTCATGGTTGATGATAAGGAGAGAGTTGCGGGTGGAGCCTGGAACACAATTTTGGAACGGCTTCGTTGATTTACAGTTCTGGTTCCGGAGTAGACTTCGGAACCGACGCCTTAAGCTTCCGATTCACTCGGGTCAGAGGGATGCCCATTAATTCAGCGATTTCGCGTTGGGACATTCCGCTAAGCGCGGCCCGCATGATCTCCCGTTTCTCGATCGGCAAGCTCTCGATGAATTCGGTGATTTCAAATTCCAAGGATACCGCGCTCGGTTGATGAGTGAGCGCGTCGGGCACGAAGCCATTTGAAAGGGCGCCGTCGCTCGTGATTTCCTCAGCCATACGGTCACCGAT
>JBGTLQ010000039.1:0-2786 GCA_041744075.1 Terrimicrobiaceae bacterium
ACCATCAATCAGCGCAGCTTGCAGATGGATCGCCCTACGGATCACCATGGGGGTGTTGGTTCCGGTGTTGATCACCTGGGCACTCATTGATCCATTTTCCACACCCAGGAGGTTGAGATTTCCACCCACAAGGGTGGTCCAACCTTCGAAGTTGCCGTTCTCATTAAAATTGAAGTGTACGCTGCCGGGGGCGTTGGCAATGAAGCGGGGCCATCCGTCGGGAATGCCGTCGCCGTTGGAATCGAGATCCTCCATGTTCAGCAAGCCATTGCCATTGGTGTCTGCGGCACCTTCGGTGAAATCGGGCACGCCGTCGTTGTCATAGTCCCACGAGAGAACGCGGATCCAGTCGATCTGGAAGGTCGAGTTGGTGCCGCCGGCCGGGTCGAAGCGCAGGCGGGTGATGGAGCGGTCGTCCCACTCGGCGTTGCCTTTCGGGTTGAAGTAGAGCGTGAGCCACTCGCCGTTGCCGGAGTAGTCCACGGTGACCGAGCGGTTTGCGGTGTAGGTGTCGGCTCCACTGCGCCCCCAGAACAACTGAGTGGTGCCGTTGGTGTTGCCGCGATAGCGGATGAGCACGCCGCTGGAGGCGTTGCCGGGGAAGTTCGGGCTGATTGTTCTGGCAATTTGCGGGTCGGCCGTTGTGGCCGTGCCGGATGCGGTTCCGTTTGCCACGACAAAGGTGGTGTTGGTGGCCACCCAACTCTCAGCATTGCCCGCCGTCTTGAAATCATAGGAATTCAGGGCGTTGAAGGCGCTGGCATGGGTGATGAACAGAGCGGTCAACAGAGTGAGGAGGATCGTTTTCATGGGGGGAGTTGTTGAGTGTTTATGGGGGATAAATGACCTAGGGGATCGTGTTCGTGAGGGGGTGATTGGGTCAGAGATGGGGCTGGCGATGTGCTGCGGGGAGAAACTCCATGATCATTGGAGCGAAAGAAGCTAGCGATGATGGAAAACCTCTACGAGCCATGTGACATGTTACAGGAATTCGTCCCCAATTCAAGAAATATCGATGGCATGGCTGTCCCATTATTCTTATTCGGGTGGCATCGACGCGGCTGCAGGAGGAGGGGCATTTCCTTTTCCGAATCATCAAACGCGCCGCGAAGCGTTGCTAATTCGTTCGTGGCGGATGCCGGGAGATTTTTCGACTCAGAAGGATGCATTTTGAGATTGAACAACTCCTCCTGAAACTCGTCTATCAATTGGTCATCTCCTGGGTCTCGGCAGGAAAAGAAGCTTTTCCTGTCACGTGACCGCAGAGCGGACTGTCGGATAAGAAAATCAATCTTTTGGATATTGCACTCTTTTGGATAGTGACCCTTCGGCAATGGAACAAGAGCGGTCGCTCCGCTGGCAACTGCCCGGTTCCTGCGAAGAATGGCAATCAAGCTCCCGGCATTGTCTGCGGTAATAAAATTGTTGGAATGCAGGGCGTGGAACGCGCTGGCACGGGGTTCGCTGGCGAGGAAGAGGATTAAGCTTGATGAATACTTCATAGGATTTCCACACGGGTGTCGAGATCGAGATAAGCGACAAGGGATGGAACAATGCAAGGAAGCCCCGGCGTGGAGGATGGCGTTCCAGTAGTCGGGAGCAGAAAATCTCCAGAATACCGGTTCGCCATCCTCATGTGCAGGACGCCACGAGGGGTGATTAGGCGGAGCCGGCGACGTGTTCGCCGAATATGCTCATCTGCCTGTTAACCGTTTGGATAAAGTTGACGGAGTTCGTAGATACGCTGCCGTATCGTCTCGACACTTCCATAAACGATCCAGTACCGGTAGGTAAGGATACTGTTACGTTCGAGACGCAGCGTGCGGAGGGGGGCCATGTGCATCGTGTTTGAGCTTTTTTCAGTACCCGTCGCGGTGGCACCGACGGCACCAACCCACCAGAAATCATTACCGAACGGGCTGTAGAGTCCAACGCCGACATTCGTTGTTGGGTTCACCATCGCCACCCAATTTTCGGTCACATCTTGGCGGACCCATGGCGGACCGGGAAGGATGCTCGAGGTGACGTCCTGAACCGGATCATTTGTCCAAGGGCTGGCTCCTTTATAGGTGACGACTTTTGAGAGCGAGCGTATGAGGTAAACGGCGGGAAACTCCTGATGGCGGGCCTGAACTGTGGTCCAGACGTCATTCGCATCGCGGAAACAGGCCAAGCGGCAGGTGATGCGAACCACATTAGGCATGTTCGGTTCAAATTGATTCCACTGATCAATCCATGCCTTGGCCTTTTCTCCCGTGGTCATGTCCCAGAGGAGAGGGACGGTGCGGGTGAAAAATCCAGTGCCAAAATCGAACTGTGTCATTTCGATGACCTGCGATTTCTTGTTCGACGCATCACCGCCTTGAATTGGATTCCACGACCAAGGAGACCAGCTTGGGCTTTGGCCAGTGCGGGTGAGTGACTGACCGGCATAATAACTTTGCTGGATGAGGCGACCCGGGTCATACCAGTTGACGAGGTTGGCCCCACCGGTGGGTGCGAGGTAATTAATAGACCCTCCCTGGGTGGTGGGTGTGCCCATGCGAAGTGTGCCGTTGTCGAGAAAAGCGGTTTCGGTGGTCCCAATTTTAACTGGCGAGGCACCACCACCCAGCGGAGTCCCCGCACCATCGGCTATTAGGTCACCATCGCTGTCGATATCTTCAAAATTGGCAAGACCATCGCCGTCGATGTCGGCGGTGCCTTCGTCTGTGTCGCGAATGCCGTCACGGTCGTAGTCACCGTCGGAGGTGTGGATGGAATCGATGGAAAAAGCGGTGCCGTTG
>JBGTLQ010000040.1:0-3097 GCA_041744075.1 Terrimicrobiaceae bacterium
GCACCTTCTGATAGGGCTTGGTCGCAGGGTCGACGCGCTTCGCCCAGCCGGCGGCTAAGAGCGCCGCCACGACCGCAAGCGCCATCCCGACGAGGCCGGGAAGCGACAGCAGCGTATCCCTCGCCTTCTTGAGAGGACAGCATTCCATAACCACCTCCTGGGAGGATAAGCACGGCCGCATCCGTGTGCCGGGTTCCGAAGGGCTCATAGATATCCAGCGTGGCGACGGAAAGGGCGGGATTAGCGGGATTGGGAGGATGAACGGGGATGGTTTGCATGAATGAGGGGCTCAAGTTTCAAAGCGAAGACGGTGCTCCAGCAAGCGCGAGGCCAGAGAGACAGGAATCGTCAGAATGAGGTAGCCCACGGCGAGGGGCAGAAAACTTTCCAGAGTGCTGAAAGTTGCTGAGTTCACCTGCTGAGCGGCAAGGGTGAATTCCGGAATGGCAAGGATGGAGAGCAGGGAGGAATCTTTAATAATTGAGGCAAATTGACCAGCAAGTGGCGGCAAGGAATGACGCAGCGCCTGAGGAAAAACTATGAAGCGATACGTTTGCAGCGTGGTCAGACCAATCGCTCGAGCGCTTTCTCGTTGGGAAGCTCCCACACTACCGATACCGGCTCGCACGATTTCTGCGATGTAAGCTCCGGAAAAAAGCGAGAGCGCAATCACTCCCGCACTGATCCGTTCCTGGTATCCCAGCGCATCAGCAATGACGTAAAAACCGAACAACAAAACCACAAGGAGCGGCATCCCGCGCACCAACTCGATGTAGAGGGTTGCCAGCCCCTTCAGCGGAAGAAATGTCGAACGCCGAGCAAGTGCTGCGGCAGTTCCGAACAAAAGGCTCAGCACAAGTGCTATGGCGGAAAGCTGAACTGTCATAATCCACCCCTTCCAAAACACCACTCGATATCCCCAAACCGCCTCCCAATTTTTTGTGGCACCGGCGAGTAAGGCCACACAAAGAGCGGCCAAAAGCAGCAAGCCAAACACAGAAAGCACAACCTTGGCCCAAAATGGCGTTGGAGCCTGAGGCCTATCAAAAACAAGGGAGCTCAGATTTGTCATGGGATGTCTCCAAAGAAAATCGAACGGAGCACCACCTTGTCATTGATGAGCGTCGCATGAGCCGCCAGGGGGGACGCACAGCCACCTCCCAAAGCAGATAGCATCGCCCGTTCGGCGTTCACACAACGGGCCGTGGCTGCGTGATGAATGGACCTCAAAGCATGCAAGGTTTCCTGATCACCCTCGCGGCATTCCACCCCAAGCGCGCCCTGACCCGGCGCTGGAAGCATCTCGGGTTCGACGCTCACCAAGAGGCCATCAGGCACCACGCTGGGTCCGAGGCGATCCAATCCCGCTTTTGCAAGCACCATGGCATCCAGAGAAGGATCCTCGGCCAATTTCTTTAACCGAGTCGGCACGTTGCCTCGGATGGAAACAATAATCAGACCTGGTCGCAAAAGTTCGAGCAGGCACTCACGACGATGACTGGACGTTGCCACGGCGGCACCCTCCGGTAAACCGGCCAGGCCGCCTGGAAACTTTGATACAAGCACTTCGGCCGCATCGGCACGTTCGGGGATTGCCCCTAATACGAGACCTTCTGGCAATTCGACGGGCAGGTCTTTCAAACTGTGAATCGCCATGTCAATCTCATGGGACAAAAGTGCATCCTCAAGCTGTTTGGTAAAAAGCCCTTTGCCCAGAGGGCCGGGATTGGTCAGGTCAATGTCCAGCCGTTCATCCCCAATCGTTTTGATGATGCGTGTTTCGAGAAGCAGATCTGGATGGGATGCAATGAGCAAGTCACGAACAATAGTGGCTTGAGCTAGAGCGAGAGCACTGCCACGTGTTCCGAGGACCAAGGGCTTCATGACTTTATCGCCTGATGGGTTCCCAGCCAACCCACAAAAGAACGCACATGGTCACCAATCAAATCCTCACAACGATCAAGCTCCCCACGACGGACATTCAAAGTCTGACGCACTATGCCTTCCAGCGAATCGATGTCATAGAGGAACACCCCTTCAATAGCTTTGATCGCAGGGTCGGCATCGCGGGGCACCGCAAGGTCGATCACAACCAGCGGACGACCATTTCGCGCGTCCATCATGACAGCCAGTTTTTCAGGGGTCACAATAAAATGAGGGGCCGAGGTCGAGCAAATCAGGATGTCCACATCGGGAAAGGCGTTTTGCCAATTATCAAAGGGGATGGCAACGCCTCGGATTTCCTCAGCCAATTTGACCGCCCGATCGAACGAGCGGTTGGACACAATAACCGTTTTGACCCCACGCGACACCAGGCTTCGTGCGGTGCGTTCGCTGGTGTCACCCGCCCCAAGAATCATAACCCGACGACCCGCAAGATCCCCAAAGATTTTCCCGGCCAAATCCACCGCCGCTGATCCCACCGAGGTGGAGCCACGGGTAATCTGGGTGTTGGTTCGGACCTGCTTGGCCACACGGAAGGCCTGCTGAAAAAGTTTGTGGAGGTGACTGGTCGTCAATCCACACTCCGTGGCTGCTGAATAAGCCTGCTTCACCTGCCCAAGAATTTCTGTCTCCCCAATCACCATGGAGTCAAGGCCGCTGGCAACCCGAAAAAGATGTCGGACACTGCCTTCGGTGTCATGCACATAAAGCGGAGCTTCAATCTCAGCACGCTGATGAAAAAAGCGCGTCAGTGCCTCCGCTGATTTTTTCGCACAGACATCCGCCGCATAAATTTCCACACGATTGCAGGTCGAAAGCACCACCGCCCCTTCCAGCCCCTCAATCGCACGCACATCATGAAGAACATTGGTCAAATCCCGCGGCCCCACAGCAAAACGTTCCCGTGTGCTGACAGGTGCTGTTTCATGATTCAGACCGGCGCAAACAATGTTCATCAAAAAATGGAATAGCTCTGAACCGCCGGAGAGGCAGCGTTAGAAGGCGATTGAATGAGATCCATAAAGAACCGCCAAGATATGCGGATCACAGGCGGGAATCAAATTTTATGGAGCTCAATATTTTGTTCCATCGTGAGCTGTTGAGGGACACTTTCTTCGAAAGGTCATTTTCAAGGTCTTAACAGACACCAACA
>JBGTLQ010000041.1:0-57607 GCA_041744075.1 Terrimicrobiaceae bacterium
ACCGCCAAATGTTATCGTTGGAACTCCGGGGCTGGAACGATGGCGCAAAACCGTAATCCCCCCCGACCGCAAAGCGCTGAACATTCCATCCGGCAATTCCGCTGTCGGCGTGGTAGTTGAACTGGTAGGCCATCACCGAGGAACTGGTATCGATTGTGCCACCGATCTCCGAGGAGGAGAAGGAACGGTTCAGACTCTGGTAGCGCACGCCGCTGTTGGCCCGCACGCTCATGCCTGCACCTTCCGGGTCGCTCACGACGTTCCATGCGCTGTTTGCGATCCAGCCATCCTGACCGTTGACTCCACCCAGGTTGTAGTCATTGAAAGTAATGAACTGAGCATCTCCGTTGCCGCTGTTGTCGCCATACTCGGCGGCCCCCCTGTCGGGAGTGGTGACATAGGGGATGCGGTCCCAGGTAAGATTCGCCGCGTTTCCTGTATTCACCACGTTGGCAGAACCGCCTGTGGCGTTGTAGTAAGGATAGGGCTTGTTGCCGCTAAACTGAAGCTGGGGCGCAGTGGACAGCCAATCGTTTGAACCGAGCGAGATCGGCGTGGCGCCGGTCACTGAAGACAGGTTGGCGATATTGTTGTAGAAATTGTTATAGTCGATAACGATACTGGAGAGCGCGAGGGTCATCGTGCCGCTGGCGGACGTGGCGACATAGACGCCTTTGTCGCTGTTGAGCACGATGTTATTTTTAATTTGGACGTTGCTGATACTGCCGCCAGTGGTGTTGGTGTTAACCATTTTCACAAAAGAATTCACGTTATCAGCCACATTGTTGTAAATGGTGACGTTGGAAGTGGGATAACCTCGCGGGTTGATGTAGACGGCATCGCAATTTAAGTTATAAAAGATGTTGTGGTGGATTTTGAAGTCATTCGCCCCCCAGTCCACGCGGATGGCACCGCGCCCATTCATGTTCTCGAAGTAGTTACCGTAGATTTCCACACGCGACAGATTTCCTTCGATACCTTCACGGTCGTTTGTGCCCGGAAAAATCAACCGATTGCCATGAACCCGCACTTGGGTGCCAGGATAGCCCGTCTCTTTTACCAGAGAAATGGTTGCGTTGACGGTGTTGTTGTAAATCTCCGTGTCGGAGTGGGCATTAAAAAATTCGATGGCGAAAGGGGCACCCCAACTGCCAGTGACCGTGGTGGTATTGACAGTGACCGTGTTGTTATAAATCTTGCAATTGTCGAGCCAGCCAGCCCCATCGAATTTGATGCCATAGCCGGAATCGGCTCGCGGTCCCTCCACGACATTATCATGGACCAGAGCCCCTCTGCATTGCCCGATCTGAATCATCCCTGTGTAGCTTCCAGCGCCAGCACGGGAGCAGTCCTTGAGATAACAGTGGGACACTTCGATTCCCGTCAGATAGACAGGAGGTTCTCCGCTAATGTTTTGTGCGTGGATTTGTATGCCGACTTCTGCGAACCCTTCGATCCAGAGATACTCGAACTTGACGTTGTGCCTTCCCAGTAGCTCGATGCCTTTCTTGACGTTCGTGGTTGTGATCAGCTTGAAATCCTTCAAGACCTGCCCTGCGGTTGGAAATCCGCTGGATGAGAAAACTCTCATCGCCGTGCTGCCCCCGACAATCGCCGAGGTGATGATTGTCTGAGTGTTCCCGGCCCCCGACAACGTCACGCCTGTAGCCAGGTCCAGTCTATTAACCTCAGTATAGTTTCCTGCGTTCACGTAGATCACATCGCCGATGGTCGTAACGGTTGTGACGGCCTTGTAAACCGTTTTCCACGGCAGCGTTGAAGAACCATTGCCGGTGGTGTCACTGCCGGTTGTGGCAACGTAATAGGTGGCGGCCAGAGCATTGGTCGCCGAAGTGACTGTGCAAATCACGACCAATACCGCGAGAGTTCTGATTAGGAGCTGAAGGCAGCTCCTCGGGGATTCGAGAGGGGTGTTCATAAGTTAGGGGGAGGAGGAGTGTGAGAAACTTTGATAGTCGCTAACACGCATTAACCTTTTCTTCCGGTGGCCAAATTGTCACCTCATCATTTTCGCACACATGTGCATTTCTCATGCACGTGGACTGTTCGCCAGGTTCCAGCCCTCGGTCTCCCATGTGCTGCGCATGACGCAGTTTTCAAGATCAAAAACCGCATTCATCGTACGGAGATGGAGCGTGCAGATCGCTCGCCCAAGGCTCCGGGTGTCTTATCGTCCGGCTGTTTTGGACCGGGCGGCATCGATCAATGTGTTCAACCGCCTGCCATACTCGACGTAGGTCGAAAAACGCGCTTCGCTCTTGGAAAGCCCCGGTCGGGGGACGCCTCCCAAGTGCGGCTCGATCGCCACCACCCCCGGAAAGCCGTTCTCCACCAGTTCCCCCAGCAACCGGACGACATCACCCGCTCCTTCGCCTGGAAAAGTGTGCTCCCATTGCAGCGAACCGTCTTTCTGCTGAATTTGTTTGCGATCCTTGATGTGGACTTCGTCCACCCATGGCTGGACTGCTTTGAAGAACTGCCAGGCAGATTGAAATTGCACGGGCTGACCGGCGGCAACATCCGGACTGCCCGTGGAATTGCCCGGATCGAAGATCAGCCTCAATCCCGGCACCTCATCAATCAGCCGCTTGGTGTAGGACGGTCCAAACCCGCCATAGTTATGGCAGTTTTCGTGGAGAGCCTGGAGCCCGGCATCGACGAAGATTCGAACGATCTCGCGCAGCCGGAGGAAACGTTCGTTCTCCCGTTGATCTGGATCAAAGCAGTCATTGTTCCGGGGGGGATAACTCATAACCCGCACAAGCCGCGTCCCGAGAATCTCCATGCGGCGAACGAGCTCGCGTGCCTCCTCCACATCTGGGTCGAAAGGCTTGTCGATGTCCTTCTGTCCGTTGGCAATGGCTGAGGCCACCGCCGCCACCTTGATGCCGGCCTCATCGAGTCGGTCTCGCATCGCCCTCACAACCTCAAGCGGCTGTTCCCAGAGAAATTTGCCGTCCACTTTCCGGAGATCGATGTGACTCCAACCGATCTCGCGAGTCGCGCGAATCTGACTCTCCAGGTCGTCGCCCGCCTCGTCAGTCAATCCCGATAAAATCATAATCCCAATAGCCTTTCCAAAGAGCAATGAACTTCAAGTGCCATTGTTTCAAGATCGAAAAGACTCACCTTATCCTGCCCATGCTTTGAATTCCCGCTCAACATCTGAAATCACTCTGGAAATGGCGAAGGCGCACTTCGTGCGCCTTCAGCCTCCCCCCCGAGGTGATCTTGCGGCTTCGAAGTCCGTCTAGATCGAACGGCGGCGGCGCCTAGCTAGCAGGCCGAATGCGCCCAAGCCAATCAGCAAGGCGCTGCTTGGTTCGGGGATCACATTCAGCATGATTGAGTTCGAGCCATAGACGAGCTCATGAGTTCCGTTGATGAGGTTCGGATTCACGGACCCTCCGTTGTAGTTCACAGTATCGAAGGTGCCGACCAGGCTGCTGAAGGTCGCCAGCGTGTAGTTGCCTGAGAGCGTGCCCGAGAGCTGGGTGAGATCCAAGGTCACACCCGTGCCAAGCGTCAGACCGCCGGCGATCGCGAGCAGATCGCTCGATCCGGCGGAAGCAAGCTCCATGGCAAATACGGAATCGAGGTTGAACTGCACATCTGTCGTGCTGGTCGTGCTCGCATTGGTGCCGAAGGTAAGCGTGCCGATGCTGTCCGACCCAGGGGCGAGGGTGCCGGTGATGGTGGCAAGACCGCCGCCTCGGAGTGTTCCGTTGCCGCCGAGGGTCGCTCCCGAATTCACAGTGTAGTTCGTATCGGTGGCAGCCTTGGTTACGGTGTGGATGCCATTAATAAGTAGGGTGCCGCCTTCGACACGGATGAACCCTTCAATTCGGCTGGCTTGCGTCAGCGTTTCGACATTCCCATCGAAAACGACCTTGCCGGTGGCGCTGCCGTTGACGACGATTTCGTCAGCCGACGCGAAAAGACCGCGCACGGTAACGGTGTTGCCTTGGGGCGCGAGCTTGAGTCCCGTTTCGTTCATTGTTCCGCTCGCAAAGCTGTAGTTACTGCCTTTGAAGCTGACATTCGTAGCCGCAGATCCACCAGACACCGACAGGCTACCATTCGACACGATATTGACGGTCGCGTTAATGTTATGGTTGCCTGACATGGCGAGTTGGGCGCTGCCCAAGGCATTGACGTTGCCGAGCGTGATGTTGTTGTTGGCGTTTGTCGTCAGGCGCGCTTGGCTGCCAGTCCAGGTAGTGTTGCTTCCGTTAATGAAGAGGTCCACCAAACCCGCGCCGGACGCGTTCGAGAAGCCGATGTCCGCACTGATGGCACCGTTGATAATGAAGTCGCCTGTTCCGGTTCCATTGATCCTTCGAGCGTTGTTATCGCCGGTAAAAGTGAGGGCGGAATTGATGATCACGTCGTCAGACCCGTTATTGATGAGGAAATCGATGTTGCGGGTCGTCGATCTCAACGTGCCGTTCTGGAACGTGTAGTCAGTTCCAGAAGAGTTCGTGAACGTCATTGACCTGACATCACGATTCACAGCCCCGAGATCGACGGTGAAATTTGTTGCGGTGCCTCCGAAGGCCAAGTCGGCACCGGACGCAGGGACGCCAACAGGATTCCAGTTGGTGTCCGTTCCCCATAGCGTAGTGCCCCCAGTCCAAGTCTGGGCTGAGGTCGTTGATAGGCCAGCAAGGGCGACTGCGCCGATCAGGGCAAGGGTAAGTTTTGAATTGGGGAGGCGAGTGAGTTTCATGGATTTTTTGAGGTTGGGGTCTGCGGTTGGTTTCAAATGAATGAGACAAACTTGGGTTTGGTGGTGGTTCTGGTTTGGAGGTTTAAGGTTGAAGGTCGCTTCCGGGGCACTCACGACCGATATTTTTTTACTACAGTGCGACCTTGGGAGACGAAGGACATCTCCAAAAGTCCACATTGCTTTTCTCGATGACCCAACTTGATGGGATTTTCATGGGCTGTCATCTCCTTCTTAACGCACACATGTGCAGGGGTTGATTCCGCTTCGGGCTGCGATGTAACGGAACGCTGGCCGGAAATCTACCGGTCGGCCGTCGATTTCCTGGTGAGTGAGTTGGAACGGAACCACACCGGGATCCCGACCGTCCCGCAAAAAATCCCCATCCCAGGACGTATCGTGGAGGATGAGTCATTCAACCTGCATGATTTGGCACTTTTAATTCTCTGCCGAATGGCAGAATTTCAGGCCCGCGAACATATCACATCCATGAGCAAGAACCCGAACATCCTCTACCTCCACGCCCACGACGCCGGACGTCATCTGAGTTGTTATGGACATCAAGCGCCGACGCCGGCGTTGCAGCGGTTCGCGGAGAGGGCCACGGTCTATCGGAATTTCCACACCGTGTCGCCAACCTGCACCCCGAGCCGGACCGCGTTGCTAACGGGGGAGACGCCTCATTCCTGTGGGGTTCTTGGACTGGCCCACCGGGGATTCGAACTGCGGCAACCGGAGAAACATCTCGCCCGGTTCCTTTCCGGGCATGGCTATCAGACCGCGCTATGTGGTGTGCAGCATGAGTTTCAGGGCGACCAAATCGGCTCGATCTATGAGAGCCTCGTCGAGCCAGCCGAGCTGCCGCCCGAGCCGGGCGAGAGCGAGGAGACGGCGCACATCAAGGGGCGCGACCGGAAGGTGGCGCGCTCGGCGGCGGATTTCCTGCGAGCACGAAGTCGCGGAAAAGATGACCGACCGCTCTTTCTCTCGTGCGGATTTTTCTTGCCGCACCATCCCCTGCCGTCCGGAGCGGGAGATTTCGATCCGATCCACCTTCGGGCGTTCGATCCACTGCCGGACAACCCGGCCACGCGGGAGGATATGGCCGACTTTCATTCGGGCTTGGAAACGATGGACCGGTGTGTGGGCGAAGTCTTGCAAGCACTCGACGACGCCGGAATGCGGGAGCAGACTATTGTCTTTTTCACCGTCGATCACGGACCTCCCTATCCGAAGATGAAATGTAATCTGAGCGATCATGGCACCGCCGTCGCATTCCTCCTCGATTATCCGGACAATCCACAGCGGGGCCAGTCGATTGATACGATGGTCTCGCAGCTTGATGTGTTTCCCACCCTCTGCGATCTGGCCGGACTGGCCGCTCCAGAGCGGCTTCAAGGGAACTCTCTCCGTCCGCTCCAAGATGGCACCGTCGAGGTGTTGCACGAAGCCATCTTCGGAGAGATCAACTTTCACGCATCCTTCGAATCGCAGCGCTCCATCCGAACCCCCACCCACAAACTCATCCGTCGCTACGGCAGCGGACTCAAACCACGACTGGCCAATATCGACGACTCGCGGGCAAAGAGGTTTTTGGTAGAGGAAACGGATTTCGCCAATCAGGAGCGTGATCGCACCGAACTCTACGACTTGAGGCTGGACCCCCAGGAGAGCAACAATCTCGCCGACCGCCCGGATCATCGTCATCTCCGCGAATCGCTCGAGGCCCGACTCGACGCGTGGATGGTGGCGACGGCCGACCCGCTTCTTACCACCAAGTTTCCCGTGCCGGAAAACGCGACAGCGCAACCGATCGACGCCCAGAGCTACCCTGACAGTGGGTGGGTTTCGGCCCGTGGCACGATGGACTTGTAGTCACCGATGATTCGATGCCCGCGGAGCACTAAGGATTCGCCTTGTAGATCTGAATGAAGCCGACCGCCGGAGTGATCGCGGTGGGAGCCGGTTTCAGCACCAGCCGACGATCTTCGCCAACGGTCACAGTGGTCCAAAACGCATCGCGACGCGGGTCGGATTGGCCAGGGTCTTTCAGGACGGTCTGGTTCAGAGTAAAGTCGTTGATCTGGATAAAAGGCAAACGCTCCTCCTCTCTGGAGCGCTCGGGAGTGCGGGGGGTGCCTGCAGCCAGAAAGACGTTGTAGGTGCCTGGCTCCAGCTCGATTTGCCAGGAAAGATTGGCGTTGGCCATGTGATCCGATATTTGACCCCATTCGCTAAAGGGTTTCATCAGTTCTGGACGGTTTTTGGCAAGAGCGTTCACGTTGGCATTGGCATCCCCCCAATGGGCGATGGTTCGGTAGCGGAAATCGGGGTCGGCCCAACCGGCCTGCTGTTGCATGTTCGGCTTGCCGTCAACCCAGCCATAACGAAAAACCCGTCCCTCTTCACTGGTTCTCTCGCTAAATTCCTCCCCCAGATCGCTCAACCAACCGGCTCCCGGTTTTTCATTCCGCCAATGCCATGGATCGTCGGCCCCCTGCCCACGCTTGTCCTGGAAGTTCACTTGCACGGCAAGGGTTCCCTCAGGGCGCGACTCCTGGTCCGCGGCTCCGACATGCGCAGGATCCGGATGAAACAGAACCTCGCCCGGTTTGAGATGGGCAAAGCCTTTCGGATGATCCCGCTGGGTCTGGAAGACGGAGGCCATCGCGGGTTCCGGGCGTGGCGGGTTCGGGTTCCACGGGAGCACTTTGTTTCCGTAGCTTCGCCGCCACTTGGAACGGACATGGTTAAACATCCAGGACCCCTGAGCCAGAACCCCATTTCCGCCATACAGGGTGTTGAAAAGAAAGTCGTTGCCTTCATTGGCTGTTCCCAAGCCGGGATGGATCAAAGGCTTTGGACGCTCCTTGGTCCGATGGAGGCGTGAGCTGTCCTCCTTGTTCTCCCCAAAAAGGACAGCCGGCTCAAATCGGTTCTGCACGGCGAAGACGTTACCGAGGAAAATCCCGTTGAAAACGTGATACCGGAGAATCAATCCCGCTCCGGTCCAGGCGCGGACCCGGTTGAAGAGAATCAGGGGGTTCTCGCTTTTTCCACCCAGAAAAATTCCGCCACCTGGCCCGATCAGATCGCAGTTGTAGATCACGTTCCGTGGACCCATGCCTGGGCCATGAATATCGGAGATGCTCCGCTGGGCAAAGGCGGCGTAACCGTAGGAACCTGTGCCCGTGAGTGCATCCACCGTGCAATTTTCAAAGAGATGTCCACGCCCCCAGTTCTGATGCCATTGCATGTCGCTGGAAAAGAAGCGGCTGTTCCGGACCACACCACCCGTGCCGCCGGTAAAATTCGGCGCATGGCGCAAGTTCCGGGTGTAAACGTCTTCAATCAGGGAAAAACTTCCACCATGCAGGTAGGCAGAGCCTCCTCCGGTATTATTCGCGTAGCGGGCATCGGTGATTTCGCACGAGCGGATTTCATTCATCATCCCCCCCACCGCAATTGGATCGCGCCCGGCCCGTTCCACTCGGACATTCTTCACCCAGCAGTTCATGGCGTTGCCCATGCGAATGCCGTTGAACCAAATATGCGGCACCTGCTCCAAGACGAGATCCTCAACCCCGCATTCTTCAATGGGGATCATCGCGCGGACGAAACTGGATTGGGTGCCAGTCGGGGTGTAGGCCCGCTTTTCCGGATCGAAGGTATCCACTTCGCCTTCGTTTTTTGGAAAATCGAGTTGGAGCGGCTGTTCGATCTCGAGGAGAACTCCGCCCTGCTCGGCCGGGCGGACCGCAAGGACAGTCGCTCGTTGATCCCGATGTGTCCCGATGCCGCCATCTCGCTCAATCGCCTCCTTCCACGAACGGGACTCATAGGTCCAGATCGTGAGGCTTTGGCCGGGACGGAGATGGTTCTTCTCCGCCGCCTCCAGATCCGCCAAACCCAGATGCAGCACGGTGTCCCCGCGTTTGGCATCGCTCGCCAAGGCCGCCCTCCCGCCTCCAATCGACCGATCATCCCCGATAAATGTGATGGCCGCCGTGGTGGCACCCCCATCCATGTTTGCCTGACCGTTGGGAAGTTTTTCCGCAAATCCCTTGGTCGAGAAGCTGAAGATCCCGCTCTCAGCGGAATCCTCTTTCGCGACCCGTTCCTTGCCCTCCTCCTCCTTCCAGCGCCAAACCACCCGGACCTGGAACGTGGCCCGCTCCACGTCCTTGAGGGCATCGGCCAACTTTTCACCCGGGTAAGACGTGGCGTTGGTCGGGCCGGCCGGGCGGAAGTGAACAAATCGGTCGTAACCGTCTTTGCGCTCCTCGTAATTCTGTGTCATTGCCAATTTTACCGGCTGCTTGCCTTCGGGGGTGATGGTCACATAGAACCCGTGAATGTGACTGGTTTTTCCGCCGCCCTCCCGAGCACGGAAGCTCGATTTCGGACTGAAGGCCTGTGCGTAAAAGTTGATCTGCGAATCGGTGGTGATCCTTTCGTGGTACGGGAAGGTGAGCACTTCCACTGGCGGCGCTCCCTCGACCCCATAGGCAAAATTGAATTGAATCCGGGTTTCCTGCGGATCGTCCCGTCCCCCTTCCTCAGCCGATTCACCACGTCCAGCCCCACGGATCACGATCTTGTTGTGCCGGACCAGAACCGGACGCGTCAGGACATAGGTGCCGGCGGGGATTTGAATCACGCCGCCTCCGGCCTCGCCGCACTCATCAATGGCCTTGACCAGGGCTTCGGTAAACGCCTTGCCATTTTTCTCGCCGGCCAGGGATGCTGGAAGGGTCGTGAAGATGTTCTCAATTTTCGGAATCCCCCGCACCCGTTTTCCGGGCTCGCCGATGTGGACTCCGACCCATGACCAATCGGGATAGATAATCCCGTCCGGCCCCACCCAGTCGGCAGCAGTCAGTTTCTCTTTCGTGAAATCTCGCGGGTAAGTCGGTTCCCACGGAAATGGCTTTAGCGGGGTGGTATCATATTGTTTTTCTGCGGCATGCCCCCAAGGTGCCGCCACCGAAGCGATCAGGAGGCCCAACAGGAAAATCGAAAAACGGGTTCTGGCAACTTGCCGGGAAAATGCGGGATGGGATTTCATAGTAAGTTTTAGAGATCTGGGGATGGAAGGAACATGCGAGGCTTGGGGTGATGTTACGGAGGTTACAACAAATCTATCATTTGAGCCTTTCGCACGGAAGGCACGGGGTGAATGGCCCCACCATCCGCGTGGCTGAGCATTCCGGCGGGTACGGGACCGCGCTCGATCCCCCCGCCTGAAATTTCTAAATCCGGGGAAACCCCGGATTTTTTCCAGTAAAGTCGGATCAGGTGTTTCCCCTTGGCGAGGATGACCGAGCCCGAAGCTTTTTCTCCGGATGGCTCAAAAGCAACATCAATGACCGTGGCATCGTGGATGCGAAGAAGCGCGGTTGAGGCTGCTGGAAGATGGAAGGAGTAGGCACCTGCTGCGGGGACCTCGATGAAACCACGAAACATAATGGAATCCGCTGCGCCGGGCTTGTCCGCACGGATGGTTGGGGTGGTCTCGCAGGCTTCCGAACTCAGATCATCGAGTCTGGCAAGCCAGGGAGTCTCTTCGAGAAACAGCAGGCGTTCGATTCCAGGAGATGTTTTCACATCCACGGATGGAACCGGCTCCCTGTCGTAGGGCCGTGGCGCGGCAGCATCAGGTCGGCGCATGCGAAGCACGGTTTCCTGCATTTTCTTCTGCAACTCGGGTTGCTCGGTGGCGAGATTCCTCGTTTGTTTCGGATCAGAGACAATGTTGTAGATCTCGAAAGGATCGTCGTGCGATGCGATGCGATAACGCACGCCGATGAAATCCTGCAACCGAATCGCCTGCATCTGTTGCCGATCTTGCCCGCGACGGTGCTCTTCAAACTCACGGTATTTCGGAGTTTTATCAGTGGGTTGGAAATATTCGATATAAACTTGCGGTTCCTTTTGTTCGCCCTTTCCAATGATCGACGGGACAAGAGAAGTTCCGTCCGCAACAGCAGGGGTGGGCACTTGACCCAGTTCTGCGAAGGTCGGCATCCAGTCGTGGAATTGGGATGGCAGATCGGAGACCCGGGCTTCCGAGATGTGGCCGGGCCAGCGAAGGATGGCTCCCACGCGGATGCCCCCCTCAATCACGTCGCGCTTGATCCCGTCGAAAGGTCCGAAGGAATTGAAGAAGTTCACTTCCAAAGGCTCTTCGAGGTAGGACTCCTGACTGGGTCCGTTGTCCGAGGTGAAAATCACCAGCGTGTTGTTGTCGATTCCCAGATCTTTCAGTGTCTGGATAAGATCGCCCACGCAATCATCGATACGACGCACGCTGGTGGCGTAGCGTTTGTAAACGTCCGGCCAGGCAACCTCCGGAGTGGCGGGATCTTTGTCATTGTTCCAGGTCGCGGACGCATAATCAGGATGGCACCAACTGTCGGGTGTGCCCGTGGCGGTGTTGATCATGTTTCCTTTGTCACCGAGCCACTGAAGGCCTCCTTTGAGTCCACCACCTTCGGGATATGGCGCTGCAGGGAGTTGGGTTTTCGCGTGTGGTGTGTCGTAGGCTAGATAGATAAAAAACGGCTTTTTCGCGTCAACCGTGCGATGATCGACGATCCATTTTTTCGCCCTCGCCGTAAATAAATCCGCCGTGTAGCAGCCTGCCAGTCCATCGGAAATCTCCTCGTCATTTTCCCAGACTTCCTTGCCATCCTCCTTCGGGTAATGGGCGTGCCCATCGCGATGTCGCACATAGCCATGGTAGAAATCGAAGCCATGCTTCGTCGGGTAGCCCGGCCAGTCCCTCGGGCTCAGGGTTCCCGCGATTTCCTTATCGTTCAAGCTTGGCTCGCCTTGAAGTCCCCACTTTCCAATGGCGGCTGTGGCATACCCCGCACACTGCATGACTGTGCCAAGCGTGTGGTTTTCCGGCAAGGCCTTGTCGAACTGGTTGTCGCGGATAGCGGAATGCCCTTGGTGCACACCAAGAAGAAGAGAGGCGCGCGATGGAGCACAGACCGGAGCAGGACAGTAATGATGCGGAAGCAACATCCCCTCCGCAGCCATTTGGTCAAGCTTCGGCGTCGTATGCCATGGCTCAGACCGATCGCCAGCCGCCTTGCGCTGATTTTGAAAAAACGCTCCGAAATCCCCCCAGCCAAGGTCGTCCGTGAGGATGAAGATGATATTGGGCTTTTCTGCTGCGGAGGCCGGCTGAGCAAGTGACATGAGTGCACTTAGGGGTTTGAGCATGGAGAAAGTCTCGTAAGGGTGAAGAAAAGTTCAGGGAAATCTGAAAGCGAGCACCAGAGCGGTTTGGGAGATTTCAATGAAGTTCACCCCCAGATTGAACGCGGTCATATCTGCGCTCACCCATGCGATTGGGAAAAGAATCGTTCCGTGGTCGGCATTGGCATCAGTTTTTCTCTTCCGCCCGTGTTGCCCCCCCAGTTCTCACCCGGCATCGCAGATCCCGGCTCCAAGCGCAATCCCGAGGGAAATCCATCGGTCGGCAACCATTCGACTTGGACCCCTGGCTGGTGGCTCGACAACGATGTCAGATCAACGGTCAGTTTGCCCAGCCCGCCCAAGTCGGCTTGCACCTGAAAATCTTCCGCCGTTGCCTGCGTTGAGGATCGGCATTCCCGGCCAGCCAAAGAAGATGGAACCAAGAGAGTTGCCCTGACAGAAATCCCGGATGTTGCCACCCAGTCAAACCAAACATCCGCCTTCGGCACCCGGTCTCCATAACGGGGACTAAACCAGCCGCGCACTGGCCCATCTTCGCCCAAATGAACCGCCACCCTGTGCCTTTCATCCCCCCAGGTCAAAAGGGAAAAGCTCTGCCCGGCCCCGCTTGCTAAAACCCCCGGCACGTCCCCGAAACTCAGAGCTTCCGCCGATTTAAGCTCTGGGCTTAGTGTCCAAATTTGCGAAAAGGTGTGGCCGACTGCGCTCGACATCCGGTCCAAAACCAACCAACCCAGCCCCTTGATCCAAACGACCATTCGGTGATGTTCCACACCGACAAGGGCCTCCGGTCCATAACCGTCCGTATAAAAACCTTCAGCAAACTCCATCCATCTTCCCTGCCACACCCGGTCTGGCAGAGGTTTTTGCTCTGCGGCGCGTAAATGCGGGGCTTCGTCATGATTCCAAGCCCGTGTCTTTTTAAGATCCATTCTTGCCTGACCAAAGCCATCGACTAGGACGGAACTGTGACTCCGGGTGGAATGACAGTATTCATTCATGGCGGCATCCAATGGCGTTTGGGTGGTGTAACTGAAATTCCCGGCATCGACGATTAAGTCCGTACCTCCTGAAGAGACATGCAAACTCAGACAATCCTCGTGCATATGCCCAATGCCATGCCGGCTCGTCTTCAGGAAGAGGTAATCCGCTTCGCGAGACCAGTCACTCCGCATCACATAATATCCTCCGTAAGGAAAAGCCAGCGAGGTGATGCCGGAAGCTTCACCTCCTGCGGAGCCCGTGACCATGGCCGTTATCGCCGGCTGATTCAACTTGCTCCCCCACACCACAATTCGATCGACCATCGGTTGAATCCCGGTTTTCGCCAAGGAGACCGTACGCCCGGCAGGCGTCAATGTCGCGGTCACAAAAAGAGCCCGCCGCTCGGCAAACTTCCGCAGAAGTTGGGCGCGTTCCGGGGAAGCCCTATCCAACCGCTCCGCATTATTCAACAGCCGGTCGCAAAACGAGATGTTATAATTGATCGACTGCTCCAAATCGCTGCCATCCGGCAACATGACGTTATCCACCGCGCGGAGGAGCCGATCAAATCCGATGAGAAACGCGGAAGCTGCCCCCTTGAAGTAAGGCACCGCAAGGCCCAGAGCCAGCACGGACGCGGAAATCGACAAAAATTGGTTGGGTGTGTTCTCCCTCGGATTGGTCAGCATCACAAAAAGATGCTCGTCGTAAAGCGAGGTCAGAATTCGTAAAACTCGCCGCGGTGTCGCTGCCGGGCTCTTTGCGAGCGCGGTCAACCCAGCCAGCCAGTTGTCCGTCCGGCAATGGCAGGACAAGGAAATCCACGTGTCCGGACCACTAGAACTTTCCCCATTATTGCAGGTCTTTCTGCCAATAGAAAAAAGCGGCTGGGAGGGCGAATAATCCAGCGCATTGCAACCATACGGTATGTGATCCAAAAAGTCCTCAATCACCTCAAACCAGCGCCCGGCAAACCGCTCATCTCCGGTCTTCTGATAAGCAACCGCCAGCGCATTGATCCAATTCATGTAGGAAATATGGATCGTCCACTGCCGGTCCACATCAATCCGCGTAAACCAATTGATCGGCCTGCCTATGAAAATCAAATCATCGTTGTGCAAACAAATTCGGTCCCGAAGGGCTTCCTCAGCCAACTCCAGCGGCGAAGCGACTTCCCGGATTTTGAAAGGGTCGGAATTTCGTGATAACTCGTTCAGGACAACTTTGGACACCAAGATCAACGCCTCTTCCAGCAGCCCTTGCTGCCAAAGGTCGCGGGCGTCCTCCAAGCCAGTCATCTGCCAGTCGATCATCCGACTGAAAACAGCCAATTCATCCCCCGAAAACAGAGGACTCACAACCGGGATCAACTCCGGACGTTCTGCGAAATGCACACTCATCATCAGGATATAACGGGGCGGGTTAGGACGCAATTACCCACCGCCATGGCCTGAAACAAAAGGCCGGGTTTGAACAGAAGCTGACTAGAAAAACAGAGGGACACCATAATGTGAAATGATAGAAGGCCTTTAATCGAACTCGTTTGTCTATGATTGTCATTCACGACCTTACGCACACATCTGCGGAATTTCTTTATTTTTTCCGATGTTCATTCCTGCCAGAAACAAAATCCGATTTTAAATCACACCCGAACGACACGGAAACGAAATAAACTTTTATAATTTTGCCAGAACTTACAAAATATGAATACGTTGAAATCTCTTTGCCAACCCCTCTTTCCTTTCGCTCACTTTCTTACTATCACCTGCGTGCTGCTGCTCCTTACACCGGTCGGCGGCCAAGAACCCTCTAACGATAACGCGATGCTTATTATTGAGGATAAGCCCATGGCCACGGTGCAGGCGGGAGTGTTCGGACAGTTTCTCGAGCGCCCCTCGTGGGGCGGTGAGTTCGGTCCTGAAGGCATCTGTGACGACGCTGGCCGCCTGCCTGAACCCGTGCTCAAGATGCTTCAATCGCTGCGTCCTCCGGTTGTTCGATTCCCAGGCGGCACAGATGTCGATCACATGAACTGGACCGACCTCATCGATCATGCCCCGGATCGCAAAGATCCCGCCCGACCACTCTCCAAAGGCTCCAAGGGTGACATGGTGACCAACCGTTTTGGCCTGAACGAATTCTTCGACTTGCGCGATCAACTTGGCTCCGAAGTGATTCTGGTAGGAAATCTCCGTCAAGCCCTCTACCGACAAAGGCCGCTGGCCGAGGCGGCTCTACACGAGGCCGGGCTGCTTGCCTACGCCAATGCCCCGGCGGAAGCCGCCCTTCCTGACGGCATGCCCGACTGGGGAGCCCTGCGCGCACGCAATGGCCGAAGCGAACCGGTCGGTGTTCGCTATTTCATGGTTGGAAACGAAAGCTATTTCTTCTGGCCCCCAAAAAATGAGGAAGAGCGGGAACGACTCGGCCTGACCGATGACGCCGCCGCTTGGGAATGGTTTCGGCAATGCCTGCTGGCTTATGGCAAGGCCCTCAAAGCTGTCGATCCGGACATCGAACTGATCATCGATGGGTTCCACGATGCGCATAACTCAAGCAACGACGTGCCCAACACGTTCCGGGAACGCCTTTTTCTCGATCCAGAAATCTGCACTCTTTATCAGCATCTTGGAGCCCATCATTACGCGCCAATGGGGTTTAATGGTACCCGACTCAAAGGCGAGCGCATTGAGGCCCTTGAACTAGATCCCGAACAAATCTGGTATGGACTGATCTCCGGCCCGGGTCTGTTTGATGCCCAGGGACAAAACACCGCTTTCGGAGATTATTATCGGGCCATGGTCGATGCGGGCTATCGTGTGGCTGTTACGGAGTGGAACTTTAACGCCTGGAGCACGAATCGCGTTCTTAAAGAAGGCAGCTTCGGGATCGAAGTCCCGGCCCGACTGGCCACGGCTGGGTTTTTTCACGGAATCCTGCGCCAGGCCGGCTCCATCTCGCTCACCACCCAATCCATGCTCCTGGGCACAAGTTGGGGCATCACCGCGATCCGCGCCGATCCCACCGGTGAGACACCCCCTTACTGGTTGCCACAGGGACAAGTCGCCCAGTTCTATCGCTTTCTGACGGGCAGCGAAATTCTCTCCTCCCAGCTCTCCAAGGCACCCACCTATGCCGATCCGCCCCAACTCACCCCATGGTGGCCTGCCATTCAAAATCTCTCGCTGATCGATGCCATCGTGACACGGGACGAGCGCGGTCTCTTCGTTCATCTCATCAACCGGAGCCTGACCCAAGATCTCCCCCTAACCGTGCAACTCCCCAAATCTTTCCAAGCAGGATCATGGAAAATCCACACACTGCAATCGGATCCCTACCAGCCTTTTGAGCGCTCCATGGAACTGCCCGTGACCCTGTCCGAGGGAGCCATAGCAAATAACCTTTTGCAAGCACAACTCCCCAAACACTCCGTCTCGATCATCGAGATCCCGACGCAAAGCCGTTGAGCGGAACGGCACACGGCGGTCCGCCGGGGGTCACGAATTAGGACTCGCAAAAATTTAACTCGCCCGGCCAGTTCCATCTGGCTGCCATTTTATCCGCCTCGGCAGTCTGCATAGGACTCAGCCGTAACAAGTCAAAACTGCCCGAGCGTTTGCTTGATCGTTTTGCTCAGAGCGCCTTGCGAATGCGAATGAACTGGATGTTGAGCACATCGGCGCGGGGGCCACGCTCCAGGGTTAGGCGGTCATTGGTCGCGCCGGAAACTTCGACCGTGGCGTGATGCACATCGGTTCTATCCATTTTACCATCGCGGTCTTCGAGCAGTTGCCCATTCGCTTGGATATCGTTGATGGCGTAGTAGGTTGTTGGAGCGGGCTCCAAGCGGAAGCTATTATAGGTGCCCCAGTTGGGGTATCGCGAGTTGCCAAGGCCAATTTCGACTTCATAGCGGCCCGGTGGCAATTCGATCGACCAGGTGTGCCCGACCTCAGAGTCAAACTGGTTGAGCGTGTCGTAGAGAAACCCATTGGGATCAGTCGCTGCACTATTGGGACGGTCCTGCCGGGCGGGCTTGCTCCATCCATAGCGCTTGCCGCCCTCCCGGTCGCCAAACTCCAGCCCCGGTTCCGGCAGCCAATCCCCGGGATTTTCCTTCAGGTCGCGAGGCCTCAGGAAATTGACTTGCGCGACCACCTCGCCCACTTTGCGGAGTTGGTCGGGGGGCGAGGCAAACTTGGAATCGGGATTATATCGCAGCGGGTCCTGCGGCGCCATGCCTTTCGGGTTCTCACGCTGAGCCTCGAAAAGCGAAGGCACGGGCAGGTCCGTTGACCGCAGAGCGGCATGGTCAGGAGGCAAAATGCGGTTGCCATAGCTGCGGGCAAGTCCGGTGCGGGTGCCATCGGGTTCCTTCCAACTGGCATTGAGGATGTTGTTGGATCCATAGATGGTGTTGCCAATCACTTCGATCCCACTGTTTGCATCGGCAAGGGCGGCGTTGGCGCGTGCCTCCTGCCGGGTTGTTGCCCCACGCCCCTGTCCACCCTGTCGGATCACGGGCGCAAACAAATCCTCCATGATGATCGTGTTGCCAATGACGAGATGATCGGTCTGCCGATCCCGGAAGGAGAATGCCGAGCCGCGCTCCACATGGATTTGGTTGTAGGCAAAGATCCAGCCCTGCTGGTAGCCGCCGAGGTGAACTCCCCCGCCCGGGCCAAAGAGGTCGCAGTTCCAGACCACATTGCGCGGCCCGGGAGGCGAATGCATCTGGCCACCGGTGTCGGGGGTGTGAAGGGCTCGTCCGTAGGAGCCGCCGAAGGTGTTGTCGCCGACCGACACGTTCTCGGCCAGATGCTCGTAGCCATAGCCATTGTGCCATTGCAGATCGCTTCCTGAGAGGCGGGAGTTGCGGATGACATTGCCAGCCCCGCCGTGGAAATCGGGGCCATGGCGCATGCCAACGCCGACCACGCCGTCCATGAGCGAGTCGTGGCAGCCTGCGAACCCGACATAGGAGCTGTTACCAGATTTGGACCAATGACCGCCAATAAATTCGCAGTCGCGGATCTCACCGTTTTTGACTCCTGACATGAACCCGGCGTGCTGGCTGACATCATCAACACGGATATTTTTGAGCCAGACGTTGCGGGCGTGGATCGTGTTGAAAGCGCTGAACCAATCCCAGCGGTTGGGGAACTGGAGGATAAAATCCTCCAGTCCCACCCAGGCAATGGGGAACGAGGGGGTGGTGTAGCTGACCGGGCCATGCCCATCTTCTTTGACCGGGAAACTCATCCGCAACGGCTGGTCGATGGTGACCTTGTTGCCCTCGATTGCGACGACGGTGACCTCCTGCATACGGGGGTGGCCGCCGTTTGTCCGCTGCTTGAATGCCTCGTGGTTCTCCGCCTGGACTTGGAGTATGTCTCCGGGCTGCAGTTCGCCATTTTCCTCGATGGACAAATCATTATCAAACACCAGTGCGGTGTCCCCGCGTGTTGCGTCCTGGGCCAGGTTCTGGCGGGTCTTGCGGTGCGTCCATTGGTCACCGATGATCATGAACACCCCGCGCATGGCCGCGTGCCCACCCAGTCGGCGGTTGGGCCGACGGTGACCGACGACCGCCTCGCGGTTCCACTCGATGTCCGTGACTTCGACGATGTCGCCCTCGATGATGCTGCCATCCTCGTATTCGACCCAGGGCTGAAACCGTGCAGTCGACTGATTTTCGAGCGCCTTGGCGAAAGCACCGGCATCCCAGTGGCGGTGGTGGGCCTGGGTGGTCACTTCATCTCGGCCCGTCCTGCGTTCCTCGATCACCTTGCCTGCCCCGTCCAGCGCGCGCAAACCGAACCATTTGACCGTGCGGTTGATCTGGACGGGATCATCCTCGTTTTCCCAACGGTAGCGTGCCTCGCCGAAAACTTGGAAGATGCTATCGCGGGTCAGCTTGCCATCGAAACGATGGAGGACGAGCCAGGGCTTGTCCTCGGCGGGACGGTCCCAAGCGAACATCAGTCGAGTGAGGCCGGTGCCGGGGCCGGGACGCCCGTTGCCCATGCCTCGGATCACGACGCCGTCATAAACGATAGTGATTGGACGGGAGAGTGTGAAAGTTCCGTTGGGCAGGAGAATCACCCCGCCGTCCAACCCCTCGTCCATGACCTTACGTCCCACCCGGTCCACTTCTTTTTGTAGTTCATCGGTGATGTCGCGATTGCCGGGGAACCATTGCACCATGCCAAGCACCGGCCAGTCCGCCGATGGGATGCCACCAACGACTCCTGCCTTATCCCAACGCGGATAAACGATACCATCGGGGCCGACCCAGTCGGCGGCAGTCAGCGACTCGGTGTCGCGGAAATCCTTGCGGGAAACATCCGGATAGCCAGCCGCCTGGGATGCTGGCTGGAAAAACATTAAACAGGAAGCAACTGGCAGAAAAAGGGGGCGAAATATATGCACTATCCAAGCCTACCGAATGACTCACTCATAGCAGTGCCGAAGTATCGCACACTTGTGCAGCCTCAGTGAATCATTTCCTCTGATCGCGCAAACCTCCTCTCAGATATTTCTTCACCGCGTTATATATTCCCCCCCACCGTTCACCCGGAGGGTTTCACCTTCGCACATCTCAACCTCATACCATCCCGGGCACATTTCGACAGCACGCTCTCCCCTTATGTTCAGCTCATTGCTTCCAAATCCTTCCGGGATTCCCAGCAGCAATCGCTGCGGCTTCACGGAAGTTAGCTTCGCGCTCCAAACCTGATTCGGACGGTTCCAGTCCAAATCGATAATAATGCCGCCACGACAGCGAATCCCCTCCACCCGGCCTGTCGGCCATTTCGCAGGAAGAGCTGGCAGGAGTTGGATCCGACCTGGCAAGCTCAAGACCACCATTTCAAAAATGGCCGCACAGAGCCCAAGGTTGGCATCGATCTGAAAAGGAGGATTGCGGCCCCATGGACTACCAAGGCCCATGTCCCGCCAATCATTATGGTAAGTAAACAGATTTGGGCCCACCGCGCTCCGGGCCAGGATCTCGATGCATGCCAAAGCCCTACCAACTGGAGACTTCGAAAAACACGGGTGCGTCCAAGTTGTCCACATCCTCAAACAAACGCTCCCCCTCCAGCTCCGGGTGATCATTGATCGGCTCGAGCACAAGCGAGTATTCTTTGCCAATGTCCCATTCCGAAACAATCGGCAGCGGCTTCCGATCCACCACCGCATATTGTTGCACGAGAATTTTGCCCGAGACCGGCTCTCCTTGGTTAACCTTCAACACCTCGTATTCATTGGTCACCAGAGCCCGGCTGTAAATTCCCATGTCCTGCTCACTGGGAACCGCAGAGCGCGAGACTAATCTGGCGGTGACCGAGCTTTGGGGGGCGGGCGTCCGATCCTTCAGATCCTGAGCATACAATTGGTAGCGGGCGCGGGCTTCGTCCCTCGCCAGGGCGCGCGCATGAATCGAAACACCCTCCAACTGGCCTTGCCACGGATCACTTCCATCGACACGCCGCCCGAAAATCAATTTGGCTTCATCGGTCCAGGCGGCAAAATCATCCTTCTCCCATTTGTGGAAACCGCCCATCGACTGACTGTCTTGGAATTCCCCGTTCAGATAGGCGTCCACCCGCCCTTTTTCATAAACAAAAACCACGTGTGCCGGCCCCGATTTCGGCATTACCAGACTGAACAAGACCTTCGCCTGGCCGGCTTTGTCGCCTTTGTCAAAAACCACGCTGCGGGGCAATTCGATGTTGATTCTGTTGAGCCACTGGAGCACCCGCAAATTTGCAGCCTCCCCACTAGGTGCTTCCAGAACCAGAATCGTTCCATCCTGCCGAGGGATGGCGGGATTGACCACCAACTCAATCGTCATGGCCTTAGCTTTCTGGCAGGCGGCAATGATGTGCCGGGCCGCTTCATCATTGTTTGGAGTGAACTGACCGCCGCGCAAGTGCATCTGCCATTGACGTCCATAGCGGGCCAATCCGCTTTCCTCCAGCTCAATGGGCAGGAAGTTTCCATTGTCGGTTGGAACCCGATTGGTAGCGGCCCGGTTTTTCCAGGCAAACACCAAATCTTCCGTCTCACCCGGCCAGGCCCCCTTCACCTCAGCCACCGCATCCAATGACTTAAGATTCGAGGTATCCGCCACCTTAAAGTTTGGACCGGGATCAATCCAGCAATCCGGGTATCCCAGCCAGTGCTTTTGCGGCAGTTGATCGGAGGCATCAGCCACTTTTGTGAACGACTCAATTGCGGTACAATCCTGGTTAAACTTAGCCAGATAAGTTCGGGGGCCATGGCTCATGACCATAAAATCCGGATGATTCGTCCAACGGGGGAAATAAACATCCCCCGATTTATATTCCGGCACGACATCAAGGCGGATCTCCCGACTGTTCACGCCACCCCAGTCAAAGAGGTGAAGATATCGGTGATCCCCATCGAAGCTGAAAAAGCGACCACTGTTGTCCGGGCTTAACCCCGACCAGCATCCAAAGTGGATTTTCTGATATGCCCCGTTCGGGAAAGCGGCGATGCCGTTACCGGCCCATGGGAACGCGCTGGCCCCATACTTCCCGTCATCAGTCAAACTTAGATAAAACAGAGTGCCATGGCAAATAGGAGTTTTATCCCACACCAACTCTTTGATTTCCGGGTTATCCAGTTGTAATCGCCAAACCTTGCCTCCTTCATAGATATGCTCTTCCCGTTTTAGCTTCCCCTCGGCCAAATCGCGGTAATAGACCCAATCAATACCGGTTTCATGATCCCGCCAGACATCCCCCATCTGGCCCTTGCCAAGCGTTCGGGTGCCGCTCCCGTCGAAATTGATGACGTGCATATTCCGTTGGGGATGATTGGTCCAAACAATCCGGTTCCCATCAGCCGTAAAAAGAGGGCGGTGATAGCTGGCAGATTCCCCGATTTTGCGGGCTCCCTTGCCATCATCAGAGTCCAAAACCCAAAGTTCCAGACCATCCTGAGCCTGCATTTCGCTTTGAGGACTCAATTGATGTGTCCAAAGGAATCGGGTGTGAGCCCCAGTGGTTTTGCGCAGCTCCAGCGCCGCTCTCTTGTCATCAAAACGATCCTGCGCCTGGGCGACAAGCAGACTCGCTCCCATAACAAGAAACACCCCAGAAAGAGGCCAGATAACTTTTATTTTTCTGAATTGCCGTTCCATTGAATCCTTCAGCGCTTAGCGTTGGTTTGTGAGCTTTTTTGCCATTCAAAAAGTGATGGCACCGGGGGTGCAATCCGGGAAATTTCCGACGGAAGGTTCATGTGTTGTTCGCTGCCCTCCGGGCCGATCCATAGATCCTCGGGTATTCCCGCCATTCCGCCGCCGCCAAAACTGTCCCACATTCGAATGACAATGACGTTTCCTTCGGCCTTCAACAAAGCCGTCGGCACCTGATAATTTCGGACCGTTTTCCACCCATCCGGCCCCTTGGTCGATCCCACCTCCACGCCATTGATCCATGTGGTGTCATGATCGTCGATGACCCCAAGAGAGAGATTAAGATCTCGTCCACGCAATGTCTCCGGCAAATCAAAGGTTCGCCGTGCCACCAGTTCCCCATCAAAATTTTTCCAGTCAACCACCGGGCCCACCAGCATTTGTGGAAAAGTCACGGTATCCCAATCCGCCTCCATGTCCTCCGTGGAAACCAAAGCCAGGGTTTTCTCGGAAGCGCTGGGATCGGCATGCAACTGATCCGGGGAAGGCGCCGCTTCCAGCCTCACGGTCTCTCTCACATTCCATTCACCTGCCAGGGAGACGGTACCCACCGGGGCCGATCCCGCCGGACCGGTCCATGGAAGCACAACCCGATTGCCACTTTCCACAGCCGGTGTCCCTACTCCAAACAAACCCTCAACCGGCGCACCGTAGAAGAGATTGTTCTCCACCCGAATTCGGGCAGGCGGCCCTCCAGGAAAGATCACCGCACCAATCAACGTTTGCGGACGGGGATGTCCATACTTATGCATCATCCGGCGACGATGAGGATCACGGAGGATGAAGGTGTTGCCGAACAAGACCGTGCCATCGCTCCCGGGTTTGATGACCGCGCCAGTGCTTCGTTTGGCGTCAAAGAGATTGTACGCCACAATCGTTTCCAAGGTGGAGCCGCCTCCCAACATGACCCCATCCCAATCACTAATAAAAGTATTGTTGTAAAACGTGTTTCTCGGGCCCGCCGGATTGTGGTCGCCCCCTTCGGAATCGGGCGTGTAAATACCATAGCCGTAGGAACCCCGTGACTTTGTATCCGGGTCAGGACCGGGCGTCGCATCAACGCGGCAATTCTCAATGAGGTTCTCATAAGGCCAGTGGAAGTGGAAATTCACATCGACATTGTTGAGGTCACAGTTGCGGATCACATTTCCATTGGCCGCAAGTTGAATCGAGAAATGACGGAAGTGATTGATCCGGCAGTCGTCGATCAGGCCATCGGAAGAAAACGAAACCCCAAAATAGGCCCGCGCCCCACCCAGGCTGCGGGATTCATTAAAATCCGACCCCCGAATCTCAAAATTCATGCTCCGTCCCACGCCCACCGGCCAGTCGCCAATTTTGGTCATGGTGACATCCTTGATCCAACAGTCCGCCGTGCTGTTCAAGCTGATTCCATGGATATCTTTGCGCTCCACCTCTTGGGCAATGGTCAGATTCTCGATGCCGCAACCCCGCACCAAGTCCACCCTTCTGAGAAACGGTTTCTGCGCCATCGGGAGATTCAGGCGCACCGGACGATCCACCAGAACACCCTTTGACGTCACTTCCTTGATCACAAAATGCTGGTAGCTGTATATCGATCCGTAGGTTCCCTTGGTGATATGTTCCAAGCCCGAAGGCGACAACAATGCCACCGCCTCGGGCGGCGGCAGGGCTGTCAGGACTACCCGTTGACCCACCTCAAATCGTGAAGCCTCGGGGACCGGGATCTCCGTCTGTCCCCGCTGCAACCCCTCCGTCAATGCCACGTCAAGGCGTAGAGGGTTCTCCGCTCGCTCAATGGAGATTAAATTGTTCGAATGATCCGAGACCTTGGTTCCCTCAAAACGAGGAAGCAGAACCACATCAGCCCGGTCCTCGCCTCGCAAAACCACCCCATCCCGGGTCAGCCGCAAGGTCTGATCGATGACATACCTCCCTTTGGGAAGCAACACCGCCCCACCTCCTCTGCTGCCAGCTTCGTCCAAGGCGGCCTGAATCGCCTTGGAAGCATCCGTCTTTTCATCCCTCGGCAGACCATGATCACTGGCTTGCACCACCACAGGAGTGTTCGGAATCCCGCCCGTCACCCCGGCAAAGGTGAACAGCGGATAAACGATCCCATCGGGACCGGTCACATCCGCCGCAGTCACCCTTTGAACCTCTGCCTCAGTTGCCGCGCTGCAAGTCATCACCATCAGGCCCAGAGAAAGCATGCCCGCAATAACAAACACCGGGTTAACGAGGGTCTCTGCCATTTGCTCAAGGGAATCGTAAGTCATCAGGGTCGGGGGAAATTGGTTGAACTTCAAACCACGCGGGGCCGCGCAATCAAGATCAGTTCCACCCCTAAGCGGGAAGGATCGTTTCGTCCACACGCAGTAACCGCACACATGTGCAGAAAACGCTTGTCGCTCCAGCCGCAACGCTTAGTTTAACTTAGGGTCGGAACCCTCCTCATGGGAAGGGCATCCCCGCAAACTTATGTCGAAGAATCCCTTTCATGAACGATCCACAGTTGCAGAGCCTCGCCGCGAGACACGGATGGAAAGCCACTATGACGTACTCGTCTGCGGTGCCGGTCCTGCCGGCATTTGCGCAGCCTTGGCCGCAGCCCGTGGAGGGGCTCGCACCCGGCTGCTGGAGGCGGGTGGTTGCCTGGGTGGCGTCTGGACCCGCGGACTGCTCTCGCTCATCCTGGATGCCCGGAACAAAGGCGGCCTGGTAACTGAAATTCGAGATCGATTGATGCTGCACAATGGCATCGCTGCCGAAAGCTGGCTCTATGATCCCGAAGCAATGAAATTTCTTCTGGAGGAAATGGTTCAGGAAGCCGGCATCGATTGGATCCTGCACACTCGCGCGGTGGACACGGTCATGTTCGGGAATCGATTGACGCACGTGCTGGTTGAAAACAAATCGGGGCGCTCGGCATTCTCTGCCGACGTGTTTATCGATGCGACGGGCGATGGAGACCTCGCAGCACTGGCGGGTTGCGGATATGATTTTGGTGAGCCTGGGAGCAATCTCGGCCAGCCCATGACCCTGATGGCCCTGATCAGCGGAGTTCCCCAAGAGATCGGCCAGCCATCGGGGAGTGCCTCCACATTCCTGCCAAAAGATACCTTCCGCGACATTCTTCTTGGAGTGGGTCATGCAACGAGTTACTCCCAGCCCAGTCTATTTCCTCTACCAAACGGTCTCTTTTGTTTGATGATTCACCACGCCTATGAGTTCTCGGGTCTCAATGCAAGGGACATTACCGAGGCAACCCGCCAAGGACGGGCCGAGGTGATGGAGACCGTGCGTAAGTTGCGAGAGAGCGCCGCCGGCTGGGAGTCTGTCATGGTGGTCGCCACGGCGGAGCACATCGGCGTACGGGAAGGACGCAGGATTCATGGACGCTATACGGTCAATAAAAACGACGTCATATCCGGGGCGGTGTTTGATGACGCGGTATGCAAAGTTGAATTTCCAGTCGATGTGCACTCGCTGCGCAAAGCGGATGGCGGTGGATATAGCAGCACTGGGGTGAAGTCGAAGCCCTATGACATCCCCTACCGCTCACTATTACCACTCGAGCGGCAGGGCTTGCTGCTTGCCGGGCGCTGCATCTCAGGCGATTTTTACGCCCATGCCAGCTATCGGGTGACCGGTGACGCCTGCGTCACAGGGGAGGCTGCCGGGCGCAGCGCTGCGTTTTGTTTGGAGCATGGCTTTGCTCCACATGAAATCGTCTGGAGCAATGGAGCGCCCCACATCCCGAAAGAGATCAGCGTCTCTTGATCCGTGAGATCAGTTATTTGCACTTACTACCAATCGGGAAAAACGAGCATCATTCCCATATAATTTTAGGGAATCTCAGGCTGGAGTTTCATAGGTTGTACGGGGGCAATCCGGGGATTGCTGCTTTTTAGACTTCCATGCTTCGGCGAGTGTGTCGGCGATGGTTTTGAATTTGATGGGCTTGTTGAGGAAGGTGTTCATTCCGGCGTTGAAACAGCGCTGTTGGTCATCGCGTTGGATGTTTGCCGTCAGGGCGGAGATGTAGGCGGGATGGAGGTGGCGTTTCTGTTCGTAATCTCGGATCAGCCTGGTGGCCTCGAGCCCGTCAATTTCTGGCATCTGCACATCCATAAGAATGCAATTGGGGGATTCTTTCTTATATATGGCAATGGCCTCCAATCCATTTTTTGCCATGAGAGGTGAGTAGCCCAGCTTGCGAAGCATGCCGGCCATGAGCATGAGGTTAATCTTGTCGTCCTCGACGATGAGAATGCTTTGGGGATAACTGGCGGCAAAATCGGCGCTGGGTGGGGATGCCTCAACAATGGGAGCAGGGACATCCAGATGATGGGCTTCGATGGGGATGAGAGGCAAGTGGAGGATAAACCTGGAACCCTTGCCGAGCTCGGTAAAGAGCAGGATGTCGCCACCCATCAGGTGAGCCAGGCGTCGAGAAATTGTGAGACCGAGACCCGTGCCGCCGTGTCGGCGTGATGTCGAGGAGTCCGCTTGAGTGAAAGCCTCGAAGATGTCCTGACCTCGATTCGGAGCGATACCTGGTCCTGTATCTCGGACAACAAACTCGAGGAATTTTTTATGTGTAGGTTCGGTCGAAGTGCGGACGATGAGCGTGACGGAACCTTTTTCCGTAAACTTGAGGGCGTTGCCGAGCAGGTTGACCAAGACCTGGCGGATGCGCCCAACGTCGCTCAGAAGGGTCTCCGGCAATTTCTTGTCGATCTGGATCTGAAATTTGAGTCCCTTCTCTTTAATTTGGTGCCCAAACAATGTCTCGATATCCCGGATCAAATCTTTCGGGGAGAATGGCTCCTTGTGGATGGGAAGCCTGCCCGCCTCGATGCGGCTAATGTCCAAGATATCGTTCAGGATGCGCAAGAGGGCCTCCCCGCTGGAGACAATCGTTTGAGTCAGATTTCTGTTTTCCGGGGTGAGGGTTGGGGACTGGGAGAGCATCTCGGCAAAACCGAGGATGCCGTTCATTGGAGTGCGGATCTCGTGGCTCATGACCGCAAGGAATTCGCTTTTGGCCAGTTCTCCGGCGAGGGCTTGTTGGCGAAGCGCCTTCTCATTCTCCAACTTTTCTCGAAGAATGGCCTCACGCTCAACCTGCTCCGTGATGTCCCAGTTCGTGCCGATCATTCGCGAGGGATTGCCCTTTCCATCGCGAAAGACGATGCCTTGGCCGCGGATGTGGCGAATGCCTCCATTGCCCGGCAGGAGGATGCGGAAGGTGGTATCGAATGGCTTGCCATTTGGGCGCAGCGCCTCTTGGAGCTCCGCATAAATTTCTGCACTATCGTCGGGGTGAAGGTGCTGTTGCCAGAGTTCGACGCCAGAGGCCGATGAGGAAACGGTCCTGTGATAGAGGGCGTACATCTGCTCATCCCAATGCATGGTCCCGAGTGCGATGTCCCAATCCCAAATTCCGACTTTGCCAGCCCGTGCAGCGAGTTCCACACGTTTCGCGGCAAGCAGGAGCGCCTCCTGCGCTTTTTTCCGATCGGTGACATCCTGGCACGTGCCAACCGCGCGGGTCGGTTGCCCGCTTTCATCGCAGAATACTTGCCAGCGTTCGTCAATGACTTTGATTCGGCCGTCCGGCATGAGAATCCTGTGTTCGATCAATTGGAGAGAGCGCTCGTTGCGGGATTGGACTAAGGCCTCATCAACCGCCGCACGGTCCTCGGGATGCACAAAGTTGAGAAATGCCTCGTGGGTTGGATGGAACTCCTCTTTGTTCACCTCAAAAATACGGTAGGTCTCTGCAGACCAAATCACTTCCATTGTGGAGAGGTCGGTCTCCCAACTGCCGACCCTTGCGATGGCTTGGGCGGTCTTCAGCCGTTCGGCGAGGTCCCGCTGTTCCAGCTCGCTTTTCTGTAGTGCGGCCTCTGCTCGCTTGCGCTCAGTGATATCACGTTGAATGCCGATAAACTGTACAGGGCCGTCCTTTTTGTCTTTGAACGGAGTGATGGAAAGATCATTCCAAAAAGGCTGACCGTCCTTGTGATAATTGAGAATTTCGCCTTCAAAGGGCTCATGAGCATTTAAAGCCTTACGAATTTTGATGATGGTGTCAGGATCGGTGCCGGCCCCTTGCAAAAATTTGCAATTGCGGCCAAGGACTTCCGCCTCCGTATAGCCGGTCATTTCAGCAAAACTGTTATTGGCATAGGTCGCCAAGCGTTGCGCATCGCAGATCAGCACGCCCTGTGAAACTTCGCCCAAGGCCGTCTCCCGCAGGCGCAGGGCATTTTCGGTTTTCCGGCGCTCGGCGAGATCTCGAACCATCGCCAGAATGTTGCCATCTGGCAGCATCGTCGCCGTCACTTCGGCTTGGAAAATCGAGCCATCTTTGTGCCGGAATTGCCACTCCCTTTGGTGCTTTAAGCGGCGCTTGATTTTTTTTAAAGCTGGAATGATATGCTTGAGCTCGGTCGCGACAACAATCTTTGAGGCGTGGAGGCCAATCAATTCAGCGCGTGTGTAACCAAGCATGCGGCACATGCTGGCATTGGCATCAAGATAGATGCTCTCAGGGTTGGCAATCAAGATGCCGTCAGGCGCATTGTCAAAGAGCGAGCGATACCGTGCCTCGCTTTCTTGGAGAGCAGACTCCATGTGTTTGCCCTCGGTGATGTCGATCAGCACGAGTCGGCAATCCATGCCATTGGGAGAGGGCGAGGCCTCGGCTCGGACATAAAGCGAGTCGCGGCCCTTCACGGTCAGTTCCAGTTTGCTCCTTTGCGTTTTGCCTTGGGCAAAGATCTTCGAAAGAAAGTCGTGAAATGTCGGCTGGTTGGCCTTGGCCACAAGTATGCCGAAACGCTTGCCAACCAAGTTGGCACGGGGCATACCCAGCAGTTTGGCACCGGTGAGATTCACCTGCAGGATGACGCCATCTGGGGTGAGGGTGAAGTAGCCCAAGGGTGAAAACTCATACAGATCCGTGTAGCGTTCAAGGCTGGCCTCAAGTTCTGCCCGAGCATTACGGAGTTCCTCGTTTTGCATTTCCAGCTCGATCTGATGAACAAGAAGCTCGTGCTGCACTCGCCGCAGGTCTCCTTCAGTGGGTGACTGGCAGGATGCCGGGCGGGCTTTCAGCAACGCCTCGGCTTTGCGACGCCGCGTCGCGGGTGTTTGGGGGGAGGGGCGGGGTTTCATTTTTTTCGTTGGCGGGAGTCGTGCTTCTGACGCGCCCGCAGTTCGGTCTCAAACTTCCGAGCTAGGCTGAGGTCAGTGAAGGTGATGACCACTCCGTCAATCCGGTCGTCCAACGTGCGATAAGGCATCAACCGCATTGCTAGGAGGCGACCGTCCTGAGTGGCGACCGATTTTTCCACCGAGACGAGGGTCCGCAGGACGTCGCGGGCATCATCAGGCATCTCGGGATATATCAGGCTGGTCGCAAGGTCGGTGACGGGACGTCCGACATCGCCCGGGATAAAATTAATAATTCTCGTGGCCTGCTCGGTGAAGCGCCGAACCCGCAGTTGGTTGTCCAAAAATACTGTGGCAATCTCGGTGCTGTTGAGGAGATTTTTCATATCGCTGCTGGTGGCGGTGAGTTCGTCCACCTTGGCCTGCAACTCGGCGTTCACGGTTTGAAGTTCTTCGTTAAGAGACTGCATCTCTTCCTTTGAAGTGGTGAGTTCCTCATTGGTGGATTGGAGTTCTTCGTTGGTGGACTGCAACTCCTCGTTCATGGATTTGAGTTCCTCTTGCGAGGTCTGCATCCCTTCCCTAGTGCCCTGAACTTCCTCCCGGGCCTGTTGAAGAAGCTGTACCAACTCTTTCTCGCGCTCGGAGCTTTTGGTCGATTCTGCCCTCCGGCCTTTGACCTCGGGCGCAGGGGCGGGGACATCCGTGAAGATCACCATGGCCAAACCGCGTAAGGCTTCTGGGGCCTCTAGGAAATTGACGGTCAAATCCACAAAGATGGTGTTGCCATTGACTTCAATGCCGATCCGGTGGGCGATGGAGGGTTCTTTCTGGTGGCGTGCCTTTTGAAAGGTGCGGCTCAAATCCGCACGCAATCCCTCGCGGGCCATGGCGAAGATGTTCCAGTTGGCTTTTCCGGCCGCTGGTTCCAGATAGCGACCCGTTCGCCCACTGACAAAAAGAATGTCGCCCTGCTCGTTCACTAGCACGGCGGCGGGGGCGTAATTATGAAGAAGCCATCTTTCGGCCTGCGGCTGCAGGCTGTCCGGCGGGCTCGCTTGTAAGCGGAGAGCTTTGGATGGAACGGGGGCTGAGGGCATGAAGACGGAGGGAAATTCCACCTGCTCCGTGCTTTCTTCCGGTTCAAGACGCTGAAAGAGCCGCGATTTCCCGGGATAGGCGGAAAAGAGATTTGTAAAACCGCCGACGCTCTCCGCCCCACCCAAAAAAAGCAGGCTGCCCGGATTGAGGCTGTAGTGAAAGAGGGGGAAAATTTTTTTTTTGCAATTCCGGCCCAAAATAAATCAGCAGATTCCGGCAGGTTAGGATGTCCAGCTTGGTGAAAGGCGGGTCCATGATGAGATTTTGCGGGGCAAAGATGATCATCTCACGAATTTCTTTGGAAACTCGGAATCCCAAATCTTCTTTGCAAAAAAATCGGCTCAGGCGCTCAGGGGAGACATCCGCGGTGATATTGGCAGGGAAAAAGCCCTGACGCGCCTTGTCCACCGCGTCTTGATCGAGATCGGTGGCATAAATTTTCAACGAAAAATTCCCCTTAAGCCCGGTCTGCTCGAGAGCCTCCTTAAAAATGATGGCGAGGGAGTAGGCTTCTTCTCCTGTCGAGCAGCCTGCCACCCAAGCCCGCAGCCCTTGCGTTGCTTTTCGTTCCGCCAGAAGCAGCGGAAGGGCTTCATCGCGCAATTGTTGCCACGCCTCCGGGTCTCGGAAAAAATTGGTCACTCCGATGAGCAGCTCTTTGAAAAGGAGTTCGACCTCGGCTGGGTTCTCCTGCAGATAACGCACGTAGGTGGCGATTTTGGTGATCTGGTGCAGTCCCATGCGTCGCTCAATTCGACGGTAGAGCGTGCTGCGTTTGTAGAGCGAAGAATCGTGACCAGTCTGACTGCGCAGAACGATAATGGCTTTTTCGAGATGATTCTCGACGCCTTTTTCTTCCGTGGCCTCCGGGGGCTTGTGCAGCGGCGTGTGCTTCAAATAGCCCAGCAGACGGGCAGGCAAATCCACCACGGGAGCCACAATGTCAACGAGCCCTGTACCAATCGCGCTGACCGGCATCCCATCGAACTTCGCTGTGGAAGGTTCCTGCACGAGCACAACACCGGCCTGTTCCTTGATGGCTTTGAGTCCAAGGGTGCCGTCACTGCCCATGCCGGAAAGGATGACACCAACACTTCGCTCCCGCTGATCCACCGCGAGGGAGCGGAAGAAAAAATCAATGGGCAGCCTCAAACCTCGCGGGGCGGAAGGCACCAGCAAATGCAGCACGCCGTGTAAGACCGACATGTCCTTGTTTGGCGGAATGACATAAACGCAACCGGGTCGGACCCTGGTGCGATCCTTCACTTGGATCACTTTCATGCCGGTGCCACGCTGAAGCAGTTCGGGCATGATGCCCTTGTGCGTGGGGTCAAGATGCTGGACGATCACAAAGGCAATCCCGCAGTCATCCGGCATATTTTTTAGAAAAAGCTCCAATGCTTGCAGGCCCCCGGCGGAGGCACCTATGCCGACAATAGGAAATGTATCAATTCCCGAACCGAGTTTTTTCTTGGGAAGCGAAGCTTGGACTTTTTTTGATTTTGCAGTCACGATACATGGCAGCTGCGGCACAGACGAGATCGTATTCATCTTTTCTAGTAATAGAAAGACTTAATGCCAGCACGAGGGTGATACGGGAGATTTGCTCTGCCCTGCGGCTTTGAAATCAGAAGCCTGTTCCAGCATGGCAGCCAGATCCACGAGTTTAATTGGCTTGTTAAGGTAGCCGTTCATGCCTGCGTCGAGGCAACGCACACGGTCGGCAGGGAAAATATTGGCGGTAACAGCGGAAATGAAAGTCCGGTTTTTGGCGGGCAAATCTTTTTCCCATGTTCGAATGAGCTCCGTGGCTTCGATACCGTCCATTTCCGGCATTTGCAGATCCATCAAGAGGCAATCGGGATTTTCGTTTTGGAACACATCGAGAGCCTCGCGTCCGTTTTGTGCAACCATGGGTTCGTAACCGAGTCGGCGGATGAGGGATTGGAGGAGTTGGAGGTTCACCCGATCGTCTTCCACCAGCAAAATTTTCAGGGGGTGGCGTTGAGCAAAGCTCGCATCCAATCCTCCATGAAGCGGCGGGATTGTTGGAGCGGGAGGGTTGTTGATGATTTTGAGGGGGACTATCGCAGAGAATTCCGCCCCTTGGCCGATCTGGCTCTCCACCGTGAGAGATCCGCCGAGCAATTCCGCGAGCCGCCGCGAAATAGAAAGCCCGAGGCCAGTGCCGCCGTGACGGCGAGCGATGCTGGAATCAGCTTGGGTGAACGGTTGAAAAATGTGGTCGATGTTTTCGGGGGCTAATCCTGGACCGGTATCCTTGACAGAGAAAACGAAGGTGGAAGGCGGATCAGAGCAAGGCCGCAGGCTGAGGGTGACGGATCCGTGATCCGTGAACTTGATGGCGTTCCCTGCCAGGTTGAGCAAGATCTGGCGCAAGCGCCCAGCATCTCCTTCGACAAAGTGTGGAACGCTCGGGTCCACAGTCAGGATCATCGCGAGATCTTTTCCTAAAGCCTGTTGGCTGAGAAGGGTTTTTATATCTTCCAGCAGCTCGCGGGGCGAAAAGACGCTTGTTTCGACATTCAGACGGCCCGCTTCCAGACGACTGAAGTCGAGGATGTCCTCAAGAATGCGGAGCAGAGCCTGACTGCTTTGCAGGATGGTGGAGCAATACGCCTTTTGATCGGGTGGTAACCCCGGAGCGCTGGTAAGGAGTTCGGCGAAACCCATGATGCCATTCAGCGGCGTCCGGACTTCGTGACTCATGACGGCAAGGAACTCGCTCTTGGCCCGTTCGCCGGCGCGGGCTTTTTCCGAGAGTTCTTTTTCCTGTTCCAGAGCCTTGGCCAATTTGAGTTCGCGATTGCGCTCAAGGGTGACATCGCGAAACGCCCAAATCCGTCCATAATAGTGGCCCGTCTCATCTTTCACCGGGGCGGAGAAACGATCCAAAACCGTTCCGTCGATTAGCTCAATTTCGTCCCGGCTGACCTCGTTCGGGTGACTGTAGAGGTAGGCGACTTTTTCAGAAAACGCCTTGGGGTTTTTGGTTCGTCCTGTGACAAACTTCACCTGAACGGCATCGTCAATGTCATCGGCAATATGGGGGGGGATATTCCACAGGTCGCACAAGCGCTGATTTTGAAGAATGATTCCGCCATGACTGTCCACCACCATGAGGCCATCAATTGAGGAATTCACCTGCGCCTCAAGGAAGGCGGATTTCCGCCGCAGTTCCTCTTCCACCTGCTTGCGGTGGAGAATGTCCTCCTGCAAAGCCCGATTACTCTCCTCGAGTTGCAAGGTTTTTTCTTCCAATTTTCGAATGAGAGCCGCGCTGTAAACCTTGAGCATTTCCGTTTCGTCGCCCATGGCGATTTTGGGCGAGATCGATGGGCTGGCGACCCCGTGGGCCTGCACTTCGCAGACACGAGCCAGGAAATCATCAGGCTCTGCAGGTTTTAAAATGAAGGCATCCGCCCCAAGGCTCAACGCCAGTTGCTCATCCTCCGGCGCAGTGTAAGTGGCCGTGTAAACAATGAAGGGTACCAGTTTTAACTGCATGTCGGCTTTCCAAAGCCGCAGGAGGGTGTAACCGTCCATGACGGGCATGAGCAGATCCGCAATGACGAGATCGGGCGGTGATAAGCGCGCTTTCACCAGGGCCTCAGCCCCATGACGCGCGGAATCAATCTCATAACCGTGGGCGGTCAGAAGCGCTTGCAAGTAGTAGATGTTCTCCTCCTTGTCATCAACGATCAGGATTCGGTTCATGGAGATTCTGAAGCTGGGGGCTGCGGTGGCAAATAGCATTCAATTTCTGCCAAGAAAGTTTCCGGGTTGATGGGTTTCTCAATGTAGCCACTGCAGCCGGCCTCCAAACATTTCTCGCGATCTCCCACCATGGCATACGAGGTGACAGCGACGATGGGAATGCCTTGCAATGATGGAAGACCTCGAAGGGCCGCAGCCACCGCGTAACCGTCCATGAGCGGTAATTGGATATCCAGCAATATCAAATCGGGAACAAGCGCGATAGCGGCATCAATGCCCGCCTTGCCATCAGGGGCAGATATCACGTGGTAACCACAATTCTCCAATATGAAGGTGGCAAGGTAGCGATTCTGCTCGTTGTCTTCAATCAAGAGAATGGTGCGTTTCATGGTCTCGTTGGTGGGTGCAAAGGAATGGTCACGGTGAACGCACTGCCTTTGCCAAATTCGCTCATGGCGGAAATCTCGCCGCCCAGGAGCGTGGCAAGCCGTCGGCAGATCGCAAGGCCCAACCCCGTGCCTTCGTGCTGGCGGGTCAGGCCGGAGTCAACTTGGCGGAACGGCTGGAATAACGTGGCCAGATCCTCCGGCGTGATGCCAATTCCGGTGTCCTCCACGCGAAGGCTCAGGACCGGACAAGGCTCGCCCTTGGATTCATGGCCGGAAACCAGTTCGGTGGTTACGGTGACATGCCCCTGCTCGGTAAATTTGATGGCATTTGTGATCAGGTTGATGAGGATTTGTTCCACCCGGCGCTTGTCACTTACCACTTCTTCCAGTTCCGGTGGGGCAATGATGGTCAATTCCAAGCCCTTCTTTTCCGCCAAAGGCCTGACCAGGGCAGCCACATGAGTAAGCGAATCAAGCAGTTGAAAACGCTCCGTTCGAACCTCCAACTGCCCTGCCTCGATTTTTGAAATATCCAACACGTCGTTGATGAGATCCAGAAGGTGGTGTGCGCTGCTCCGCACCATGCCAAGCTGCTTGCTTTGCTCGGCATTTAGTGGTCCAGCCAGGCCTTGGATGACGAGCCCCGTGAATCCGATGATGGAATTCAGGGGGGTGCGCAGCTCATGCGACATCGTGGCAAGGAAGGCCGATTTGATCCGGTCGGCCGCCTCCGCACGAACAAGCGCGGATTGCAATTCTTCCGTCCGCACCGCCACCTGCTGCTCCAGATTATCATTCAGAGCGTAGAGATCCTTCTCGACCTGTTTGCGATCCGTGATGTCGCGGATTAAAGCCAGGATATTGCCGTCGGGCATGGTCGTTGCTATGACCTCTGCCGGGAAAATCGAACCGTCCTTGCGACGAAATTGCCACTCCCGGTGATAATCCGGCTGAGAATTGATGGCACTTAGAGCGGTCGCAATGCAAGATATCTCCTCGGGGACCACGATGTCTGATGAATGCAAGCCCACGAGTTCCTCTCGCGTGTAACCCAGCATGCGGCAAATGCTCGCATTGGCGTCAACGTAATACGCCTCCGCATTGGCGATAACGATACCATCCGGCGCATGTTCAAAGAGTGTGCGATAACGCCCCTCGCTTGCCCGTAATAATTCTTCGGCGCGCTTCCGTTCGGAGATATCCACCCCCATGCCGATCAAACACCGCTGGCCATTAAATTCAATGCGCCGTCCGGTGAAAAGAAGCGGCTTGCTGGTGCCATCTTTGGCCCGAAAATTAGCCTCAATGAACGCGTTTCCTTTCTCGAACACTTCGGCGATGCGCTCTTTAAGCAATTCTTTCTCAGCGCCAACAAAAAAATCCAAGGGATGCATCCGCGCAATTTCTTCCCCGGAATAGCCGGAGACGGTCTCAAAGTTGCGGTTCCAGCGGAGAAACCGCCCACTTTCGTCGTAAAAGTAGAGCACACCCGGCATGCTCTCAATCATCGTGGCAGAAAAACGCTGCTCGTTTTGCGCCACGATTTCTGACTGCCGACTGGCATACAGCCGGCTGATCCGAGCCAGCTCGCATTCGTGCTCTTTTTGCACCGTGATATCTCGCGCAATTTTAGATGCACCAATGATGTTTCCCTCAATGTCCCTGATCGGTGAGACGGTAACCGATACTGTGATCAGACGACCGTCCTTGGTTTGCCTCAGTGTTTCAAAGTGGTTCACTTTCTGTCCCTGCCGGATTTGCCCCATGATGTGGGCCTCTTCATCCTTCCGGTCCTCGGGAATCAGCCGAAGGATGGAAGTCCCGATCATCTCACTCGCCGTGTAACCGAAAATCTTTTCCGCACCTCTGTTCCAACTGGTGATGATGCTGTTCAGGTCTTTACCGATGATGGCGTCGTCAGAAGACTCAACGATCGCCGCTAAAAGGGCCGACGCCAGTTGTTCCTGCTCAAAAACGGTCATCGTCTTTTGAGAATCCAGAGTGGGGGGAGCCGCTCTCATCGGGACACCAAACGGCTGGTTAGCCGACTCCTTCCGGGTTTCTTGGGAGCAGGAGTTCGTGGGAGAAAACTCGGACGGTTGCCAAAAAAACGGTGAAACTACCGTCGGCGCTTTTCTGGGGAAAGCCGCCTGCGCTAAAGTGATCAATCATCGATACGTAAGAGCTTCTAGCCGCATTTTTAAACACCCCTGGTGCCAAGGGCAATGTTTTTAAACTTGGCAACAGGAAATCACAGTTTTCGTTGTTTTCGCTTGCGGAGCAGCCTTCGACAGGATTTAATTCCTAACCGCTCAAAGCTCGGGTGGTGGAATGGCAGACACGTACGTTTGAGGGGCGTATGCCGTAAGGCGTGGGGGTTCAAGTCCCCCCCCGAGCAGTTTAACTTTGCGAATCACTTCCTGCCATCCCGCACCTGCTGTGCACGGGCGTTTTGAATATGGGTCAGCCCGATAGCAATGGCGTCTGCGGCGTCGGGGGGTGGCGTTTCGGTGAGGCCGAGGAGCGCGCGAATCATAAAACCGACTTGCTGTTTTTGGGCGCCGCCTCGTCCCACAACGGCCTGTTTCACCCGGCGGGGCGCATATTCATGGATTTCCAGTCCCCTGCGGGCTGCCGCAAGAAGTGCCACCCCACGTGCAGAGCCAAGGATAATGGCCGTGCGGTAGCTTTGGACGTAGATGACATTTTCGATCGCCATCGCGGTGGGGTGATATTCTTGTATGGCAGCATCCAAGGTTTCGTAAATCGCCACCAGGCAGGCGCTTTGTGACAGGGCAGCGGGATTGGAAATGACGCCATAGGTGAGCACCTTCTCACGGCTGGCGGAGTGGGCCATGACGGCGTAGCCGGTTCCCCGAAGGGAGGGATCGACGGCAAGGAGAATGTCGGTGGCCATGATGCAGAACAGGCTGACCAAAATCTACCTCTCGGTCGAAAACTTTTCTTTCGATTCGTTAATTTGGGGTGCCTCTCTGAAATTTACAAAAAGAGGTGAAGCATTAGGAAGGCGACAGGACGTCGCCCCACCCACATTTCAACTTTCAGAGAGGCGCCACCTAATTTTCGAACCAGGAGGGGCCGGCGTTGGCAGCCTCGGCACTTCTGGTTTTGGGGTCATCCACAAGCACGGCTTTGGAAATGCTTTTGACGTGGCCGTCGCAGAAGAGCACATGTGCGGTGGCCTCGGGGGAATTGGGTTTGGCGTCGCCATGGCGGAAGGCAACCTTATCGGGGGTTGCTGCCGGCGAGTAGCCGTCCACATCCACCAGAAAGACAACATTCCCTGGCGAGGGGACTTCAAAGATGCGGAAGCTACGAAGCTTGGGGTCAGGCTGAAGCGCCTGATTCATCGCGTAGTTAAAGTAAAAAACCTCAGGGTCCCAGACCTTGGGAGCGCGCGTGGCGGGATCGATCCAGAGGGAGGTGACTCCGGGACGCGGACGGGAGCCTGGGGGCAATTCCGGCAGCGGGGTTTGCGAGATATAAGGGGGAAGCGCACTGAACCATGCCTTCTTCTGGGTATCATCGATGGGCGTTGTGCCAACTTCTGGGAGTTGGTTTTCGTTATCAATCAGATGAAGGTTCAGGGCAATGCCCCACTGCTGAAGGTTGCGGGCGCTGCCCACACGCTTGGCAGCATCCTGACGACTGAGTGTGGAGGAATAGGTCACAAATGCGAACACCGCAAGCACACCCCCGGCAACCACAATTCGAGCGAGTTTCATGGTGCGGATGTCAAAGGCGCATCGGCAGGGGGGTCCGGGCTGGCTGAGACCTGTGCATTGAGGATTTCCGGCGTGTTTTTCAAAGCGGAAACAAAAAATCCAAATTCGGAGGACTCGTTGGTCGGAACAAGACTCGCGGATTCCAGGCCAAGCCGTGAGGCAATAACCCTGCCAAAATAGTCGGAGGTGGTAACCTTGAGTGGTCCCTCCTCCCCTGCTTGTGGAGTTAATGTGGACACCAAGCCAATCTCCTTCTCTGCTTGAGCGATCTGTTCGCGGGTCATTGTCAGTTGCACGATCCCGGTGGTCCAAGGCAGGCTGTTAAAAACGCTGCTGGCCCTCAAATCCCCCGCACTCCAATCCGAGCGGATGGACTGTCCTGAGTAGAGAACGGCTTCTGTCCCGGGAATGAGTGCCAGCGCATTCATGTAGGTCTGCAGGATGCGGTCCTGATCGAATGCCGCTGGCAAATTGACAATGAGTGTGTCCGCTTGTTCGATGGTTTTTGCAAAAGCCCCGATCTCCTCAAGAATGGATTGGTCGGCATCAGCCGTGTTGGCGGTCATTGGCAGGATCTCGTGCTTAAGCACTTTCCACGCGTCACCGTCTTTTTTTAGGTCCAGACGTGCGAGAGCAAAGCCACCATTATTTCTGAGGATGTTGACAGAAACGGGAGGCGACCAATCCACCAATCCGCTCTCACTCCAGACATCTTTTTGGTTTCGACCGTAAATTCGGTGGGCAAGGGTCGCATCGATCCCAACCCCCTTGATTTCCTCCAGGAACTTCGACGGGGGGTCGGTGGGCGACTCAAATTTCATCCATGTCAAAAGTGCCAGGTCACCAGCAGCTTTTGGGCCGATTTCCTTCGAGAGCCCTGAATAATCGCGAAAAGGAATCACATCGGACGGAGTTGTTCCAAACCAAGCAGGGAAGCGATCAGGATGGGCCTCGCTACTGGTATCCCCGTAAAAATTGGCCATAAGAATCACTCCCAAACCTTCCTTGGTCAGTTTTGTTCCGAATTTGGTTCCTTCCGTGGCAGGTTGCCCATCGGAATTTGCAAATGGATTCAGAACCGCCGCTTTTAGCTGCTTAAGAGTCTCGGGCTGCACAGCATTGTCGAGGTTGCTGAGCGCGATCGCGTCATAATCCAACGCATTAAAGAAAGCCACCATGTTTCCCGAATCGGTTGCGTAAGAAGCGAATGAACCCTGAAGGCTGTCGCCCAAATCCACCAACAGGACCTTGGCTCCAGTTGCTTTGGCTTCTGCGCGGACTTTCTTCACATAACTGGCAAGAAATTGGTAATGCTGAAGCGGGGAGATCGATTGAAGCTCCGCAGGATAGACATTGCCTCGGAGTCGCCCCGTGTGAAGGACGATCACATCTGCCGACTCCTCTGACTTTTTTCCACAGCCTGTGAGAAAGAATGACGAAACAAGAAATGTCAGCGTGAAAGCCGATAAAATAATGGGGGTGAAGATGGTTTTCACTGTATGAGAATATTAGCCGAAGCAGGGCACATGCCAATCTGAGTTTGTGACATTTTTGTCACCTTTCACTGGGTGTCGCAGGGGCGCAGGTCCTCGGGAAACCAGACCTCCGGGGTCATGGATGCTGGCACTTGAAAAACAGCGAGAATGCTGAGATGGGTCAGCCATGCCGGAATCGACACGAAGACAATTTTTGGGAGTGGCGGCTACGGCGTGCTTATCGGGATTCCTTCCGGGAAGAGTTTTTGCCGAGAGTCAGGGACTCACCAAAATTTCGATTCTTCATACAACTGACTTGCATGGACACATTCTGCCAACATCCACCTACGAGGGTGAGACGAACGTCGGCGGCTTGGCGCGCTGTGCTACACAAATCCGCGCGTGGCGTGCGGAGAACCCGAACAGCATGCTGATTGATGTGGGCGACGTTTACCAAGGAACGGAAGTTGGTTTGCGAACCCAGGGACACATCATGACCCAATGCTTTGATGCCTTGGGATATGATGGATGGGTTGTCGGGAATCACGAATTTGATTGGGGCATTCAAGCTTTTGGAGGTGTTTTGGAAAGTTCTTCGGTTCCGGCCTTGAGTGCCAATGCGATCTTGGAGGGAAAACCCGCTGGCAAACTCAGCGGTGCCAGTTCCCACTTTGAGAAAATCAAACCCTATGTGCTCAGGAAAGTCGGCGGCATCCAGATTGCGATAATTGGACTGACCACGCCGGGGCTTCCGTATTGGTTTCGACCTGAGTTCACCCATGGCTTTGAAGCAGCAGATCCTGTCAAAGCGGCCGTGACCGCAGCCCAAGAAGTTCGCGCCCTGGGGGCGGATGTGGTCATTTTTGCCACTCATATGGGAATGAGACCGGGGGGTGATGATTTTGCCAATCGTTTGGATGAAGTTTCACGGGCTGTTCCGGATGCTGCTCTCATAATCGCCGGGCATACCCATCGCGATGTTCCCAGCCAAAACCTCAATGGAGTCCTGTACTCGCAAGCCAACTACTTCGGCATCAATATCGGAAAAACCGATCTGTTTTTTGATACCTCAACCCGCAAACTTGTGCGTACTGAGGCCATGACCAAGCGAATGACCTCTGAGATTCCCTTGGATCCGGGGACTCTCTCGCTTGCTCAACACGATTTGGAAGAGTCCCAAAAACTGCTCAGTTAGCCAGCGGGGCGGATCACGGAAATGTTATCGACCCAAGCTGACACTGCCCAACCCAGCGAGGTGGAGCGCTTGATTGGCACTGCCGTTTCTCAGGCCCTTCAACAAAAAAATGTCGCGACCGACGCTGTGATTCACGGGCTATTTTCAAGAGAAAATTTGGAGCCCGGAATCAAAACCATTGCCGATGTCTGGAAAATCCTTCCTTATGAAAACTATGTGATCACAGGGGAGTTGACGCCTGAGCAACTCATAGCCGCACTCACCGAGATGCCATTCACCGGACCGAGACGGGGGCCTTCTCTCATCGGCCTTCGTTTTAGGGTGGACGCCGGTTCCACGAAGATTATTGGCGTGGAAAAATCCGATGGCCAGCCGCTTGAGCGCTCACGCAGATATCGGGTGGCCATGAACACCTACGATGCCTCAGGTGCAGGTCAACGGATGATGAGGCTTCGGGCGATCATGACAGATCCAGCCGCCAAGGCCCAGATACACAGGGTTCAAACACGGGAGGCCTTGATTTCATTCCTTGCTGGGAAGGGAAATGTGGGGGTCAACAAACGGGACCTGATTTCCTGATTGCTCTCCGTGTGCTTCCGCTCATTCCACGGGGTGGAGAACAATGTCGGAGATCTCAAGAACATCTTGGGGATTGTCCTTATAACGAAACCCAAGAATGACCTCGGTGATGGGGTAAACAAATTCTTGGCCACCAGCTTCAAGGGCTTCGATAGCTGCTGTGAAGTCCAGAGAATAGGCCTGCATGCCGGCATTGACAGCGGGCAGTTCCATACCCACCGAGCTGGCCTCCTTAAGAGAACCGCGAACCCCAACCCGACCGTAACCCAAAGAGCCCATGGCATTAAAAGTGATGTGACTGAGAGGACCCGAAAATGCATCGACTTTGAACCACACAGCTCCACCTCCACCCTCACCATCCGGGTAATCGACGGTCAATTTGACACCGTTCCCGTCGGCAGTTTGCTCCAACGCAAGTGTCGCTCCCCCACGAAGCGATTTCTTGGGTTCTTCTTGCAAGTTGACTTCTGTTTGGGCCTGGGATGCGATCACACAAGTTAAAAGCACTCCAAGCAGCAAAAACATTCTATAGACTGAGCGGGGAACAAGAGCATTCATCACAGCTTTAATATCAGGTGCAGGGACCCAAAGTCAAACGCGGGCTCGATCTCAGCAAATCCTGGGATCAGGGATTGTCTGGAGGCGGGGGATCAGATAAAGGCTTGGGCATGCGAAAACGAAACAAGCCGGAACTCACGCAGGTTTTGTTGGTGAGCGTGGTGATTTTGGTTGTTCTTGGGGTGGGCGTGATCATCGGGCTTTCCTCGTGGGTGGGGGCATTTCTGCGCGGGGAAGAATTTCGGGCCTTGGTCGCGGAGAGAACTGGGAAGGCGCTTGCGGCGGAGGTGGTTTTTGACCCATTGACGTGGAGCGGGCCAAATGTTTTTACGGAGAAAATTTCTGCTACAGGGCTTGAGGGTTCACGAGTAGGAAATGTCAACGCCCGTCAGGTTCGAGCGGTGATCGACTGGCGAGCTGCCTGGGATGGTGCATGGAAGGTTAATTCTATTGATGTCCTGGAAATGGACGTGGTGTTGCGGGGTGGAGAATCTCAAAGGCCAAGCAAGGTGGAGGACACCGATCCGCCCGAACCCCCTCCGGCAAAGTCAGGCTGGCTACCCCAGCGCTTTGAGCTTGGTTTTCTCCGGGCCGCGCAGGGAGCAATCGTTTTGGAAAACGCAGCGGCCGAGCAAACCTTGGCTTTGAAAAACTCGGTTCTGACGCTTGAGCCCAAAGGCTCATCGTATGAATTGACGGCGACAGGTGGAACGTTGGATGTGGCCACTTTGCCGCAACTGTCTGTCGAATCCGCTCATGCCAGGGTCTCAGACGGCACCTTATTTCTGACACGCTCCTCCTTTCAATTGGGAGAAACCGGCAAACTTGAGGCGTCAGGGGAATTTGGAGAAAGCTCAACGTTGCAAATTTCTTACACGGATGTGGATATTGCCCCTTTTCTGGGCCCGGAGTGGCAATCCAGACTCACCGGTCGCCTGACCGGGGAGGCCGTGATTGTCTGGCCGGAGGACCAGAGTCCTTATTCCGCGACCGGTAAGCTTGTTCTCACAGAGGGGCGTCTGGAAAATGTGCCCGCGCTCGTCGAAGTGGCAAAATTTACATCATCGCCACAGTTTCGCAGGATGCCACTTCAAGAAGTGTCGGGCAATTTTGTGAAGCAGGGGGAAGTGCTGACGGTGACCGATTTTGTGGGGGAATCGAAGGGATTGATGCGGCTGGAAGGTGGGTTTGAGGTCAGAGAAGGGGGGGTGTTGACAGGCACCTTCCGCGTCGGGGTCAGTCCTCAAGTCCTGCAATGGGTGCCGGGATCGCGAGAGAAAATTTTTACAGAAAACCGGGACGGATACGTCTGGACGGGACTTGATGTTGGCGGAACGGTTGCACATCCCACGGAGAACCTCTCCGCCCGTTTGGCCCGGGCCATGGGGGAGCAGGTCATCGATGAGGGGACCCAAATTCTTAAAGATGTTCCTGCGGGGGCAAGAGAGGGAGTTAAGGGTGTGCTAGATGCCCTCAGCCCACTCCTCAACCGATAATGTTGATTCCCTGCCATGCCTTTGGTTTCCTTTGCATCTATCGCCAAGTGACAACACCGAACTCACGACAGCTTACTAAACCGCAGTGGCCATGATTGGAATCATTGCACACTCCAACAAGGCCGATGCCCGGTCTGTTCTTAAATCCGTGGTTCAGGCCCTGGAGAAAAAGCGTGTGAAATTTGGGTTGGAAACCGAGACGGCGGCTCTCATTGGCAGGTCATCACCCTTCGATGAGAGGGCTCTCGCCATCCAGTCCACCATCCTACTTGTGCTTGGGGGTGATGGCACCATCCTGCGAGTGGTCCATCGCCTGGGCTCGGACATCCGCCCAATCTTTGGTCTCAACATTGGTTCGTTGGGGTTTTTGACCTGCGTTGGCCCTTCAGAAATCGCGAGAGCCATCGATAGTCTGGTCAAGAAAGACTATATCCTCAGTGCCCGAAATCTGATGCTGGTGGAGTTGTCCGGCTCATCGCCACGCAAACGCTTTTATGCCGTCAATGATGTCGTGATTGGCCGTGGACACCTTTCGGCTCTTATCCGAGTGGAGGTTTCCATCGATGACTCCGTGCTCACAGAATACAATGCCGATGGACTGATCGTTGCCACTCCGACAGGCTCCACCGCGTATTCCCTGTCTGCCGGCGGCCCCATTCTCATGCCGAACAGCGGGGCCTTTGTGATCACTCCCATCTGCCCCCACGTCCTCACCAATCGCTCGGTGGTGACCAGTGACCGAGCGGTCATCAAGGCCAGCTTTGTGCAGCGCGACAAAGAAGCATATATCACGGTGGACGGCCAACAGTCCGTGGCCTTGGCGAAAGGCGATCAACTCAAAATCGTGAAGAGTAGCCGCCAACTCCATCTGGCCATGTTGCCCGAGCGTCAATTCCCGGAAGTCCTTAGAAAAAAGCTCAAATGGAGCGGTAGCAATGTCTGAAAAATGAGCAAACTCAGCGAACTCCTGCCCGTGCATCAAGTCGATCTCGCCTTGCAAGCCACCACCAAGGCCAGTGCGGTGGATCAGATTCTTTCCCGGTTGGCAGGCAACTCCTGCGTCAAAGATTTCGCCACCCTAAAATCTGCCATTAAAACCAGAGACGCTTCCGTGATTTTTGAAGATGGGCTCGGCCTGCTAATCGCGCACGGACGAACTGAGACCGTCTCCCGCATTGTCCTTGCCGCCGGCCGCTGCTCCCCTCCCCTCCAACTCCCGGATGCGGAGGGACCCGTCCACTTGGTTTTTGTCGCAGGTATCCCCGCAGCCTTCAGCACCGAATACCTGCGCGTGGTGGGCGCCATTGTCCGCTGCTGCAAAGATCCTGAAGGCCTGCCTGCCCTCCTCGAGGCCCCTTCCGCTTCCGACTTCGTCCAACTCCTCGGCGAAGGAGAATCGCGACTCTGAATCCTGCAAACCTCGCACAGATCCTGCTGAGAAGGCTGAGTGAGCACAGAATCCCTCGATACCCATAACAAGGCCCTGAAAGTCAACTTGGACCCACGTTGGTATGGGACCTTTGCGGAAATAGGAGCCGGGCAGGAAGTTGTTCGCTGGTTTTTTCGGGTTGGGGGTGCGGCGGGGACCATTGCCAAAAGCATCTCGGCGTATGACATGAAGGTGAGCGATGCGATTTACGGTCTCAGCGAACGTTATGTTTCCAAAGGCCGTCTTCAGGCCATGCTGGACCGGGAGTTTGAATTGAATGTCGGACGCCTCGGAACGGCCCGTGGGGACACAACGGCCTTTTTTGCGTTCGCAGATACGGTTGTTGCCCGGAGTTTTAAAGGCGGCAATGAATGCCATGGCTGGATGGGGATCAAGTTCCAGAGTCGTCCCCGGGACGAGCCAAGTCAGATCTTGATGCATGTCCGCATGTTGGATGCGGAGGCGTCATTGCAGCAGGAAGCCCTTGGGATCGTGGGGGTCAACCTTTGTTATGGCGCCTTTTTCCTGCACCACACCCCGGAGGTGCTTGTGGAATCGCTTTTGGACATGTTGACCACAGGGCGCATCGAGATCGATATGATCGAGTTCAGCGGGATCGAATTCCGCAATGTGGACAACCGGGTGATGGCGCTTCAACTGGTGCAACTCGGTCTCAGCGGAGCAGCCATGTTTGGCGCTGACCGCGAGGTCCTTCAACCCACCGAGGTGCTCTACAAAAAAGCCATTCTGGTCGAACGCGGCAGCTTTCGACCCACGACGCTTGTGAATTTGGATATGGTTGCCTGCGCCATGGCAAAGTTCAAAGAAGACCCCGCCGTGGCAGATAAACCCATTCTTCCCATCATGGAAATCACGATGCGGAACTTGCTTGCAGGGGGCAAAGATGTGGACCGCCGGGATTTTCTCGCGCGCGCCGAACTCCTGGCGGCCTGTGGGATGACGGTTATGATTTCCGACTATTTTGAATATTACCGACTGGCTGCCTACTTGGCGTGGCGAACGAAAGAACGCATTGGAATTGTGATGGGCGTGCCCAGCCTGATCGAGCTATTCGACGAAAAATACTACACCCAGCTCCCAGGCGGCGTGCTCGAGAGCTTTGGCCGACTGTTTAAAAATGATCTCAAACTGTACGTCTATCCCTACCAAGCCGAACCTGGCCAGCCGCCCCAAACGGTCAACACCTTGGAGGTCAAAGAAGAGTTAACGCCTCTCTACCAATACCTGGCACACCGCGGGAGTTTTGTGCATCTCGACAATTATAATCCCAAGTATTCCTCAATCTTCTCCCGCAATGTCCTCAAACGCATCGCAAATAATGATCCCACGTGGGAGGATATGGTTCCACCAGAAGTCGCCCAAGTGATCCGCAAACGGGGATTTTTTGGGTGCCAGCCATAACCCAGCTTCCAGGGCCTAGGGCGGGAGAATGATGGGCACAAGGATCACCGTCACAATCATGACAATAATTGAAAACGGCACCCCGACCTTAAGGAAATCAGCAAACTGATAGTTGCCCGGCGACACCACCAAGGTGTTCACCGGAGAAGACACCGGGGTCATAAAAGCGGTGGAAGCTCCAAGCATAACGGTCATGGCAAAGGGATAAGGCGAGGAGCCCATGTCAGCAGCAATGGCAAAGGCCACGGGAGCCATAAGCACAGCCGTGGCGGTGTTGGAGATAAAAAGTCCCAGTCCAGCCGTGACCAAGAAAATCGCGGCCAGAGCGAGGCGTGGGGAACCATCCCCAATGACAGTCAACAAGGCCTCCGCCGCCATGTCCACTCCGCCTGTCCGCTGCAGTGCGAGTGAAAATGGCATCATCCCGACAATCAACACGAGGCTCTTCCAACTGATCGATTGGTAGGCGCTTTTCATGTCGATGATACGAAACATCCCCATGAGCAAACACCCGATCAGCACAGCTTGCACATTGGGAAGGATGCCCGTGATCATGATTGCCACCACCACCGCAAGAATACCAACAGCGAGGGGGCCTTTGTTGGCGGCTGGCAACACATCTTCGTACTCGGCCGGGAGATCCAAAAGCACAAGCTGCTTGTTGTAGCGTTGAGAACGCCGGATGTCCTTCCAAAAACCCGTAACCAAAATTGTGTCACCCACGCGGAGTTGTTCGTCGAGAAAGTTTTCCCCCATGGCCTCGCTGGCACGCCGCAAGCCAATCACCGTGAGCCCTGAGTCGGCACGGATGCGAGAGTCGCGCACGGTTTTGCCAATGAGCCCGGAGTCGGCGGGAATGATGGCCTCTGACATGCCGATGTCCTGTGAGAGGTCGGTGAAATAGGCGTTGTCAGGATCGAGAGGCAAATCTTCAACCTCGTATTTTTTGACAAGTGCCGAGCTGGCGGCGGGGTCCATGTCCACATCAAGAAACAGAATATCTCCCGGTGCTGGACAAAAGTTCTGATCAGGACACACCAGGGCCTTTTTGCGTTCTTGAATTCGCTCGGCGGCAAGAAGGTTCACTCCCGTTCCTCGAAGATTCAACTCACCAAGGGACTTGCCAATCAGGGGAGACCCGGGTTTGACCCTCACACGTTTTTCTCGATTGCCGAGTTGGTATTTATCAATCCAGTCGCGAAACGTTGGACGCTGGGGCTCGGCGGATTTGTTTTCATCCCGCTCGGGAATCCATTTTCTCGCAATCAGCATATAGACCAACCCCAAGACCAGCACCACGAGGCCAATCGGCGTCACACTGAAAAAATGGAAGCCCTCATTTCCCTGACGCACCAACTCCGCATTAACTACCAGATTGGGAGCTGTGGAAATCAGGGTCAGCATTCCACTGATGAGGGCAGCGAAACTGACAGGCATCATCAAACGACTGGCAGGAATCCCGCTGTTGCGGCAGATGCGAAAGATCACAGGAATAAAAATCGCCACAACCGCCGTGGAACTCATCACCGAGCCCAAACCGGCAACGGCGACCATCACCATCAGGAGCAGCTTGGTTTCATTGCCCGCGGCTTTGACATTGATCCAGTCGCCGAGTTGACGGGCCATCCCCGTGCGAACCAGCCCTTCTCCAAGCACAAAAAGAAAAGCAATAAGGACAATGCTGGAATCGCTGAATCCGGCAATCGTTTCTGGCACTGTGAGGACACCCGTGAAAGGCAATGCCGCAATCATCAGCAACCCCACCACATCCATCCCGGGCTTGTTGATCACAAACATTGTCACCGCCGAAGCCAGAAGCAACAACACCCAGATCAGGGGCCAGTTTATGCCGCCCGCCGCCGCTGCCATTTCGGCAGCGACAAACAAATTGTTGGCAAAATGCGAGGTTGTTTGAGTCATGGAAACCAAACAAGCTCTAAAGAACGCCGAGCCGAGGCAAGGCTCAAATGCGGATGAACCTCAGAGCAGGGTTAATTAAAAGTGGGTGAGGTGGATCGGGCGCTCCGCTGCACGATGACAAATCCTACGCGGCTCCACCGCCACTTGCTCCATCGCGCCCGAGCGAACTCCTAAACCTCACCCACTTTTAATCACACCCCCTCACGGCGAAACGATTTCCCCGTAACTCTCCGGCCGGCGGTCACGGTAGAACTGCCAGACATCCCTCGTCTGTTGAATCTGATCGAGATCGATGTCTGCCAGGAGGAGTTCATCCTGATCGCGGCTCGCCACGGCGACCATCTGGCCTCTGGGGTCACACACATAGGATTGGCCATAAAACTCTCCGATGGCCCATGGTTGCTCGACGCCAACACGGTTAATGGCCGCCAAGAAGTATTGATTGGCAACCGCATGCGCTGGCTGTTCCAGCTTCCAGAGGTATTCACTCAACCCCGCAACGGTCGCCGAGGGATTAAAAACAATCTCCGCTCCATTCAGACCAAGACACCGGGCGCCTTCCGGGAAATGCCGATCGTAACAGATATAGACCCCCACACGCCCAAAGGCGGTTTGGAAAACGGGATAACCGAGGTTGCCCGGACGAAAGTAGAATTTTTCCCAGAACCCAGGATGACAATGCGGGATGTGATGTTTGCGGTATTTGCCGAGATAGGAACCATCGGCATCAATGACAGAAGCCGTGTTGTAATAAATCCCGGTCCCATCAACTTCGTAAATCGGAACCACAATCACCATGCCATGACGCTTGGCCGTTTCCATCATGAGCTGGGTGGTTGGTCCGTCGGGGATCGACTCCGTGAGCCCGTACCAATGAGTCTCCTGCTCGGCGCAGAAATACGGCCCGTAAAACAATTCCTGCATACAGAGCATTTGCACGCCCTCGACAGAGGCCTTTTCAATAAAGGCCATGTGTTTTTCAATCATCGCCGCTTTGATTACCGCAGGGTCGGTGTCACCTGGGTGAGTTGAGGCGGCTTGAATCAATCCAATACGAACATTTCTTGGCATGGTCTTAAGTAGGTTGAAAAATGGGCGATCATTTTTCGACAGGGACCAGTGGCGTTTAACTGATAGACCGACTCACCCCTGTTGAAAACACCCTCTTGTTTTGGTTTAGGCGAGATTGCCTTGAATGCGGAGCAGCGTCAAGATTCGGAGGCGGCTTCCTTTTCCAAAAGGTGTAATTAAAAGTGGGTGAGGTGGATCGGGCGCTCCGCCGCACGATGAGAAACCCTACGCGGCTCCGCTGCCATTTGCTCCCATCGCGCTCGGAGATCGCGATCCACCCCCGAGCGAAATCGTCAATCTCACCCACTTGTAATTACACCCTTCTCCAAAGCCCGCACGCGTTTGATCAAATCTGGCAGTTGTTGGATAGCAAGCCACTGGCGCTTTGCTTGATTCCCGGCGACAGCGGGAACCCCGAGCACCGCGCCCCCATCCTCCACGTCTTTCATGATGCCGGACTTGGCACCGATCTTGACCTGGTTCCCGATCTTCAGATGCCCGGCAATTCCGGTCTGAGAAGCCACCACGGTGTAATGCCCAACCTCGGTGCTCCCTGCGACGCCGACTTGGCCCATAATAATGCAGTTCGTGCCGATCTTCGCGTTGTGGGCGATGTGGACCAAGTTGTCGATCTTGGAGCCTTGACCAATGACGGTAGATCCAAACGCAGCGCGATCCACGGTGGTGTTTGCCCCGATCTCGACATCATCTTGAATCACCACATTTCCAAGTTGCAACACTTTGCGGTGACGACCCTCATCAAAAATATAACCATAACCGTCAGCCCCAATCACCGTCCCCGAATGAATGCTAACGCGGTTCCCGATTTGGCAGCTGGGGTAAACGGTCACTGAAGGATGCAAGCAAGTTTCGTCCCCGATTTGGCAGTCCCGACCGATGTGGTTACCGCCAAGAATCGCGGTTTTTGCCCCGATGCGCACACGCTCACCCACAACAACATAGGGTCCGATGTGGGCGGATGGATCAATGGTTGCCGAGGAAGAAATCACCGCCGTGGGGTGGATGCCGGGCTCGTGGACATCCGGCGGAAAAAAATGGGGGAGCATCCTGGCCATCGTCACCCGCACATCCGAAACCCGAATCAGGGTTTTGGTGGATGAGGTGAAAGGTCCCGCCACAAGGATCGCAGCAGCTTCACTTTTTTCCGCAGCAAGAAAATGATGTTCCTTCTCAGCAAATGTGAGATCCCCGGCCTTGGCCGAGTCTGCGGGGGCAAAACCTGTGATTTGAACGGACCCGTCGCCGGAGACTTCGCCCTTGATGAGTTCTGAGATTTGTGAGGCGGTTATGGTCATAGGTGTGCTTTTTGATGAGAATTTCTACCGTAGGGTCAATAGTCTCCCGTCTCAACAGATAAAAAACTCCTGATCATCAAGCCGGAAAACCCAAGAGAACGATGGACTGGCGCAAACGCGAAGCGCCCCTTTGTTGGTAGGGCCGGGCAGTCCCTTGCCCGCCGTCGCATGAAGCGGGAAAAGTCGGCGGCTTGTGAGTTCCCGCAACCAAGAAGCTGACTCCAGTTCCTCACCCTTTTTTCATCTCACCCGCGGCATTTGGGGTGCATGCAAAACTCAGACATTCTATCAACTCAGTGGTTTTTATGGTCGAATTTAGATCGACCCGCCCGCCCGCCAGACGTCAATCCACACGGGTTTCTCCGCGACCCTGAATGCGGGCGATCAGACGATGAAGGTCATCGAGAACAGAATATAGACAGGGGATCAGAATAAGCGTGATGAGTGTCGCAAAAATGAGCCCGAACACGATGGCTTGAGCCATGGGTGCCAAGAACTGCTCTTGGCCGGAGCTGAAGAACGCGATGCTGGCGAGCCCAACGACCGTTGTGGCGCTCGTCAGAAAAACCGGACGGAAACGGGTACTGGCACTTTGAAGGATCGAGCGCCATCGCACCATGGGTGGAAGAAGGAGCGGTTGGCTGCGGCTTTGGGAGTCGGGGGCTCCCACGGCCTGATGACGGTATTGATTAATAAAATCCACAAAAACCACGGAGTTGTTCACGACAATCCCGGCCAATGCGACGGTGCCCATAATCGACATCAGCCCCATGGGTTCGCCCATAAGAAGCAAGCCGAGGATCACTCCCACGATGCCGAAGGGAATCACCGACATGATCACCAAGGGCTGGAGGAAGGAATTAGAGATCACGGCCAACAACGCATAGATGAGAAGCATGGCAACAATGGCGGAAAATTGCATGCTGGCCACGCTTCGGTCCGAATCTTCGTTCTCACCACTCAAAGTGGCTTTCACACTGGGATGGTTTTTTAAAATCTCGGGAATCCACTCAGTAATTTTTTTGTTCACATCAGCCGATGTGCTGATTTTGCTTTCCACATCTCCCGAGACCATCAGAACGCGTTCCTGGTTCGTGCGCTTGACCCGTGAGATGCCGGTTGTGGTCTCGACAGTGGCAATGGAAGAGATATCCACAGGATTCCCCTCACGGTTGATCAACCTCATACCCATGAGAAATTCGGGATCTTGCCGGTAACGCTCTGCCGCCTTCACACGCAGGATCACTTCCTCATTCCCCCAACGCATCCGATCGGCCTCCAGCCCAAAAAATCCACCCTGCAAGGCTCTCGCCACTGAAGTGGCATCCAGCCCGGCTTGCGCCGCCCGTGTTTCATCCACCTTGACACGAAACTCGGTTTTGCCGCGTGGAAAGTCATTGTCCACATTGTAAACACCGGGCACTTCTTCCAAACGAGTCTCGAACTGATCCGCGACCGCCAGCAATTCGCTAAAATTCGGCCCGCTGAGTTCAACATTCACCGCTCGTCCCACAGGCGGCCCCCCCTCCTCGACCAGAACAGTGAGACTAACAAACTCTGGAAATTCGGAGATGATGCGGCGAAGAGACCGAGCAATTTCGGAGGGTTTTCGGCAGGCGGGGTTTTCCTCGTCAATATCCACGGTCACCAATGCCAGATTCGTCCCATACTCAAGGAACTGATTGGTCGGATCAAACCGCGCGCCGACCCTGGTCACCAGAGCCAGCAAGTCATCTTTCGGCAGGACCTCGGCGATACGTTGTTCCAAGCGAGCAATCGCATCTCCGGTTTGGTCCAAGCTATAATCTGATGGCAGCTCAGCTTTGACAAAGATTGTGTCCGCAAAATCAGTGTCAAATAGTTTGAATGGCACAAGTCCCACCGCGACCATTCCAAAAACCCCCACCAACATCGCAAAAAAGGTCGCCACCGAAAAATAGCGAAACCGCAGAGCCAAATTCAGGAGGTGACGGTAAATGGAAACCAACACCGCCAATCCATAATCAATGCTGTCCCGCATGTCTCGGTAGGTCACGGAGATCACTCGGGGAATTTTGGCCAAGCCTTTTGCTGGTGGGAGTTCTCGCAACTCTTTGGCGGATTTCCCCCGCCTCACGAAGTCAGCAAAGTGACTTGGCAGCACCACAAAGGCTTGGATCAATGAGAAAACCAGTGCTGAAATCACCACAATCGGAACAATCATCAAGAACTTGCCAATAATTCCCTCTGCCCAGATCAGCGGCAGGAACGCGGCCACCGTGGTGCTCACGCTGCCGACCACCGGCCAGATCACTTCTTGGGAACCGCGAATGGCAGCATCTTTTGGCGACATTCCGGCTTGCAAATGACGATAACAATTTTCCGCCATCACAATCGCATCATCCACAACCATCCCCAGCGCCATGATCATCGCAAACAGAGAGAGCAAGTTAATCGTGTAGCCCCCGATGTAGAGCACAAGGAGCGCCCCCGCAAAAGACACGGGAATCCCAATCGCCACAAGAAGGGCCAACCGCCAGTTCAGCATCAAAATCAAAAGGACAGTGACCAGAAGCAAGGCTTGAAATCCATTCTGCGCCACCGTGTTGATGCGCACTTTGATAAACCGCGTCGAGTCGCTCAGGACCCGTGTTTCAATCTCGGGCGGCAAAAGCTTGGCTTCTTCTTCAAAAACTTTGCGGCACTGGCCAACAGTCAGAAGTGCATCGGATCCCTTTTTTTTCACAATTGTGAAAGTGATCGCCGATCGCATGTCGGCTCTCCCAAAGGTGCGCGGCTCCTCGCTGGTGTCTCGAAAGGTTGCCACGTCCCTCAGCAGGATCATCTTTCCATCAGAGGTCTGAACCGGCACGTCAGCAAGTTCCTCGGGAGACCTGATTTCCCCGATCAAACGCACCAAACGCTGCCCCCCCTCCCCATCCAAACGACCGCCCACCGTGTTTAGATTTTTGCGCCGGATGGCCTCGGTCACCTGCTCCAAAGACACCTTGGCGGATTCCAATTTGTAGGGATCGACTTCCACCCAAACCTCCCGGCGGTCCAAACCATCAGCCAACACATTCGAAACGCCCGGAATAATACGAAGCCTCCGTTTGATCCGCTCCAGTTCCTCGCGAAGTTCCATGGGATCATAACCCGCCGGATACGAAACGGTAAACGTGATCAGCGGCAGCGGAATATCGAACTCCTCAATGATGGGTGGCTCGATGGTCGCTGGCAATCTGGCCCTGGCTTTGTCAACGGCCTGGCGCACCTCATTCAGCGGCGGGTCGATGTCAGTGACCGAGGCGTCCAGCTCAACAAAAATGCTTGAGAAATTATCCTCAGAGACAGAACGAATTTCCTTAACCCCACGAACCCCCGCCAATTCCTCCTCAATGGGAACGGTGATCGTGCGCTCAATCTCCTCCGCCGCACTGGTTGTGGGATCTAAGGTGGTGACTTGGATAAAATTTGTGGAGACATCAGGGAATAAATCCAGCTTCAGGCGCGTTGTGGCCGCAAGAAATCCCGCCACCAGAAGGACGATGGCAAGCAGGTTGACCGCAACCCGGTTCTCAACACTCCAGCGAGGAAGATTCATCGAATAAAAATCCGGTCCCCGACTTTTAATCCATCAAGCACAGGATATTGCCCATCAATTTCCGGTCCCACCGTGATCCGCTTCGACACGGGCTTGCCTTCCCCCGCATCCACAAGGACTTCTGCATCCCTCCCGGTGAACCGAACCGCCGCCGCAGGGGCCACCGGACCATTCGGAAAGATCTCGACCTCTGCCTCTACCACGCCCTGCAAGCCTCCCGCCATCTCACCATCCGCGTTCTCCACCACGGCCTCGACCTGAAACATCTTTGTCACAGGGTCCGACGAGCGGCTCACATAATCGACCTTGGCCGCCACACTCTGACGACTCCCTGACAACAACCGAACCTCAACCTCACGACCGGGAGGAAATGCCGAGAGGTCATTGCCAGCCACCATAAACTTCACCCTCAAGCGCTCCACATCCACCAACTCCACAACGGCCTGATTCACATTCACCGCATCACCCACATCCACCAGCCGCTGATTCACAACCCCATCAAAAGGCGCCTTCACGGTGTGTCGGTCCAAGGTGTCCTTTGCATCGTCCAATTGTGCCTTGGTGATTTTTGCCTCAGAAAAAACCGATTCATATTGGGTCTGCGAAACCACGCTGGACTTCTGCAAACGCTCCGCTTCGCCCAGTAACCGCATCGCTTCCTCATGGCGAGCCTGCGTGAGATCCAAGGCAATCTTGGCACGGCGATCCTCAATTTTCACCAATGTCTCACCCTTGGACACCGCTTGCCCCGCTTCCACCGAGGTTTCGATCACTCGTCCCGTCACCTCCGAAGGCACCGAGGCCTGCTTCCATGGCACAAGATCCGCCGAGTATCGCTTCACCCGCACCAAAGGCTTCTCAACAATCTCCACCGCAAGCGGCTCCGGCGGTTTTAACTCCGACCTTTCCTGCTCGTAACGCTGACGCTCCTTCACCGAGCTCAAATACCGTCCCGCCGACACCACAATAAATACCACAAGGATCAGAACAGCCGAAAACCCCAAAACCACCCGCTTGGTGCGACGCGAAAGAAACATAAAATTATTAACCTCCTTAATAAACCCACTCCACCCTCTTGGCAAGGACAGAGCCACAGATGAGCTGCGGCGTAGAGGAATTTGGAACAAATTTCTTCCGCTTTAAGCTTTCCAAGAAAACACGCGCCTGCCGCTGACTATTTACGAAAACGCGGAAGCTCCACCGGACCGCGCAGTTCATCCATGATGTCCTGAACTTTTCGGCCTGGCCAAGGATCCCTCCAACCCGCTCCAAAATTCTCCCATGCTTCGGGAGAAATCACACGAACCGCTTTTAGAAAGGAGGCATTCTCATCGAAATCCAGAACATCACCGGTTTTAAGGTGCAATTTTTCTCGAATCTTCAAAGGAATCGTAATCTGGCCTTTGATGCTCAACGTGGCATTCATGCCTACTAAGTATCGAAGAAAGGTAAGGATTTCAAGTAAGGATAAAGTTACTACGACAAACGACCGTGACACAAGAGAGCCCCCCTGGGACCGCTGGTCCCGCAGTCGCGGGACCGGCCACGGTCACAGTTGAGTCGAAGAGTTACCGATTACCTCGTAAATCCGCGAGCGCTCGCTGCGCCGAACACCCTGCTCTGAAAGCAAAAAATGGCGCGCCCGGCTGGATTCGAACCAGCGACCCGCTGCTTAGAAGGCAGCTGCTCTAGTCCCCTGAGCTACGGGCGCGAAGATGGAAGACAGTAACCTTTTCACCACCAAGGAGCAACCAAATCCGGCACCCCTGGGATCGCTGGCCCCGCATGCGCGGGGCCGGCCACCCAAAACACTCTCCTTCACCTTTTCAAAATATCAAAAAGCGCGCAGCGTCATGTCTCGCATGAAATCACTTCCGGTGGTAGAAATGGTTTATGAAAGCTATCGTCGATCTTCAGGATATGACACTTGCCGATAAAATGATTTTAATGGAGGAGCTTTGGGCGGATTTGTCTCGGAAGGATATCCCCTCCCCACCTTGGCATGGTGAGGTCCTCGCCGAGAGAGATCGCTTGATTGCATCCGGGGAAGAACAGTTCATCGACTGGGAAACCGCGAAGAAGCAGTTGGCGACTTGATCGTGGCGCATGCCCCTATTGGTGATTAGTTCAAAAACGCTCATTCAAACAGGAGAGAAGCTTCATTTTATCTTGAACCCATTTTATTGACTTCTTTTCAGACCAAAGGCATGACCCTCTCAAAAAAACAACGTCTCGCGCTTACGATAATCATCCCGGCACTTGTCGGACTTGGTGGATGCTACCTTGCCGTCAGGGTATTCGACTCTTATGGCTGGGCACTCTTTTTGGGGCTTCCAGTGCTGGTTTCATTTCTGTCCTCTCTCATTTACCGTCATACCGGGGAGGCCAGTTGGACCACAAGCTATGGCGTGTCGATTCTTTCGATAGGTCTGCTTGGCTGCCTGATTCTTGTATTTGCGATCGATGGATTCATATGCCTCATGATGGCATTGCCCTTGGCAGCATTTTTGGCGTTATTGGGGTCCACCTTGGGGTATTTGCTTGGAATGAGGCTTTCAACAGGGATGGCCTCCACACTTCCAATAATTCTTGTGTTGGGATTTCCATTTCTTGTGGCTTTCGATAGTAATCATCGGACAGTGCCACCTCTGCATGAGGTGACGACTCGAATTGAAGTTTGGGCTCCGATTCAAGTGGTATGGAACGAAGTCATCGCATTTGACCAGATCGAGGCACCACCGACCGGGATTTTCCGCCTTGGGATTGCTTATCCCATCAAAGCGACGATTGAAGGAAGCGGCGTTGGAGCTATTCGCCATTGCGTATTTTCAACAGGTCCGTTTGTTGAGCCCATCACCCGTTGGGATGCGCCAAATGCTCTGGAGTTTGATGTCACATCGAATCCCCCACCGATGAAGGAGTTTTCCCCTTGGGGTCCTATTGAGACGCCGCACCTGCATGACACGTTTACCTCAGAGCGAGGAAGATTTTATTTGTATGAGGAGGGTGGGAAAACAATTCTTGAAGGCACGACATGGTACAGGCAGACCATCTCACCGGATTTTTACTGGCATAAAATCTCAGACCACATCATCCATCTCATCCACCTACGTGTCCTTGAACATATCAAGATCCGAGCAGAGCAAAAAAAGCAAAAAGTGGGCGGGCAAGGGACTGCCACGCCCTACCCGTTGGACATAGGAGCTGGCGCACGTGCGAAGTGCCCTTTTGA
>JBGTLQ010000042.1:0-7782 GCA_041744075.1 Terrimicrobiaceae bacterium
GATCTCCTTAATTTGGTAGGGCGAGGCAGTCCCTTGCCCGCCGACTTTTTGTGCACCAAACATCTATAAAAAGCAAAATGCTCGGTTTTTCTCGCACCGAGGGAAAATTCCCCTACTTATCTTGCGGATGACCCCCGCAACCAAACCTGTTGGACTGGAGAGCAAGCCGATCTCGGTCTTTGGCATTTTGATTGGACTGATTTCTTTTGCGCTGGTGTTGTTATTTTTTCGGCCCGAGGGGGCGGATCCGGCGGTGACGAAGATGGCGGCGGTGGTGGTGTTGATGGCGATTTGGTGGGTGTTAGAGCCGGTGCCTTTTGCGGTGACGGCGCTGCTTCCGTTTGTGCTTTTTCCGATCTTGGGTCTGCAATCCGGGGCGAAAATTGCACCCGCGTATTTTAATTCCATCATTTTCCTTTTCCTTGGAGGATTCCTGATTGCGCTGGCGATGGAGCGGTGGAATTTGCACCGCCGGTTGGCCATGCATGTGCTGGTGTTTTTTGGTCATACCCCCGCTTTGCTGGTTTTGGGTTTTATGGTCGCGTGCGCATTCCTTTCCGCATGGATTTCGAATACGGCGACGACGTTGGCCATGTTGCCTGTGGGGATGGCGGTGCTGGCGAAGCTGGAGGAGAATCATGACTCTCAAACCCTCCGGCCGCTGGGGGTAAGCATCATGCTTGGGATTGCGTATGCCTGTTCGATTGGCGGGGTTGCGACGCCGGTGGGCACTCCCCCGAATCTTGCGTTTCGGGCGATCTACACCGAGATGTTTCCAGATGCTGTGAACTTGACCTTTGCGCAGTGGTGTTTCTTTGCGATGCCGCTGTCTTTGGCTCTTCTTTTGATTGCTTGGGTAATATTGAACTTCTGGTTGTTCCGCTCGCCGAAGAGTCTGAAGATTGACCGGTCCCTTCTCAAGGTTGAGTTGGCATCTCTGGGTCCCATTCGACGGGAGGAGGCCGTTGTGGGTTGTATCTTTGCGCTGACGGCCTTCTTGTGGGTTTTCCGGGAGCCGATCGCTTTGGAGTGGTTCACGATTCCTGGATGGCAGGGGCTGATGCCATGGGCCACCGGGATTGATGATGGGACCGTGGCCATTTTTATGGCGGTGCTGCTTTTTCTGTTGCCGGGTCGGAATGCCGAAACAGGTCAATCCACCCGCCTGCTCACCGCCAAATCCATCGCCAATGTGCCATGGGGAATCATTCTGCTTTTTGGTGGGGGGTACGCAATGGCCCGAGGATTCCAGGACTCCGGTCTGTCGGGCTGGGTGGCAGCCACATTCTTCAGCGATTTTGGAACCATGGGGATTGTGTCCATGGTTCTGATCACGTGTTTGGTGATGACCGTGCTGACCGAATTTACCTCGAACACTCCCAGCACTCAGCTAGTGCTGCCCATTGTGGGAGCGGCAGCCGTGGCGGAGCAAATTGACCCACTTTTGCTGATGGTGCCCGCCACGCTCTCGGCTTCCATGGCGTTTATGATGCCGGTGGGCACGCCGCCAAATGCCATTGTTTTTGGGACAGGGCGGGTTCGCATCATCGACATGCTCAAAGCAGGTATTGTTTTAAACCTTGTTGGTGCCGTGCTGATCACAGTTGTGGTGGTTTGGTTTTTTGGAGGATCTCCGCGATAAGCTGAGGACCGTGATAAACGAATCCGGTGTAGAGCTGGATGAGCTTCGCACCGGCTTCAAATTTCAGCTTGGCAGCGTCAGCGTCCATAATTCCCCCCGAGGCAACAATGGGGAGGGGAGTGGAGGCCGCAAGAAGACTGGTGAGGGCCGTGGAACGGGCAAGGAGAGGAGCCCCGCTCAGCCCGCCTTGTTGATCTCCTTCGTGTTGAACTGAGGAATGGTCCAGCGTGGTATTTGTGGAGATCAATCCCGCCAAGCCGGATTTTTCTGCCAAGGTGGCAATTTCGATGGCGGCATCATCGCGCAGATCCGGGGCAATTTTTACCAAGATTGGTTTGTCGGGCGCCTCGATCCGCAGCGTGGTCATGATCTCCGCCAACCGCGATATTTCCTGAAGGTCGCGAAGGCCGGGGGTGTTGGGTGAGCTGACATTGATCACAAAATAATCCCCATAAGATTTCAGAGCCCGCAGGCTGGCGAGGTAGTCGGCTGGGGCATCATCCAAGGCCGTGACTTTGGATTTTCCCAAGTTGATGCCAACTGGGATTTTCGGCCAGCGTCCGGATTTGCGAATGCGTTGCAGTCGTGCGGCGATGGTGATGGCGCCATCGTTGTTGAACCCCATGCGATTGATGAGAGCTTGTTGTTTTGGGTATCGGAACGCCCTGGGTTTGGGATTTCCTGGCTGGGCGTGGGCGGTGACCGTGCCAATTTCGACAAATCCAAATCCAAGCGACTCCCATGCGGGGAGGGCTTCGGCGTTTTTGTCCATACCGGCAGCCAACCCCAGTGGATTAGGGAATTCCAAACCGAAGGCCTGCGTTTGGCGGGTGGGCAGGTTCTTGCAAAACAACATTCTCAATAGCGCTGGCGGGGTGATGGCAAGGAGGTGGATCGCCAGATTGTGGGCGGTCTCCGCGTCGAGGCGAAAAAGGAGTGGGCGGAGGATGTGTTGGTAAAAGGAATTCATTTGCCGATGCAGAATTTGGAAAAAATTTCGCCAAGAATTTCCTCGGTGTCCGCGATGCCCAGAACTTCACCAATGGCATCAAGAGCCTCATGCAGACCCGTGGCGGCAAATTCCGGAGAGTGATTGGCCTCAAGCTCCGAGGCTGCCGATTCCAACCCCACCTTCGCGCGCTGAAGGCAAGCCTGATGGCGGGCGTTGATAGCAAGAGCCGAAGGGCGCTGGGGGGCACCTTGAGCGCGGGACACAATGGTCTGCACCAATGCCTCGATGCCCTCGCCGGTGAGGCAGGAAATGCCATGGGCTTCAGCTGGGATGTCTGATTGGGAATTCAAAAGGTCGATCTTATTTAGGACGACGATGGGTTCCAACGATCCCTCTTCCAGATGTGGTGTGGTGTCCGTGGCATCAATGACATGTATCAAGATATCGGCTGAGGCCATGGCCTCATGCGCACGGGCCACGCCGATTTGCTCAACAAGGTCTTCGGTGTCTCTCAAACCGGCCGTGTCGGTGATGCGAAACGGCAGCCCACCAAGAATTGCCAGCTCCTCAATGGTATCTCGGGTTGTTCCAGGCGTGGAGGTCACGATGGCCCGTTCAAAACCGAGAAGTGTGTTGAGCAAGCTGGACTTTCCGGCATTGGGCGAACCAAAAATAACAAGCCGAACCCCCTCCCTAAGAATGCGTCCGGTTCGGGCCGTGGAGAGCAGGGCATCGATTTCGTGAAGGGCTTTTCTCAGATTTTTCAGAAACCCGGCTCCGGTTTCCGGGTCGATGTCTTCATCGGGAAAATCAATCCATGCCTCAATGTTCGCAACCAAGGCGAGCAAGTGGGCCCGCAATTCAGAAAGCTCCCTGCCCAGGCGTCCCTGCAGTTGTTCCTCCGCTGCCGCCAAGGCAATCGGTGACCGGGCTCGAATAATATCCATCACTGCCTCCGCCTGCGTGAGGTCCAACTTGCCATTCAAGAAGGCCCGCCGTGTGAATTCCCCGGCTTCCGCCGCTCTCGCTCCCAACTCCAGAACTGCCTCCAACACCCTCGCTGCGACGAGGATTCCACCATGACAATGAATTTCCACCATGTCTTCGCCAGTGTAGCTTCGAGGGGCAGGGAAAAAGACCGCCATCCCGGCATCAATGGTCTCGGCGCGCTGAACGATCTGGCCATATCGCATCAGACGCGGAGTTTGCTTGAAGGATTTGCCCTGGCCTTCGAAAACCTGACCAACCATTTCGGCAGCCTCTGGCCCGGAAACACGAATAACCGCAACCGCCCCCTCCCCGGGTGCGGTTGAAATGGCAGCGATGGTCTCTTCTTTCAGCACAATCCAACAAAATCCCTTGCGAGTGAGGGCGCGGCAAGGGAAATTAGATTAATGAAGTGGTTGCTCCCGATTTTAGCTCTCTTGGTTGGCGGTTCTGCCGTGGCGGCAACTCCTGAAATTGTCAAGGGGTCCGTGGTGGTCGTGCCAATTCGTGGTGCCATCACCGAGGCCCAATTCTTTTTTCTTAGACGCGTCATCAAACAAGCGGACGCGGCCGAAGCGGCTGCGCTCATTTTGGATATCGACACCCCGGGTGGTGCCCTCTCTGCTACGGAAAAAATTGATCAGGCCCTCCTCAAAGCCAAGATGCCGGTTTACAGTTACATCAATACGAACGCCGCTTCGGCTGGAGCGCTTATTGCTTTAGCGACAAAAGAAATTTATATGGCCCCGGTGAGTGCCATTGGGGCTGCGGCTCCGGTGATGGGGTCCGGCCAAGAAATGGAGGCCACGATGACGGCAAAAGTCGTTTCCTATTATTCCGGCTATTTCCGAAGTGTCGCAGCCCAGAATGGTCATAACCCCGAGTTGGTCGATGCGTTCATGAATCTCGACAAAGAAGTGAAGGTCGGGGAGCGCGTGCTCAACCCCAAAGGCGCTTTGCTCACCCTGAGTGCGCAGGAAGCCGTTGAGGTGGTGGATGGCAAGCCCATCCTCGCAAAAGGGATCGCAAAGTCGGTTGAAGAACTTTGCCAGAAGGCTGGCTTGCGCGAGAAAGCGATTGTGCGCATCGAGCCCTCAGGCTTTGAAGCCCTCGCCCAATGGATCACCATGTTGGCCCCCATGTTTTTGATGGGGGGAATCATTGGGGCATGGCTGGAGTTTAAGACACCGGGGTTTGGAGTCGCAGGGGCCCTTGCGGCTCTGTGTTTCCTCCTATTCTTTACTGGTCATTACATCGCGGGGTTGACCGGCTTCGAAGTGGTGGGTGTGTTTTTTCTAGGATTGGTTTTGGTGCTTTTGGAGGTCCTGTTTTTTCCTGGAATAGTAATACTCGCACTCGTTGGAACGGCTCTGATGGTGGGTTCGCTGTTTTTTGCGATGGTGGATTATTATCCGAGTCAGCCGATGGATTTTTCTTTTGATATGTTTGCCGCACCGATTGCAAATCTTTCGATTGGGGTGGCGCTTGCTGTGGCTGCCGCCGCGCTCATTGCTCGATATCTACCCGAACTGCCAGTTTTTAATCGTCTGGTCCTTTCAAAGGCCGCACCGGCAGGTCCCTCCATCGCTGCGGCTTCCGAAATGCTCTACGCGCCGGGAGTTGCTGTCGGTGATGAGGGAACGGCCTACACAAAGCTGCGGCCCGCTGGAAAAGCAAAATTTGGGGCCGCCCTCGTGGATGTGATCACGGATGGTGAGTTCTTGGAGGCCGACACACGCGTTCGTGTGGTGCGGGCCGGAGGAGACACGGTGATTGTTGAGAGTCTACCGCAGTGAAACGCCTTGGAGTGATGATTGCCGATTGTTAATTTTTGATCGCTGAAGTGCCAGCAAGATCAATCAACAAGCAACAATCGTCTTCTTATCAGTAGGGCGGGCTAAGGCAGCGGAGTTTCCTCAGGGGGATACAGCTTCCGGTATTCAATAGCCTGAAGCCCCACAACCGCAGCGACCGCGACAATATCATCAACAGTCGCGCCTCGGGAGAGATCGGCGGCTGGTCGAGAGAGTCCGAGCAAAATCTGCCCATAAACACGTGCCTTGGTCATGTATTGGATCAGCTTGGCGGAAATGTTGCCGCTATTGAGATCAGGGAAAACAAGAACATTTGCTTGCCCAGCCACCAAGCTGGGCCCCATCTTGCGCTCGGCAAGATCAGGGACAAGTGCCGTGTCAGCCTGCATCTCCCCATCGACCGCAATCTCTGCACCCAATTGGTCGGCAAGCTGCCTTGCCAGAACGACGGCACCAGCAACCTTTTCCGTTGAGGGCGTGATTGCACTTCCTTTGGTCGAAAAGCTGAGCATGGCAACTCTCGGGCGCGTGCCGAAAACTTGCCTGGCCACCAAGGCTGTCTGCACGGCAATGGCCGCCAACTGCTGCATGTCCGGGTCCGGAACCACGCCGCAATCCGCAAGGAACAACACGCCATCATCCCCAAACTTCGAATTTTCCAATTCCAAAATGAGGCACCCGGAGATCAACGGAGCATGGGGCAGGGGTTTCACCAGACGAATGAGCGGCCTCAGCAAAGAACCTGAAATGCTGCTCACCCCGCCCACCAAGGCATCCACTTGCCCATATTGAAGCATCATGGACGCATAATAATTCGGGTTGGTCATCAAGCCCCGCGCATCACGAATGCCCATCTTTTTGTAGCGGTCCAATTTCTCCAAACGCTCGCAGAAAAGCGGCAACTCCGCGGACGTCTCGGGATTGATGATGGCCACATGGTCCAAGTCCACCTTTTCTGTCAGAGCCACTCGCTCGATCACTTCGCGCTTTCCAAGCAGCACGGGGATGCCGGCATCCTTCTCGTAAAAGGCCTGACAGGCACGGATCACGCGGGGATCATCCCCATCCGGGAAAACAATCCGCTTGGGATGGCGCTTCAGTTTTGCAAAGACGTTATCCAGAAAGCTCATGGTTGCGGTAGAACGTGGAAGAAGATTCGTCCGATAACAAGCAGGAAGAACTCGTATGCAGGAAATCGGGTGTGATGTCCTTTGGATGGTAGGGATGCCTCGCCAACCAGGCGGCCCGGGAGGCCGCACGGTAGACTGCCGGGGGCAGCCCATCGGGTGAGACGCCGGGGCCGGCGCGAATCAACTGATCGGCGTCTGTCTTGGACGGAGGGAGTCGGCGGGTTCAGCGAACCGGCGCCCTACCGCAATTAAATTTGGGCGGGCCCAAGCGCGATGCGCCTCTTCCGACTAGCGTTTCGAGAAGGGGCTACTAGGATGCCAATGCTATGAGACTCATTGCCAGAGGCCGGGAAATCGGTTTCCCAAGACGCCCCCTCATTATGGGAATCCTCAATATCAATGATGATTCCTTCTCGGTGGATGGGAGGCTGGACCCCATTTGGGCGCTGAATCGGGCGGCTGAGTTGACATCACTGGGAGCGGATATCATCGATGTGGGAGCTGAGAGTGCCCGCACAAACCGCGCTCCGATTTCCAGCGATGAAGAAATCCGCAGGCTGGTACCTTTTCTTGAAGGATTTGATGCAGCCGTGGCCGCAGCTCAGCCACGCGATGCCCATCAGGTTTTCCCGCCTCTGCTCTCGGTGAATACCTGGCGGCCCGAGGTTGCAGGTCCAGTGATGCTGCGTGGTGGCCACATCCTCAACGATATGGGTGCTCTGCCCGATTCCGCCAATGCCCTCATTTGTGCAGAAACCGGTGCCGCGTTGCTCATCATGCACTCGCTTGGGGCGCCCAAAGAAAAACACACCCATGTGGGTTACGACGACGTGCTTGTTGCACTGACGGATTTTTTTCGGGAAAAGCTTGCGATGGCGGAGGACGCGGGCGTTTCCGCCGAGTCCACGATCCTTGACCCCGGTATCGATTTTGCCAAGCAAGCTCCCGACAACTTGCGCATCCTTGGGGAGACCGGTTTGCTTTCCGCCTTGGGACGCCCCGTGCTTCTTCCCATCTCTCGAAAAAGCGTGATTGGTCGCGTTCTTGGAATTCCCGACCCTGTGGATCGTGATCCTGCAACCGCTGCCTGCATCGTGGCCGGCGCGCTGCGGGGAGCTTCCATTTTTCGGGTCCATCATGTGGAAATGGCGTGGCGGGTTCTTGTGTCGATGGACAAATTGGCAGCTGACAAATGACGGGTGGGATTTCATGGATCCTGCGAATGGTTCTGGCTGCGGTTTTTCTTTACGCAGGAAT
>JBGTLQ010000043.1:0-5858 GCA_041744075.1 Terrimicrobiaceae bacterium
TGATTTCGAGATTCTGAAAACGGAACACGGAAACCTCTCCGAATGCTTGCAGGCTGTTGAACAACTCCGTGGCGGTGATGGAGCTGTCGTAGGAGCCTTCATCTCCGAAGAAGAATTGAGGAACCGTGAGGCCGTCTGAAGTGCGATAAATCGTGCCCTCACTCACCACGCCGTCCGTGATGATATAGGGGTCGGTAATCACGAGCGTGCTGCTATTGATGATATACGGATCGGGAGACGTAATTGTGGTTGGCAGCGCATATTTGTTGGGTTGCGGGGGCAGTCCTGATGACGGGGTGGGCAGCGGCGTTGGGGTTGGATTGGCCATGGGCAGTGGGTTGGGCAATCCCCCTTGGACCTGTGCCAAAATTTTTGCCCGCTCGGCGTTTGTGCGCTGATCCAGCAGCTCAATCAGCTCCTCCGTGGCCAGAACCACCTTTGTGCCTTTGCCCAAAATCACGAGGTTCGATTCGATCAGGGAGCCTTTTTTCTTTTCTTCCTCCTGTTCTTCCACTGCGGAAGCCAGTTCGCTTTGTTCCAGCTCTTCCTCTCCGAAATTAACCAACCCGGAGCTTTTCATCAGTCGGAGAATGTCCACAGACACAGGGTTGGGCAGTTTTTTTGCGTTGGGCGGGAGAATAATCATTTGGCCTGGCTTGAGCAGCATGCTTTCGCCAAGCAACCCTTCGATAGCAACTTTCATCTCCCCCTCCAAAACGATCCATTTGGAGTAGGCTTTGCCGCCTTTGGTCTTCATTACGTTTTCGATAAGAACAGTCGTGCCGGTCACAGCAGCCGTCACCGCTGCGGTGCGCACGTTCGCCCCTCCGGCACCCTTGGGCACTTGCAACAGGATGGTGCCTTCATCCACGGACATATCGCGGGTGCCGTTGGTGAAACTAAAAACGGTGTTCGCTCCGAGACGGGTGACGGTGCGATCGTTAAACACCAATTCGGCACGGGATTGATTCCCCGTGAGGACCGCGGCATCGCCCCCGATGGTCTCATTCACCTTAGCCGGGCTGGGTTGTTGGTTGCGCACCACATCCACTTTGTTTTGAATGCGCGTAATTTCGGCTTGGCGCAAACCCGACGCATTTGCGGTAGCGCTCGTGCCAATGCAAAGAAGCATAAGGGGCAGGCATGCCCGGAAAGCGGCTAATGGATTGCGATTTAGCAGGATACAAATGCCATGTTGCGGATGCTGCGGAACGGTGATGATACCCATGAAGATGCCTTTTGTAATTGGACGCGGTTTCGTGAATAGAAACCCCCGATCCAACATGGGGTCAAGGTGCAATACAATTTTCCTAAAATTCTCAACAATCAGTCTTGGCTTGCGACAGTGACTCCGGTTTTGGTGGTATTCAAGACGATTGCCGACTCAAAGCCAAAAATGACTCCACATCCAACTATTCGATCCACTTAAAATGGTGGAGCCGCGGAAGCAGGGCCAATAAACACGTTAGTTGGAGGAGGCGTGGCCGTTGGGTCAACTAAATCCGCGCCTCTGAAGAGATTACCATTCGGACTGTTTGAGAAATTCAGATTATCTCCGTATATTTTTAAAGAATCCGCAGAACTACTCCCTATTCTCACTGTAAGCCCGGAGGCAACACTGATGGTGTGTCCTCGTAAAATGGTGTTTGGAGAATTAATTTGCATGATCCCCGATCCGACGAAATTGACGGCCCCGCTAACCGCTCCTCCGTAGAGCTTGGCTTGTGTCCCGGCACTGATGAAAGAACCTTGGTTGATCGTAAGCACACCCGCTGTGCCAAGGGCTCCCACTTTGATGATGTCGGCTGACATGTTGGCATTGGGGCCAACAGTGACGCCACCCACTCCCAAATTCGTGATCTCAATGCTCCCACGATCTGGCGAGCCGGATGCCGCTGTGCCGGCGGCCAGCTTACCATTGATGTTTATGTCGGCCCCATTGCCTTTGATGAAAATTTTACCGCCCACACCCACGCTGGCACTATTTAAAAGGGCAGAAATCTCAGCAGTGTTGTTGACCGTGATGGTACCGGTGTGCATGCCGCTGCCAATAGTGACCGTGCCTCCGGTGGTGCTGTTGGAGTTCCCGGAAATCACGGTGCCACCCACTGTAATGTTTCCTGAATCTGCGACCAGACTCACCGCTCCGCCCGCTCCTCTGCCACCTGATGCAGGAGTGGTGTCCCCTGATGAGGCATTGATGGTGCCCGTGATGTTGATGTTTCCAGTGGTGGCTTTAACACTAAACAGCCCACCATCCCCAGCGATCTGCGCATTTCCGCCACTGCCTCCACGAAAGTTGGCACTGCCGCTATACGCGAAGTCCCCGACTTCAAGCAGCAGGATGCCGCCTTTTCCTGGAGTGACAGGGCTGTCCTCGCCTTTAAAGTTCATGGTTGTGGAAGGTGAAATAGAATTCACTTTGTAGGTTTGGGTATCGGGGGTCATCGCCGCTGATGGAAATTTGACAATGGAGCTGGTTTGAAGGCTCCCGTTGATGTTGACGTCCCTGACAGAAAACGTTTCTGCGGTCACGTCGCCTTGTTTAAGGTTCAAAACTAGCGCCGTTAGATCTGCAATATTCATGTTGCCACCTGCGGCAATGTTAATGACGTGATTTCCAACAATATTGGCGCCTACCGCGTTAATTCCACCGCTGCCAATGTTGAAGACCCCATTTGTGGAGGAAGAAACTAGATTTCCGTTCAAGTTCAGCGTTTGCGTATTCACTGTGAGATTTGCGATCCCGCTGTCCAAGCTGGAGCCACTCAGCGAGGTGATCCCTTCTGATGCAAGTGTCAAACTGGTTGCTCCCACGAGGCCGGTGATTAGCAGATCTCGCTCTGCGGCAATGGTCAGGTTGTTGGCACCAAGGATGGAGCCTCCCACTGTAAGAAAACCATCCGAGCCGCGAGCGAAAAAGATGCCTGTCATACTGGGGCTGAAGGTGACATCCCCGGATACGTTGATCGGGCCGTTGGTGGTGAGCACAGAAAACAAATTGAGCCCTGTTCCCGCCAGGTTTACGGAACCTGGGACGTTGACGGAATTGACGCCGACAAACGATAAAGCGGTGGGACCACCGAAGGTATCCACTGCAAATGTATTCTGAATGGTAAGACTGAGGAAACGGAACAGCGCCACTTCGCCCTGGCTTTGCAGGGTATTATAAATTGCATTGGCGGTAACGGAGTTGTCGATAGGGGTGGTGTTTCCAAAGTAAAACTGCGGGACACTCAGCCCATCCGTGGTGCGGTAAATCGTTCCTTCCCTCTCGATCCCGTTCGTGATGATGAAAGGATCGGTGATGACCCTTGTGGTGCTGTTGATCACATAGGGGTTTGGATTCGTAATGGTGACCGGAGGCGCATATTTGTTGAGCTGAGCTCTTCTTGTGCCCTGCACTTGTGCGGTAATATTGGCTTCGTCGGCATCGGTGCGTTGACTGAGAAGGTTAATGAGTTCCTCAGTGGCGAGAACCACTTTTGTGCCTTTTCCTAAAATCACGAGATTGGATTCAATGAGAGAGCCCTTGGTCTTTTGTTGATCCTGCTCTTCCACGGCGGAGTCCAGCTCACTTTCTTCGAGGGGTTCCTCGCCAAACCGAACCAAACCTGAACTTTTCATTAATCGACGAATGTCCACGGACACGGGTTTCGGAAGATTTTGAGCGTTCGGCGGGAGAATAATCATTTGGCCGGGCTTCAAAACCATGCTCTCACCGAGCCGCCCTTCGATGGCGACTCGCATTTCCCCTTCCAAAACAATCCACTTGGAGTAGGCCTTGCGGCCTTTTCGGTTCATCACGTTCTCGATGAGCACGGTGGTGCCGGTGACAGCTGCGGTGATCGCTGCGGTGCGCACGTTTGCCCCACCTGCGCCTTTGGGCACTTGCAGGAGGATGGTGCCCTCATCGACGGACATGTCGCGGGTGCCATTGGTGAAACTGAAAACGGTGTTCGCTCCGAGTCGCGTGACCGTGCGATCGTTGAAAACCAACTCGGCACGGGATTGATTCCCCGTGAGAACAGCTGCATCGCCCCCGATGGTTTCATTAACCTTTGCCGGGCTGGGTTGCTGGTTGCGCACCACATCCACTTTGTTTTGGATGCGCGTGATTTCCGCTTCTCTCAAACTCGCTGCCAAGGCGGGGCTTGAACCGAAGCACACAAAAGCCATCAGAAGCAGAGCAAGGTGTGGGCCGCTGTGGGGGGAAATTTTTGGTCGGATAATGGACCCTGAATTCAATGCCGGCGTGAGAAAACTATTCGAACCAGACCGGCAAGAGGAAGTTTGTAAGTCCATAAAAAGCACCGATTTAGATTACACTGCGAATTTTCAGTATTGACACCTGCTTGTCCCAAGCCGTCAAGCCTTCATCTTGCCTGACAAGCAAACACCAGTCTAATCTTTCTCCGGGCTGGCCAAGGATGCCTGACAGCGGATAAGAAATACAAATTCTATGCGCGCGGCGACTTTGATTGAAAAAAAACGGGATGGTTTTGCATTGAGTGAACTCGAACTGCGCTTCCTTGTGGGCGGTTATGCGCAGGGCCTCATCCCGGACTACCAGATGGCGGCCTTTGCGATGGCGGTCATGTTTCAGGGATTGAGCGACGAGGAGACGATGGAAATGACCCGCCTGATGATGCATAGCGGTGAGGTATTTACCTACCCGGCAGGCAGCCCTCCAAAGGTGGACAAGCATTCGACCGGTGGCATTGGGGACAAGGTTTCTCTTGTCTTGGCACCGCTTCTGGCGTGCACCGACACCGTTTGGGTGCCCATGATTTCCGGACGCGGGCTGGGTATTACCGGGGGAACGCTGGATAAATTGGAAAGCATTCCGGGTTTCCGCGTCGATTTGGATATGCGGGCATCCCTCGCGCAACTGGACGATATTGGAGTTTTTATGATGGGTCAGAGCCCGACTATTTGTCCTGCTGACAAACGATTGTATGCATTGCGGGACGTCACGGGCACGGTGCCAAGTCGTCACCTGATTATCCCCAGTATTCTTAGCAAAAAGCTCGCGGAAAACTTGGATCGATTGGTGCTCGACGTGAAGTTTGGCTCAGGAGCCTTCATGAAAACCGAGGCGGATGCCCGCGATTTGGCGGAAGGGCTGTTGCGGGTGGCCAATGGGATGGGCGTGGAAACTCATGTGCGGTATTCGCCCATGGACGTCCCCCTGGGTCTCAACGTGGGCAACGCTCTGGAAGTTGCAGAGGCCGTGGATTGCTTGCAGGGAGCGGGACCCTCGGATTTGCGTGAACTGACCTTGCGGCTGGCGGCTTGTGTGGTGCCGATGGGTGAGGATGAACTGGGGAAATTGCTGGATAACGGTCAAGCATGGGCGAGGTTTGTCAAAATGGTGGAAGCCCAACACGGCGATGCCGCCTGCTTGGAGCGGATCCTGGAAGTGCACGCGGCACCGGTCATCCAGCGTTTGGTCGCCGCGTCGAGCGGGACCCTCACAAAACTTGACGCCGGAGTGCTCGGGGAGACTTGTGTCACTTTGGGTGCGGGCCGGGCGAAAACCACAGACAAAATCAACCCTGCCGTGGGGTTGCGAATTCTTTGCAAACCCGGTTCGCAAATCGCCGCAGGTGATCCCATTTTGGAAATTCATGCAGCCTCCGATGGGGCGGCTGAGAAGGCGCTGACCGTGCTGGAATCCGCCATTCAAATCGAATGAAGCGTCGCCGACTCTACTCATGGGCAATGTTTAGGAGATTCGCGGCAACCGTGACGACTTTTGCGTGTCTCGGAGCCGCAGCTCATGCGGAGACAGATTCTCAGGAAATCATTCGAAAAATGGTGCAGGACGGTCGCGAGTGGAATTTTCTCCCTTTTGC
>JBGTLQ010000044.1:0-11965 GCA_041744075.1 Terrimicrobiaceae bacterium
TCAATCCCTTCATCCTCAATGTAGGCCGCACCAATCCCTCCATCAAAAGTGAGCTTCTCCGTTGGTGTGTAGGCCACAGTCACAAGAGTTTGTACAAAACTTCGAGCGATCCGATCCTCGTTTTGCAAAGTCTGCGAAGACTGCCCCACATCGACTTCCCATCGCCAACGCGTTTTGCCAGTTGCAAACCATTCGATCCACACTCCGCCTTCCATGTTTTCAAGGTTGTCATCTCCGAAGTTGCTCTCCCCGGGAATGCCCTCCCCTTCTCCCTGCTGGCTCAGGAGAACGGAATAGTTGGCATCGGCTCCGACATCCACGTAGCTCATCAGGGTATAGCGGTAATCCACCGAGGCCCTCAGGTTGGTTTGGATCAGGTTTTCGTCCGCCAGCACATCGAATCCTGTTCCGCTGCTTGCCGAACCGGTTAGCGTCAGCTGATGACGCGCCCCGAGATGGCCGATGGAAAAGGCAGCGGTTTGATTGAAGGGATTCCGTTCGTCGTTTGTTCCGGCGGCGGTGTATTCTGGATTTAAATAATACCGGTATCCCGCTGCGTAATTGGAGGAGACTGACCAGGGACCAATTTCCCTTTCATAACTCAAGACGAGTGAAGGAGCCAAAAACCAACTGTTGTCATCGGTAGGCGTTGTGGCAGGGCCATCGTCATCGCGGCTGGAATATTCCCAGCCCACGGATAAACCGACATTCACGTCCACGGGGCCGATTCTCAGACCGGAGAGCAGGGAATCGGCGGCGCTCTCCAGATATCCATAGTTGGGATCCCCTGGTTGGAGACCCGCCAAACCGCCCACCGAGCGAGGCCCCCTCCGATCCGCCTGGAGCCCTTCCCAACGGGAACGGAACACGGCCTCGGTGACCGTATCAGGACGGGCTTGTGCCTGAATCTCCGCACAGGCAAGGACCATCATTCCCAAGGTCCCCAAAAAATGAAAACGCCTTCTCTTCACAAGTTGGATGGTAGTTTCTGACCGGAGGCCTTTAGATGGGCAATAAGTTCATTGTAGGCGGTTGACCAATCGCCCGCATCTGCTGCACTTGCGGCGGCAAGTCGATGGGCCACGGAACGGCGCTCTCCTTTCGATCGAAGCGCATCATTGAGAATCCTTCGCGCCGCAACTTGATTGCGGGCTGTTATCAGAGAGACATAATCTTTCTCAAGGGCGTATTCAAAAGGACCAGAGGCTGGGGGAAGTCTGAGGGACACCAAAAACCTCGAGGCCAGAATCTTGGTCGCCTCTTGATACCGTTCATCGGCTACCAGACTCTGAAGGCGAACGGGCCAAGCCGCCTCCTCCCAATCGGGGTGGGATTCGAGAAATTCCTTCAAATCATTTTCACCATGAGCATCCCACATCACCAAAAACTCGGTTTTTTCGGACTCGCTTAGCCGACCAAGAAAGGCGGCATTTTTGGCAAGTTCGTCGAAGTGAGCACCACGATCTTTTGTGGCCCGAAGCCAAATAAAATGCAGGGCAGGATCAAAATCAGGAGGAGGTTTCAGCGCCTGAATGGCTTTCGGGTCATTGCGTCGATCCACAAGGATCTCACGAAAGAACTTGGCACCCGGGGCCTGACCCGGATTCACACCCTGATCGATCTTTGTCTGTCGCTGCACAGCTTCCAGCCAGAGCGTCGCAGCCTTGGATTTATCAACCAATGACCAGGCATCCCCCATCTCGCGTGGCAAACGGGGCCAGTTCGGGCTCAGTAATCTTGCAGCCTCAAACGCGGAATCCACCTCGGCCTCTGTGCCCTCGAAGTGCAGGGCAAGAACGCCTCGCTGATAATGAAGGTCTTTGTTTATGGGGGAGCGCGCACTTTCTTCAGCAGCCAAATTCAGGGCCTCCTCGATCTGGCCAGCCTTGTGCAGAGCCAGTATTCGTTGTGTGGCGTCTTTGGCCGCGTAAGGAGGCAAGGGGCGTCCTCCAAACCACTCGGCGGAAACCAGCTGCCATGCCAGCATGCCAATAAAAATCCCCAAAATGCCAAAGGCACCCCGCTGCCAGGGAAACACACTCGCTATCTCTTTCCCGGCAGGCAGTCGGCCCAGACCCAAGCACAACAAAACCATCACCCACCATCCCAACTCAATCCGATGCAGAGGCACATCAAACACGCCATGAATCGACGCAATTGTGGCCGCCGTGATCAATGCCCACCGCACACTCCACCCCTCCTGCCCTCGAAGGGACAGCAGTCCCCGCGAAACTAACAAAAGAAGTATGATCACTCCCAAGACCGCCAGCGGACCGGCCTCGAGCCCTAGTAACAACCAATCGCTTTCAGGATGGAGCGTTGTGACCTCTGTCAAACTGGAATCCGCATACCACGGATACAGAAATCGATAACTCCCAAGCCCGGAACCGGTCAAAGGAAAGTCCGACCAAAGACGCAAGGCATCCTGATAGACTTTGAAACGGTAATCCGACGTGATTGCATTCACCGGGGAATTTCCCCATTCCCCGACGATCCGACGGGCAGCGGGATTGTCGATCCCTACAAAAAAAACGAACCCAACGACCAAGAGGGCGAGAGAAGTGATGGCCACTGGTGGTGTGATTCTACGTCGCCCCAACCCAGCAAGCCACATGACGACCCCTCCAACCAAGAGAAACACGCCCGCTCGAGACGGAGAAATGAGTAGGACCGTCCAAGTACAGAGGGCAACGCCCACAACCCCGCACAGCACGGCCAAGGGCTTCTGTTTGCTGCACCCTGATGTCATAGCGCCAATCCCTGACAGAGCACCGATGATCAGCAGGGTGGCCACATGGTTTCGATTTGCAAAAAAACCAAAAGAGGGCCCCGCATCAAAAGCAGACTTCCACCCCGTGGCCTCCGCATAAACCGACAATCCGGCATAAACTGCGCAAAAAAGGGTCGCCACGGAAGTTAATCCAAGCATGGCCATCGGGCTCACAGGTTGAGATAACAGATAAATGCCCACCACCAGCGTGCTGGCGAGAATCGCCAACCAAAAAAGCGTTTCCTGGGGCACCACGCTGATGCGATCAAGTGTTCCAAAACTGCCATCCGCAAGTAGCGCCTGCCTCCACAGAGGCGCTTCGTGAAGCATGGCCGGCAGCAGAGCCAACCCCCCAGCGCCGATCACCACGCAGGCCATAACCCACACCGATACAGGTTGGAGTGCTTTGGGGGGCACAAAAATCAGCATGACCGCTGAAACCCCCAAAAACACCCCCAAGCTCCCTTGGGGCATCCCACCACAAAGCAGAATGCTGACAGCTGAAGCGACCAGAATTCCTGCCTGCGCAACCAAGGCACCAGCCCCCGAGATTTTTCCGGGTCTAAAAACCTGGTGTTTGATGGACCATAAATACCTCATCTGTTACCTTGCCTTGTGATGAAACGTTCTGCCTGTCTTCTTGCAATCTTTTTGATGTGCAGTCTCGGTTCCTCCATGTCAGCACCCCGTGTGCCTCGTGGCATTGTCATTGACCCCACCCCACCCACCGAACCTACCGCTGGTGGTTTATAAGTAGTATATACGACTGGTTGGGTCGTATAATTAGGCATTGACAGCGTCCCAAGGATTTGAAACAACCAGCTGCATGGAGGGCATTAAGGAGACACGTGTGAATTGGGAGGCCAGAGCTGCCCTCGAAAAATCCGAGCAATCCATTCCTTTATGGTGGAAGCGGGGGGTCAAGCGGTCGGGTTTTCAGCGATTGAGCACATGGAGCCAATGGATTGTGCCTGTTGCTCAATGCTTACTAGATTTTGCAACCTGGATCGGGGTTTATCTGCTTCTTTCGCATTTTTTTCTGCCAGGCAATACCTTCGGTCTTCCAGAGCTTTTCCTGCCTCCCGTCGTGATGGCGATCGCTTTGAGCCTGATCGGTGGCTACAAATTTCCGGGAAGCATGGCATCTCTGAGTTATGCGGCGGAGCATATGATTGCCTGCCTCTCCGGGTTCGTGGCATCCTCACTGGCTCTATTTTTGATTGCGACCTACGACTCAAGCATCAACTCGAGTCGGGCTGTGTTTATTTTCACTTCGCTGGGCTTCTGCATTTTTGCCCTCGCTCAACGGCGGTTCCTCTGGTTTGCCCTGAGGAGTCTGCATCAGCAGCGCAGTTTGTTGATTGTCGCCGACGCGGAAAGCGGGTCTCAATTTTTTCGGGCCTATCAGGCTCATGGCCAAACCCAAGGGTTGGAGTTTGTGACCGTCGATGCCTCCCTGGTGGGTGAGCAGGTGGATGGTCCGGATTCCCCCGTTTTTGCCGCGGCAGCTGAAGATTTGCCAAGGATGCTTCAGGAAAATCCCGAACACAGACATGAAGGAATTGTCGTTGTTGCTGCTGAGAATAATCTGGCCCCCAAGGTGCTGAATTTTCTTGCCACAGTTCACTTTCAAAACATGCCTGTTTATTCGATCCAATCCTTTTATGAGGCCTACTGGGAGAAGGTTCCCTTACACCTCCTCACACCGACTTGGCCACTCCAGGCAGGGTTTCATCTGGTGAAACACTCCGCCTTTGCCGCCATCAAAAGGCTCACGGACCTCTGCATATCTATCCTTGCTTTGGCGCTGCTTTTTCCCCTGATGGTTATCACCGCGGCCGCCATCAAACTGGACAGCCCCGGTCCTGCCATTTTCCGGCAGTCGCGTGTTGGCCAACACCGACGCCGCTTTCGCCTGTATAAGTTTAGAACCATGACCGTTGGAAGCGAACACCAAGGAATTTACACGGAAACCAATGATCCGCGTGTCACAAAGATTGGAAAATTTCTGCGGTCTTCGCGTCTTGATGAACTACCCCAAATCTTAAATGTCCTTCGGGGGGAGATGAGCCTGATTGGCCCCCGTGCGGAATGGGTCAAGTGCGTCGAGCAGTATGAGGACGTTATTCCCCACTATCATTTTCGTCATCTGGTTCGACCAGGGATCACCGGTTGGGCTCAGGTCAACCATCCTTATGGGGCCAACATTGAAGATACGCTCGAAAAGCTGATGTACGATCTCTATTACATCCGCAATTTTTCACTGCAGTTGGATGCGGCAGTGATTCTCAAAACCATTCATGTGATGGTTTCAGCCAAAGGGCGATAGACCAGTCACTTCGGCGGGCGCTGCCACCATTGCGGAATTTTCCTCAGTGGTTTCATGAGTAGGGTCCAAGGTAACGGTCGGATTTGATTTTCCGACCATGCTCGCTGATCATTCCAATTTGCCTGCAAACGGACTTTGACATTGCGATTGCTCATTCCACCCTCCCGCATAGCCACAAGCACGCGAGGGATGTAAGCCATCGACAGGCCGGCTTTGTAGATCGCTCGTATCAGCCACTCATAATCTGCTGCCGACCCAAAATTCGTTCTGAATCCACCAGAGAGATCATAGACTTCGCGGCGCACAAAAACCGTGGGATGGGGGGGCATCCAACCATGACGAAAGTTTCGAAATGCCCCTGCTTTCCAATACCGTTTCACCTGATACTGAGCCCTGTCAGACCCGCTGCTGATATAAACGAGATCCCCGTAGGTGCCGAAAATATTCGGATCCTTCAGGGAATGGACAACATCAGCCAGAACCTGCTCATCAAAATAAAAATCGTCGGCATTGAGGATGCCGACGATATCGCCTTGTGTCTCTTGGATCCCGGAGTTCAGGGCTTCATAAAATCCTCCGTCTGGACCGCTCCGAAAGGTGCGACCGGGATGGTCCCTGACCCAAGATTGTAAAAAGTCGAGCGTTCCGTCCGAACTGCCGCCATCCAGCACATGATGATGAATGGAAATCCCATCGGGGACAATCTGCTCAGCCACAGAGTTCAGGCAGTCCGAGAGAGCCGACCCTGGATTCAGGGTGGCTGTTAGGATGGTGATCCTCACAGTATTTTCATTTTCTAACCACAACCGGAGGCGAAGCCGGAGATGGACGGCGACTATTTGTCGCAATGCCGCCGTCAAATTTCTGGCATGAACACGGATAGATGAAAAAAAAGACCTTCAATTTTTCCTATCCGCGAGTATTGTCATCTGAATTTTGCCGTATAACCTTTGCTGGGTTTCCCCCAATCACTTCATCCGGTCCGGCGTCCTTGACCACCACGGCTCCAGCCGCACAGACCGTATTTGAGTGTAGGGTCACCCCAGATCCCACAAAGGATTGAGCTCCAATCCAACAGCCCGCGCAAATCGTGATGGGACGGCAGATCAAATCGAATGTTTCCTTTGCAAAATCATGAGAGCCCGTGCATAGAAAAGCCCGCTGGGAGATACACACATTCGAGGAAATCTTCACGGGGGCCAGCGAGAGAATCAGAACCTCATCACCAATCCAAACATGGTCTCCAATCTGAACCCTCCAAGGAAAGGTGATATTCACGCGGCTGCGGATCACCACGTTTCTTCCAACTTTTGCACCAAATGCTCGAAGGGCTGCCACCTTCACCTGAGATGGTATTGGAAACCATGAAGCAAAAAGTAAGCCGCGAACCACCCACCACAGCCCTTCTTTCCATGCAGGCACTCCGCGGGAGAATTCGTGATTCTGAAATTTGGACAAGTCGAGCATGACAATCAGGTGGCGGATACGTCATCATTCTTATCGTTCTTCGACAAGCACGCACGATAAGCTTCCACATAACGTGGTGCCAATTTCGGCCAAGAGAACTGCTCGGTCGCCCTCATCGAAAGGATCTTGCGATCCTTCTCGGACCACTCCCCCTGAAGCCGGGCTCGGGCCTCATTGAGAGTCTCTCCCAGTGAGGAGACTTTAGGGTCTGCGATAAAAACGCCATCAACCCCCTTCCAGTCAACCCAAGGCGTGGAGGATGTTGTTAACACTGGGGTTCCGCAATGAAGGGCCTCCAACACCGCAATTCCAAAATTTTCGGAATGCGTGGGAAGGCAAAACAAGCTGGCGGCTTGAAGATAGATCCAGCGCTGGTCATTCCAAATGGAACCAATCCAATCAATTTTCGGAAGGGAGTTCTCGAGCTTGTCGGCTTGTTTGTGGAGGGTTGCCAAATAGCCAGGATCTCCATCTCCCACTATCACCAGCCGCCAATTTTTAAAATCGGTGGCACTCAGCGCCAAGGCGTCGAATAGCAAATGCAGGCCTTTCTTGGGGTCCACACGCGAGAGATAAAGCATGACATGCTCATCGGGTCGCCATCCCAGCGCAATCCTTGCACGTGCTTCGTCCGGTGAACGCACTTCCCGGCATCCCAAGGGAAGAACTTGCACCGCAGGATGAGGGAGAACTTTTAGCAAATGCTCTCGCTCCATGGGACTCGTCACAAACACAGCCGCCGCACCCAACAAAAATGGCTTTTCTCTGAGATGAAAGTAAGGCCACTTTTTCCACCAACGGTGTCGGAAAGCCCATGGTTCCAGCATCCCATGTGGGGAAACCACATACGGGCGTCCTGCCTTTTTCAATTGACCGGCAAGTTTTGTATGAGAGGGATTCCAGAGCCCGTGAAAATGATGCACTGCGGACTTGTCTGTTGCCTCCGCTCCGTCGAGAACGTGTGTTTTTGATGCCGACAGGGCCTGACGCAATCCCTCCACGGCATTCTCGATTCCACCTGTTTGTTGAACTTTAGGAGGCAGAACCAACCGCACGGTGAGTGGTTCTATAAGCGCTGTCTTGGATGGAGAAGGGATGACTCCGGAAATCGACTCGCTGGTTTTTCTTTCCCCATTCATGGTGTGGTGTCCGCCATCGTCAACGCATAAAGTTTCAAAAAGGCCTTGGCCATCACTTCCGTGCGAAAGTGAGATCTGTAAAGCGTGGAAGATGCCTCCCCATAGGTGGCTCGGGCCGTCGCCGAGGTCGCCTTCAACAGCCAGTCCTCATCCCCTTCCTTTGCCACGATGACAGTGCGCGAATCAAAGACGTCCATCTCCGCAGTGATCTCCTCGGACAAAATGCATGGAAGGCCAGCCGCCATCGCTTCTAATATCGCCAGAGGCAGGCCCTCATAGATGGCTGGATGAAGATACAGATCGGCCGCCCAAAGAAGCCTCCGAGGATCCGACAACCAACCGGTGCAATCCACTTTTCCCGAAAGTCCAAGATTCGCCGCCTGATCAAGAAACCGTTGATGTTCCTCGCCACCGCCGATCCAAAGGAAGCGGCTTGCGGGCTCATTTTTTAGCAGGCTTGCCGCCATGCGCAAAAAACGCTCGGGATTTTTTTGTGCCACGAGACGCCCAACACAGACGACCACTAAGGAGTCCTCCGGCCAATTACGGGAGGTCAGCACTTCCTGCCGAATGACCATGCGGTCTAAAACCGGGGCTTCGCTCACCGCGTTGTAAATGGCAGGAATTTCCCTTCCCACAACACGGGCTAACCCCGCCGCCCTCGCATCACCGACCGCTGTCCAGGAAACCTGCGTGGAGCGCCGAAGATGATGCACCGCCACCAAATCCCTCAGCCTCCCGCCAAGCGCACCCAAAGATTGACTGGTTTGGGTGATGTGAATGGTAGAAACCAGCGGTTTTCCCGAGAGGCGAAGGGCTTCTAGTAGGTCCAACCCGTCCTCAAGCGTTTGCTTATTGAGATGAATCACATCGCAGGGCATTGTCGCGAATCGCTTAGCTAAACGTTGGATCGTCCTTCCATCACACACCGCAGAGAACACCCTCAATCGACGGTCGAGGTAACTGTTTAAATACTCATCCCTTGCGACGGGTCCCATGTCCTCAAATCGCCAGGCAAGTTCGTCCATCCGTTCATGTGAAGCACACCACAGCATGGGCTCATGGCCTGCTGCTTTGAGAGCTTCTGCCAAATAGATCAAAAACAGCTCACCGCCACCCCGTGAACCTGAACTGGAACTGACAAGGAGAATGCGCATCACATGGGGAGGAGATTCATCTCCACTCAAAAGTGGGATAGTTTTTTTGGATCACTCAGAACTTTCATCCACCTATCAGCTGTGGCTTGCGGCGAAAGGCTTTGAGATTTTTTTGCGGCGGCCGCTCCTTGGCGCTGCCTTAGACTTCGATCACTGGCAAGGTGCCGCATGGCATTGAGCAGCGGCTCAACCTCTGCGGGAGGCACATGAACTCCATCGACGCCATCATCCACAAGATCTCTCCCCGCACCAGCGGCTGTGCTAGTGATCACTGGCAGGCCCGCCCCAAGTGCTTGGTTAACCACGACGCCCCAACCATCATGACGGCTTGGCAAAATGAACACATCAGCATTCGAGAAGGCAAAGGGAAGTTCCTTGGGCTGAAGAAAACCATGATATTTCACGTGTGCGTGCACCTCAGGGCTGAGTGTGGATAACCAATGCGGAAGGTCGCCTTCTCGTCCCGCCAAGTGGAGTTCCACCAGGTGACCTTCAGCAAACAATCGGGAAAATGCCGACAATAACACATCAACCCCTTTTCTCGGAATCATCTGTCCCACAAAGAGAAATCGGCACATTTGGCTGGCAACACGCTCACTGGCAGCATTCTGAAAGTCCCTGAGATCACAAGCATAGGGAATGTTCTGCACCGAGACACCCGGAAAACGGTTTCGGTAGTCACAAGCTGCCATGTTGCCAATTGCCACTATCGCATCAGCTTTTTCAAGCGGAGCAGCCAGTAATTTTTGAACCCAACTACGCCACCCCATCCTCCCCATAAGTCGCTCGCCCCAGAAAAACCATGGAGGCGACTTAGGTTTTGAGAGTCTTCGAAACAAGATCTGTGTGGTGAGAGCCGTGAGAGGCCCATTCACAATCACCCGATCATAGGACAACACATCCGGCAAAGGACAGTTCCAATGACAGCGAAGCCGCCCCTTTCCCCAAACCTTTCCCGACATCACGGACTCCCAAGGTTCCAACTTTTCCTGGAGCCACGGTGAATCGTCTGCCGCCTGCTCATAATAACAAACCTGCAAAGCACAGTCGTTTCGCGATGCCATAGCACGAAAGACGTCCCGCTGATAAGGGGAGGGCGTCACACTTAATATCAAAAGCCTCATCAAAATACATTATTTGGATCGCGGCCTTGGGTCCCCACCCTGCGGGCCGGCCTTTGTTTGTGATAAGGTTTCAGGAATGCGCTGACGCTTGCGTTTTTGAATGGCTGGCTGTCCCTGAGTCCGTCGTAAAACCGCTGAGATGGCCAGCAACCCAAATATCGGAAGTATCGCTGTGCTGAAGGAAAAAAGACTCCGCATCGAAATTGCGGCCGGAAAAAAACCGGCCGCATAGACCAGCCGCGAAAAGGAATCCCAACGCCCACGAAACAGGGAATTCCAAAAACCGCAAAGGGTTCCAAAAAAGATCCCCGCGATCACCACCCCCACAACGCCCGCAGACATGTAGGCCTCACCGGCAAACGTGATTGAGAGGGTCAGTCCCTCCACGCCGGCAGCTTCTTCAATTCCCACCTTCAATCCTTCAGGTTTTCCCGACCAGATTGCTCTTGGAATCGGACGGATCAGGGCATTGTAGGGAATATCCCAGCCTGTGAAATCGTGCCGGGAAGGAATGGCATCCATCACAAGGGCCATGTTCAAAAGATTTGCATCAACAAAAAAGGCGGCATCTTCTTCCTCTGAATTCTCGATGCCGTGTTCCAAATAATGAGACAGTCCAATTTGGCGGAATGCGAGCATATGTTTGGTGGAGACATAAAGAAGACCACCACCTAGCAATGCAGCAACAAGCACCTGTTTGAGTCCCAATTTGGGAAGCACAAGCAGATATGCACCAATCATGCCAGCCACATAGGTGGCAAAAACATTACGGGTTCCCGAGGAAAAGCCATAGAATAACGTGAGCAGAGCAATCAACGTCGCAGCAACAAAACCCGCCAGGGGAAGTTGCTTTCGTTTGGCAAGCAAGATTCCGTAAACCGGGGGAATCAGGTAGATGAACAATGAAAGCTCATACACCAGAGCTTTCCAATCCCCAAATTTTCCGCGCCCCCATGGTTGGCTGAATCGCGGTCGCATCATTTGCTCAATGATCTCAACGATATTAAAATTAACCGCAAGTAGCATGTGGAGATAGCCTAAGGCCGCTGCGATCCATAACAACCACAGCCACTGCTTTGAAGTAAACCCTGCCCCCGATGGTGGCATGGTGTGCACCATGGAGCGAAAACTAAAATGCCGACTGATCGCCATACAGGCCATGGCAATCAAAACCAAACGTGAGGCACCTAGCACGTCATAGGTTTCGGCTGCTTCATCAAAGCCCGGCTGGGGAAAGAGAAACTCCACATAGGTCAGGAAATAAAGCGCCGAGAGGCAGACAAGGTCTGTTCGGATCAGGTTCCTCAGCCCCCGACGAAAATCAAGTGCCACACTTCCCGCCAGCCCCAACCCAACCGCAAGAGCCTGGACATGCAAAGTGGACGTGACGCTATCCCGTTCCTCCTGACCGAGCAGCGCCGCCAATAGGAGACCTGCCAAAAAAACAAATGTGCCCGACCATTCAGGTCTGAGCACATTTTTTTCTGCAAAAGACGCGGAGAAGGTTTGACCGCGTTCGCTGAATGCATGAGGGAGACTTCTATTCATTTAGTCATCCGGCCCGTCCTTGCAAGATGCAACATTTGCTTCGCAGGTGCGGCCCAACTCCACTCTCCCGTGATGCGTTCTGTCCGCAATGACCAAGCTCGCAAGGTGTTCCCAATGGCTTCCTCGTCTCCAACCGGAAAAACTGTTCCATAGTCTGTCCTAATAATCAGGTCCTTGGCACCAACCATCGAACTCACTGCGCACGGTAGTCCGCATGAGAGAGCCTGTGGCACAACCAAACCAAAACCCTCTTCCAAGGAGGGGAGAACCAACAAGTCACTATGACGCATCACTTCCGCCAGTTTTGATGCAGCTATCGCCCCATGATAGACCACCGGCACTTTACCGCGATAAGCGCTCCGATCTGGCAGCGTTTCATCCAAGAGCGTTCCAGTCACATCAAGTTGCCAACCCGGTTCACCGACCGACTC